>CAZRLM010000132.1:2776-7347 GCA_964600835.1 uncultured Oscillospiraceae bacterium
CGCCCGCCGATTCGGCAGAACCCGTGAAGAAGCCTCGCGGTCGCAAGCCCAAGGCCGAAACGGCGCCCGCCGACGCGGCAGAGCCCGTGAAGAAGCCTCGTACCCGCAAGCCTAAAGCAGAAGCTGCATCCGCTGATCCAGCGGAACCTGTGAAAAAGCCCCGCGCCCGTAAGCCGAAGGCTGAGTAATCCCGTGCTTTTCAGGACAGGCGAGTGATTCGCCTGTCTTTTTTGTGCGGCAAGCAGCAAAACAAGACAAAAAAAGCAGAAAATCGCATGGGATTATGATGAAACAGGGTGGATATCGTCGAAGGTTTGTGATACAATCAAGGCAAATCGGCGCGGAGAAGCGTCCAAAGGAAGGAGGAGCAGCCCGGATGAAACGTCTCTTGATAGGACTCGTCTGCCTGCTGCTGCTGTGTCCGGCCAGCTCCGCCTTTGGTAGCGGGATTGATCTTGATATTTCCAGCGCGCCGCTTGAGCGCAATACGCAGGCGCAAAACGGCATGGTGCGGGTCTATCTGTCCTCCATGGGGAACCTGTCCGCGCTGGACGTGACGGTGGTGGGCAGCTATTCCATCAGCGGCAATACCACGCTCTCGCTTTCGGGCGGCGACACGGCGCGCATCGCCTTCAACAAGTCCTCTGGACAGATCTCCCTGACGGTTCACGGGCAGACCTATGCCCTGGGACAGGAGGCCGTGCTGCGCCGCCATGTCGCCAGCGGGGACAGCGGGCTGCGCATCGCGCAGGGGAAAAAGCCGGGAAACCTGTATCCGGGCGACTTGCGGCTTGTTGCCAAATCAGCCTCCGGTGCATACAGGCTGTATCCGATCGTCTATGTGTACATCGAATCCTACCTGAAAGGCGTGCTGCCCTATGAAATGGGCGATTCCGCCGGCGGCGAGGCGCTGAAGGCGCAGGCCGTGGCCGCGCGTACTTATACACTGAACAAGATGAACACCCGCGCAAACCAACTCTACGACGTGGTGGATACCACTAACGATCAGGTGTACTACGGCAATTCCGACACAACGCCCAACTGTGCAGCGGCGGTGGAAGCCACAAAGGGCATCGTGCTGATGAACGACGGCGCGCTGACGTCCACCTTTTACACTGCCTCCAACGGCGGGCAGACGGAATCCGCCAGGAACCTGTGGGGATCCAGCGGCTACGACTACCTGTCCGTCAAGGACGATCCCTTCGATAAGCAGAATGCGGCCTCTGTCACGCGCAAAACGACCGTTTATGCGGATAATACGCTTGCGGCCCAAAACAGCAAGCTTGCGGCGCTTCTGAACGCAAAAGCGCAGGCCGCGACGGGCGACAGCAGCGCGCGCGTGACCTATATCAGCGCCATCACACCTCATTCGCCGATGTATCCGTCGCCAAGCCGACTGTATACGAAGCTTGACTTTGACGTGACGGCGACCTCTGGCGGCACATCGCGTCAAATGACGCTGACCTGCGACATTTTCTCGGAGCTTGAGACGCTGCTGGGGATGAGCATCAATACCGCGAAAAACGAGCTGTGGTCGGTGGAGCAGAGCAGCGCTGTGTTTACGCTGTATGCGCGCCGCTTCGGTCATGGCATCGGCATGAGCCAGCGCGGCGCGATGCAGATGAGCGCGCTGGGCTACACCTACGATGAAATTCTCGGCTTCTATTACAGCAACAGCTACCGGATGCAGCACGTTTTTACGCACACGATTCTTGACGCGGTGTCAAACGGCGGCGGCACGATCACGACAACGGACACGCCTGCGGTGATCACGCCCTCCGCTGGCGATCAGGCGCGGGTCAGCCTCGTTGGGGTCAACGATTATGCCCCGCTGCGCTATACGCCCTCCTCGGACGGAAAAGTGTTGACCTCCGTCCCCAACGGCAGCGTCGTGACCGTGCTGGCCCGGCAGGAGCGGTGGACGCTCGTTCGTCTGGGGCAAATCAACGGCTATATCGAGACGGGGTATCTCAGCTTCTCGTCTACGCCGCCCTCTTCCTCCGACGCGCAGCCAACCAATATTGCCCGCTGGGCGCTCGTGTCCTGCTCCGGTTCGCTGAACCTGCGGACGGACGCGTCCCTGTCGGCCAACGTTGCGGCGACGATTCCCAACGGGTCTGTGCTGTGCGTGTTCACAACCTCCGGCTCCTGGGCGCAGGTTCAATATGGCGCGCGAGTCGGCTGGGTATCGACAGACTTCCTGGCCTGGCGGGACAGCTATCCCGGCAAGGTTTCCGTCAGCCAGACGGCGGCAATCGTCCGCATTCCCTCCGGAAGCGGCACGGTCAACCTGCGAGAAACGGCGTCCACCAGCGCTCGCGTGCTGGCGGCGCTGCCCCACGGCTCGGACGTAACCGTGTTGGCCAACGATGGCAGCTGGTGCTACGTCAGCGCTGGCGGGATGCAGGGCTACATCATGACGAAGTTCCTGTCCTTTGGCGAAAGCGTCGATCTGCCTGCCGAACCGCCTACTGTAACGCCTGCGCCTGATCCGGAGCCGCCAACCACGGACGGCACGGAGGCGGTCGTCCACAGCGCGGGCGGGTTGAACCTGCGCGAGCAGCCGTCGCTGCAAGCGGCAGTGCTGGCTGTCATTCCACAGGGAGAGAGCATTCGTGTAACCGAGCGGGGCGCGGCCTGGTGCGCGGTGCGCTACGGCGGCCTGACCGGCCATGTGATGACGCAGTATTTGACCTTTCCCGGAGACGCGCAGTCCGGCACAGTGATCGGCTATGCGACCGTCACCACATCCAGCGGCAGCCTGAACCTGCGCAGCCAACCCACGGCGGGCAGTATGGTGCTGGGTACCATCCCGAAGGGCGCGCGGGTCAGCGTGCTCGAGCAGGGGGCCAGCTGGACAAAGGTCATTTATAACGGAAAAACAGGCTACGCAATGTCCTGCTATTTGACGATGGAATCAGGCGGCGCGTCATCAACCGGCACAAGCGCGACGGTGAGCACGGCCAGCGGCGGGCTGAATCTGCGCGACAGGCCGTCGTCTGACGCGAAGGTGCTGCTGTCCATCCCGCAGGGAACGCGCCTGACGATTGAACACAGAGAAAACGGCTGGAGCAAGACGAGCTATCAGGGCGTAGACGGTTATGTGATGGAGAAATTCCTGCGCTTTGACGGCGCGGCCCAGCCCAGCGAACCGACCGCCGCGCCGTCCGCGCCATCGACCTCCGCGCAGACCGCGACCGTGCATACCGGCGGCGGATCGCTCAATATGCGCGAGGAAGCCAGCGATACGGCCGCGGTCATCACCTCCGTCGCCAATGGCGCGCAGCTTACGCTGCTCCAGTATGGCGAAACATGGAGCTATGTGCGCTATCAGAACATCATCGGCTATGTGGCGACGCGGTTTATCCGGCTGGGAGGCAGCAGCGCGGCGGAGACGGCGACGGTCAGCACGCAGAGCGGCGGGCTGAACCTGCGCGAGCAGCCTATTGCTACCTCGCGCGTGCTGACAGAGATTCCGCGGGGCACGCAAGTGACGGTTACGTCCAGAGGGAACGTTTGGTCAGGCGTGCAGTATGGCAATCTGGCTGGCTTTGTGATGACGAAGTATCTCGCCTTCAGCGGCTCCTCCGGCGCGGGTGAGGTTTTCGACGCGACCCTGACAGACACGCCGGGGCGCATCGCACAGGTCACGGCGGAATCCGGCATGGTGAACCTTCGGCAGTGGTGCGCGCTGAGCGCCCAGCTGGTCGCCACGATGCCCATCGGCGAGCTGGTTTCCGTCCAGCAGACCGGAACAAACTGGTGCAAAATCGTTTTCAGGGGGCAGGAAGGCTATTGCATGACCAAGTATCTGACGATGCTGTCCAATTGATCGCGCCGGATGAAACCTTGGAGGATCTTCAACTGGGCGGTCTGCGCATCCTGCAAAAACGCGAAGGGTTTCGCTTCTGCACCGACGCGGTGATCCTGGCGGACTTTGCCCGGATTGCCGCGTCCGATGCGGTGGCGGACTTCGGCACGGGGACGGGGATCCTGCCGCTGCTGCTGATCGGTCGAGGGAAGGGCACGCGCTTTGAAGCGCTGGAGCTTCAAAACGAACTGGCCGACATGGCCCGCCGAACGATGACGATCAACGGCCTGGACAATCGGGTGACGGTGCGCGCGCTGCCGGTGGAACGGGCGGATGAAGCCATTGCGCCCGGAACGCTGGACGCGGTGATCTGCAATCCGCCGTATGCGCTGCCGGGCGCGGCAACGGTCAGCGCCAGTCAGGCGCGAGCTTTGGCGCGTCAGCAGACCGATCGGGGGCTTTCCGCCTGGTTCCGCATGGCATACCGGCTTTTGAAGGGGCGCGGAAGGCTTTCCCTGGTGTACCCCGCCGCGCAACTGCTTTCCGTCATGACCCAGCTGCAAGCCGCAGGGCTGGAGCCGAAGCGCTATCGTCTGGTCTATCCAAGCCTGCATCAGCCCGCCAGCCTGGCGCTGATCGAGGCCGTCAAGAGCGCAAAGCCGACGCTCCATCCGGAGCCGCCGCTGATTCTGCTGAATGACGACGGCCAGATGACCGAGGAGCTGCGGCGCATTTATCATCTTGCCTGACTATGGATTCA
>CAZRLM010000133.1:0-7293 GCA_964600835.1 uncultured Oscillospiraceae bacterium
ATGGTGAAGGTGGAATACGCCACCTGCCGCACCTTGCACACCGGCAGCGTGGACGCAACCGTTTCCACCACGTCCTTGAGGGGCGCGCCGGCGGAAACCATCGTCGCGATGATCTTGCTCGTCAGCGAGGCCAGGATGTTCGCCTTCACGCCGCTGCCAAGGCCGTCGGACAGCACCAGCAGCACGCTGCCGTCCGCGTTTTTGATCAGCTCCACTTTATCGCCGCACAGCTCCTCGCCATAATGGTTCAGGCTGTCCCAGCTTGTCTCGATAAAGTAGCTCATAGCCGCCCTCCCTGGCCCATGCTGTCCTTCAGCTTGAGCAGCGCGGCCTTCGTCTCGCCGGTGGTCTCGCCCAGCAGGCTGGCGATCTCCTGCGCGACGCGCATCTGCTTGTCGATTACCGCCTGCGCCGTTGCGATCGTCTCCTGGCGCATCTTGTCCATCTCGCGCAGACTTTCCTCCTCCGCGCTGATGTCCTTGAACAGCACCAGGTACTCCCGGTCGGAAATGGCGACGATGCTCTGCTCCACCATCACGTCATAGATAGCTGTCTTGCACCGCACACCCATCACCCGCTCGCCGGTCTCACGGATGGCAGCCAGCTCGTCCATGTTCAGGAACGCGCTGATGTCCATGCCCAGGCAGCTGTTGTCCAGATTCAGGATGCTCGCCGCGGAGCGGTTGAATTGCAGCAACCGGAACTGCTTGTCCAGCACAATCAGGCCGTTGGGCGTGTTGTCCAGAATGGTGTTGGACATCGACTCCGCCCGCTGACGCATATAAGGCAGGCACATTTTCAGGTGCGCCTTGCCCTGATAGACGGCGATTGCCTTCTCACGGCAGGTGTCATAGCCGCACGCGCCGCAGTTGAGCATATCCGCTTCCGTGTTCTTGCCGATGGAGCGAAGAATCTGCCGAATCTCCTCCTCACTCGGCATCGCCTTTTTCGCCTGCTGCGGCTTGTACTCCTCCGCCATGTCGACGCTCACCTGCTCCGACGCAGGCAGCTCGCCCCCGTTTTTGCGGCGGGAGAAGGCATACACCTCCACCTTGCTCACCAGGAAGGGCGTGGCATCATGGCTGCGGATGCCGGGGCCGCCCACACAGGAATCGACGCAGGAGCTCATCTCCAGCAGATAACCGGTAATGTGATGCTCGCGGATATCCTTGAGCGTCTGGATGCAGCGATCCAGCCCGTCCACGGCCACCGCCATGTAGTGGGTGCGCTTCTCTGCCGGAATCGTCTTGAGCACACCGCCGGGCACCGGATAGACGCGACTCAGGGTGTGGTGCATTTCCAGCGCCTCCGGATCCTCCTCGCCATCCACGGCGATGTTCTCCCGGCGGAGCCAGTCCTTCAATTCGTCGTACATCAGCGCCGCGTCCATCGCGCCGCTGGTGATCGCCTCCTGCTTTTTGGAGATGCACGGCCCGATAAAGACGACCTTCGCATTCGCGCCATGAGCCGCGCGGAGCATCCGCGCGTGGGCGACGGCAGGCGACGGCACCGGAGCCAGCTGATCCAGCAGATCGGGGAAATACTTCTCTACCAGCATATTGATGGTCGGGCAGCAGGTGGTGATCAGGTTGGGCGTCTGATGCGCCTCGGTGATGCGCGCGTACTCCGCGCTGACGGCGGTCGCGCCGATCGCCGTTTCCTCCGCGCCGGCAAAGCCGAGGCGCTTGAGCGCCGCGGACAGCTGCGCAAAGCTCACCCCGCGGAAGGATGCGACAAAGGACGGCGCAATCGACGCGTAGACCTGCTCGCCCCAGTCGATCATCGCGCAGACCTTCTGTACGTCGGACTGAATCTGCTTGGCGTTTTGCGGGCAGATCATGGTGCACTTGCCGCACAGCACGCACTCGTCCTCCAGGATATGCGCCTGGTCGTCATGAAACGTGATGGACTTTACATCGCAGTGGCGGATGCACTTGTAGCAGTTTTTGCAATTTGCTTCTTTCAGCTGGATAATGCTCATGCCGCTTCCTCCGCCTTACGCCTGCTCCGTCCGAGGCAGAATTTCCTCCTGAATCAGGCTGACGACCCGATCCTGGTCGACGTGGTGGAACTTCACTCCGTCCACGCGGACGCAGGGGCCGTCCTTGCACTCGCCCATGCAGAAGCTGGCGGAAAGCTCCACCTTGTCCGCGATGCCCGCCTTTTTCAGCTCGTCCTGAAAAATCTGCGTCGTCGCGTAGGCGCCCTTCATATGGCACGCCGACCCTACGCAAATGCTGACCTTGACCATGCTTGCTTCCTCCTCGTTCTTATCGCTTGATCGCTTACGCCTTGTCCTCCGCCGTCGGGTCGATACCCAGCACGTCGAAGATGACGATGGATTCCTTGATCTTCTTTTCCAGCGCAAGGCGACCGTACTTGTCGACCTCCGCCTTTTCCTTCACGCCATGGGTCAGACAGCCCGGGCCGCCGATACACCCCTGCTCGCAGGCCATGCCTTCGATGAAGTTCTCCGGCAGGATGCCCTTCGTCGCTTTGAGCAGCGCCAGCTTGCACTCCTCCAGACCGCTGCAGGAAATCGGATTGAGCCTGAACTCCTCCGGGGAAACCTCCTGCTCCTTGAGCGCTTCTTCCACCGCATCCCGCAATCCGCCGCTCCGCGCGAAAATTCGACCGAAGTAGGAGGCGTTGTTCAGCACGTCGTCCTCCATGGCGGTCAGGTCGATGTCATACGCGTCGATCATCGCCTGTAGCTCCTCGAAGGTGATCACCGCGTCCACATAGGGCTTCACGGACTCCTGCTTGATCTCGCCCTTCTTGGCCACGCACGGCCCGATGAACACAATCCGGCTGTCCGGATGCGCTTTCTTGATCACCCGCGCCATCATCGCCATGGGCGACGGGTTATGGGAAATGTTCGGAATCAGCTTCGGATAGAATTTTTTGATGTAGGTGACGAACGCTGGGCAGCAGCTGCTGGTCAGGAAGCCCTGTTCCTTCAGCTCCTTGGCCTCGCAGTAGGCGACCATATCCGCGCCCAGCGCCGCCTCGAGCACGCTGGAGAAGCCCATCTGCTTGAGCGCGGAAACCACCTGTCCTGTCGTTACGCCGCCAAACTGACCGGAAATGGACGGCGCGACGACCGCGTACAGCGGCCCGGCGCCTTCCTGCTTCGCTTCCTTCAGCAGACGAACCACGTCCAGAATGTAGCTCTTGTCCACAATCGCGCCGAAGGGACACTGGTACACGCACGCGCCGCAGCTGACGCACTTTTCCTCATTGATATGCGCCTTCTTGTTCTCGTCCATGCTGATCGCACCGGGCTTGCAGGCGCGCTCGCAGGGGCGAACATTCTTGGTGATCGCGCTGTACGGGCACGCCGCCACGCACCGGCCGCAGGCGATGCACTTGTTGTGGTCGATCTGCGCCGTGTGATGCGGGAAGGAAATCGCGTCCTTGGGGCACGCGTTGGCGCAGCGATGCGCGATGCAGCCGCGGCATGCGTCGCTGACGGTCACCTGGCTGACCGGGCACTCGTCGCAGGCAATCGGCAGTACCTCGACCTCGCTGGTGTGGCCCGGATGACCACCCATCGCCATCTGCACGCGTTCGGTCACAATGGCGCGCTCCTTATAGATGCAGCAGCGCATCGTCGGCTGCGGGCCGGGAACAATGGTCTCCGGGATGGAGAGCAGCCCTTCCCGCAGGTGATCCTCCCTCGCCAGATGCGCCACCTCGCGAAGCACCTTGTACTTCAGCTCCTGGACGTTTGTATCAAACTTCGGCACGATGAATCCTCCTACCTCCGTGGGAATTGTTAGTTTTTTGACAGACCGCATTTGAATTTCGACAGTCTCTTTGTCGATTCCTGCCTGTGTCGATCGATTTCAGCAGGAAAAACGTGATCAGTCTGCTTTTTCCTTCCTTCGGTTCATCGTCCTGAACGGTATCGTCCCGTTTACGCGATCTCGAGCGCAATCTCCATCATCTTGGTAAAGGTGTTTTGACGCTCTTCCGCCGAAAGCTCCTCGCCGGTAAAAGGATTATCGGAAATGGTGCACAGGCACAGGGCGTTCTTGCCTGCGCGGGCGGCGTTCAGGTACAGCGCTGCGGCCTCCATCTCCACCGCCAGCACGCCTAACTTCTGCAAAGCGACGGTGGGCGTCGACTCATCGTAGAACGTATCGGAGGAATACAGCGCGCCGGGCACAGGCTCCTGTCCCAGGCGGCGGCCCGCCTCCATCGCCGCGCTGAGCAGCGTCCATGAGCAGCAGGGCGCAAGATGGCCCTCAAAGCCAAACTGACGGCCAAAATTGGAGTTGGTATAGGCACTCAGGCCCGCGACAATGTCCCGCACCTTGAGGGACTGGTTGATCATGCCCGCCGAGCCGATGCGGATGATGTTCTCCACGCCGTAGAAATTGAACAGCTCGTAGGAATAGATACCGATGGAGGGCATTCCCATGCCGGAGGCCATCACGGATACCCGCTTTCCATGGTATTCGCCGGTATAGCCCTGCACGCCGCGCACATTGTTCACCAGCCGCGCGTCGGTCAGGAAGTGCTCGGCGATGAATTTCGAGCGCAGCGGGTCGCCCGGCATCAGCACCGTGCGGGCAAAGTCATCCTTCTTGGCGGTAATGTGAGGGGTCGGAATGTTCGTCATATGAAAATCTCCTTTCAATTTTGATTCATTGGATGGTCAGCTTGATCGACACCTTGACGGGCGCGGTACTGTCCTCGCCCGCCGCCAGATCGCACACGCAGGAAAGCGGGATGACGCTGCCCTCGCCGTCGAAGATCGTCAAGTCCCGTCCGGCAAGCGTCAGGGAAACCGTCTGTTCCTCGCCGGGCGCGAGTCGGATCCGCCGCCACCCAACGAGCCGACGCAGCGGCGTTATGGCCGGCGCGTGGCGCAGCCGGGCATACAGCTGAATCACCGTTTCACCCTCACGCGTCCCGACATTTTTCACCGGCACGTCAACGCGCACCGTTTCATCCCCTGTTAGTTTTTCCGCGGACACCGCCGCGGCGCCGACCTCAAAGCGCGTATAGCTCAGGCCAAAGCCGAAGGGAAACTCCGGCTCGTTGGATTCATCCAGGTAACGGCTGACAAATGTGTTGCCGTCATGCGGATCTGGCCGACCGTTGGACAGCGCGTCATGATGAATGGGGATCTGTCCAACGCTGCGCGGAATCGTCATCGAAAGATGGCCGGACGGCGCCTCGTCGCCCATGAGCAGCCGTCGGATGGCCTCCGCGCCCTCACTGCCCGGGAACCAGACGTTGAGCGCCGCGTCGCACAGCGGCAGCGCGTCGTGGATGATCAGCGGACGACCGCACAGCAGCAGCAGGACAATCGGCTTACCCAGCGTCCTCAGCTGCCGGAGCGTCGACAGCTGCGCCGCTGTCAGCGTGGGGAACGCCTTGCTGCGCGCCTCGCCAACGTCCGCCTGCCGCTCGCCCGTCGCGTAGAGAATCACATCCGCCTCCTCCACGTCGCAAAGCGTCACCCGACGCTCCCTTGCAAACGCCTGTCGCAGGGACGCGGTTTCCTCGCTTCTGCCGTCAGCGGCCCAGCCGCCCAGCAGCTCGTGGCTGTCGGCATATTCGCCCGCCAGGGCAACCTTTGCGCCGCTTTGCAACGGCAGCACGTCGTCGTTCTTCAGCAGCACGCAGCTGCGCAGCGCCGCGTCCAGCGCCGCTTCCCGATGCTCCCGCAGGTGGCACAGCCGCCGCTGTTCCTCGCTCTTCGCCTGCTTGACAGGGTTTTCAAACAGCCCCAGCTCGTTTTTCAGCGTCAGAATGCGCAGCACCGCCGCGTCCAACGCTTCCATTGGAATCGTACCGTCCGCCACCAGTCCCTTCAGCTCGGAAATATACGCAAAGGACATCATGTCCATGTCCATCGACGCGTCAAAGGACAGCTTCGCCGCCTCCCGTAGATTTTCGGCCAGACCGTGGACGACCAGCTCACCCGTCGAGCCCCAGTCCGAGATCACCGCGCCCTGCCAGCCCCACTGGCCGCGCAGCACGCCGTTCATCAGCCAGCGGTTGGCTACGGCAGGTATCCGGTCGATCGGCGTAAAGGCGGGCATGATCATATCGCAGCCCGCGTCCAGCGCAGCCTTGAAGGGCGGCAGATAGGTGTTGTACATCTCCGTCCGGCTCACGTCCACCGGCGCGTACTCCCGCCCGGCTTCCACCAGCGCATAGCCGGCAAAATGCTTCGCGCAGGCCGCCAGCGTGTCCGTCCGCGCAAGCCCGTCGCCGTGCAGGCCACGCACCATCGCCGCCGACATTGCGCCGCACAGCGCGGGCGACTCGCCCAGGCTCTCCATGCACCGGCCCCAGCGGGGATCGCGCGCCACGTCCGCCATGGGCGCAAACGTCACATGGATGCCGCTGGCCGCCGCTTCCACCGCGCTGACACGCCCCATCCGCTCCGCCTGCGATTCGTCAAAGGTGCAGCCCAGCGCCAGCGGAATCGGGAAGATGGTGCGCATTCCGTGAATCACGTCGGACATGATCAGCGGCGGAATCCCGTGCGGCGCTTCCCGGCGAATGGTCTCCTGCACGCGGGCAAACTCCTCCGCGTCCGCGTTGCCGCCGCAGATCAGGCTTCCGGCGCAGACAATCTGCTCCCGCGTCAGGTGAAACTCCGCCATCGGACCGGTCGGCGAACCGGCGTCCGCCAGAAAGGTGGACATATCAATCTGACACATTTGCCCCACCTTCTCGTCCAGCGAAAGCTCGGCAAGCAGGCGCAGCAGCGCTTCCTGCGTCATGATGCTCCCTCCTTCAAAAAACGACAGATTGTTCTTCTATGTTCATTATACCACGGGCGCGGCGACCCGGGCAAGTCTTTCCTTGACAAGCCCGCCGGGTTCTTTTACAATAGGCTCGGAGGGAACGCCATGAATCAAACCTTTCTGCCCGTTACGCCGGAGGAGGTCGCCGCCCGGGGCTGGGACGCGCCAGACTTTGTCTATGTCTGCGGCGACGCGTATGTCGACCACCCGTCCTTCGGTCACGCCATCATCAGCCGAATTCTGGAAAACGCCGGTTATCGCGTGGCCATGCTCTGCCTGCCGCCTTGGCAGGATGCGTCCGCCTTCACTCGCTTCGGCCGCCCGAAGCTCGGCTTTCTGGTTACCGCGGGCGTCATTGACAGCATGGTCAACCATTATACGGTCGCCAAAAAGCGCCGCCACGAGGACGCCTACGCCCCCGGCGGTCAGGGTGGAATGCGCCCCGACCGGGCGACCATCGTCTACTGCAACCGCATTCGGCAGGCCTACCATGATGTTCCAATCCTGATCGGCGGCGTGG
>CAZRLM010000134.1:0-7251 GCA_964600835.1 uncultured Oscillospiraceae bacterium
GGATGCTCGTCCGCTTTCTCGTGGTAGCGTCCGCCCTCGCCCAGGCCCGGGTGCTCTGCCCGCGGCGTGCGCGCGCGCGCCGGCTTCTCCTGCTCGGCGGCGGCCGTGACCGGGCGTACCTCAATCTGCGCTGCGTCGGCAAGGCGCAGCGTCAGCTCATAGCCGTGCACCCGCAGCTCCATCGGGTCGCCCATGGGCGCATACTTGACCAGCGTGACCTCGGCCCCCGGGATCACGCCCATATCCAGAAAATGCTGCCGCAGCGCGCCTTCTCCGCCGACCGTGGTTACGGCGCCTGTTTCTCCGACCTTCAGCTCGCGTAGTGTCATCGCAACCCGCCCTTCCTTTTTGTCGTTTTTTGCGGCGATATTATAGATGAACGGGCGGACTTTGTCAAGCGCTTACGGGGCGCTCGACACGTCGGTCAGTCGCCACTGATGGCAGGAGAGCAGCAGGCTGCCCTTGTATTCCCGGGCGAAGGTTCCGTTGATGATCGTGCGATACACTTTGTCAAAGCGGATGGCATACACATACACCGGCTTGCCGTTCACCAGATGGACGGAGGGATCAACGACCAGGTAACGGCCATCCTCCTCGCGGGCCACCACCAACAGCGCGTGATAACGGCCGTTGGGCTTGCGCAGATAAATGTAAACCGGGGAAAAGCGGCTGTCCGCAATGTACTGTTCAAACATCTGCACAAAGGCGTTCTTTTTAAACTTGACCCGCTCCACGCCGTCCAGCAGCGCCGTCGTCTTGTCATACGGCTCGGTCAGGTCGCGGCTGTCAAGCTGCAGGCTCATGCCGCCGGGACTGCAATCCAGCCCCAGATAGCTCATGGCCATGGAGTAGACGGCCCGGGTGCACATATTGCCGGAATAATAGGCGTAAGGCTTGCCGTCAGGACGATATTCCAGCGTCAGATCAAGCTCGCTGCCGGGCGTGTCGGCAATCCAGTAGTCCGGGCAGAAGGCGGGATCGCGCGCGCTGTTTTGCGATATGTACCGGATATACCCCGCCTGGGTTTCCACAGGCTGATAGGTGCCGTCGCCCGCGTCGTCAGGCATCAGCAGACGCTCGATCACGTCCTCGACGGTGGTGCATTCAACCAGCGGAAGGGGCGCGGACTCAGCCGCGGAAAGCGCGGGGAACAGGAGACAGATCGCCAACAGCAGCCATCGTCGCACAAAAAGCCCCCCTTTCGCATGATACGTTTATTGTACATCATCCGCCGGTGGGGAAGCAAGGGAAAAAGACAATAAAATTGTAAGAGACAGGAAACAAAACGCGATTTTTCAGACTTCAAAGCCGATCAGCAGACCGCCGTCCTCCGTGTAAAAGCTGCACAGCCCGCGCGTCGGGGCGGCCACAATCTCCGCGTCGGGATGCCGCTCCATCAGGAGCTTCCGAAGCGCCTGAGCACCTTCCTCATTGCAGCAGTGGTGGATGCGCACCCGTCCGCCGTGCCAGCCCTCCGCCTCGATCTGCGCGACCAGCTCCGCCAGCGCCCGCTTGTCGCCCCGACACTTGCCGGTGGGCTGCAATTCGCCTGTGTCGCTGGCCCGCCCGATAATTCGGATGCCCAGCAGGCCGACAAGCGCCGCCACCGCCGGGCTGACCCGGCCATTGTTGGCCAGGTTGCGGATGGATTGCAGCGCAAACACGAGACGCGTGCTGCGCAGGTAGCGGGCGACGTCCTCCGCCAGCGTGTCGAAGGACAGCGCCGCGCCCTGGGCGAGGCGTTCGGCGATAAGCGCGACTTCCGGGCCGGCGGAGAGTGTGTCCACCACCACCACCCGTCGATCCGGATGCGCCGCCTGATAATCCGCCGCCGCCACCTGCGCGGCGTTGTTGCTGCCGGAGAGCGCGCTGGTGATCGTGACGCAGAACACCTCGTCCGCATCCCCAAAGGCGGCCAGCCACTCTGCCGGCGCCGGGCAGGAAGTAGTCACGCGCCCCTTGCGCGCCTTCAAATGGACGATCATGTCCGCGACGTCGAGCGATTCGTCGTCCCGGTACGCGTCGCCCTCGCTGTGGATCGTCAGCGGAACGGTGGAAAAGCACGCCTGCGGCAGCGCCGTCAGGTCGGCGGAGGAATCTACAACAATCTTTCGCATAACGGCACGTTCTTCCTCGGTTTTCATTCAATCGCCAATCGGTTTTTACAAAACTGATTGCAAGGTACACTATACCAGTTTCATAAAAACCTGTCAAGAGCAGAATGAAATCTTTCTTGACGGTTTTGAAAAAAGAAAGTATACTGATTCTGCAAAAGGAGACGAGCGCATGGAACGGATGATTGCGACCTTTCGGATGCCGCGCTATCGGGAAATCCCGGACGTAGGGCTGTACCTGGATCAGACGGTGAAATACCTGAACCGCTTTTTGACGCCGCTGGGCTGCATGACGGTCACGTCCTCCATGATCAGCAACTATGTGAAGAAGCGCTACATTGACCCGCCGGTGCGCAAGCAGTACACGGCGGATCAGATTGCCTGCCTGTTTTTCATCTGCATCACGAAAAACGTGCTGTCAATGGAACACATCTGCCGCCTGTTTGAGATGCAGCGCCGCACCTATACCCGGCAAATCGCCTATGACTACTTTTGCGGCGCGCTGGAATACGACGTGGCGCGGCTTTTTGAGCTGCCGGAGCCGCCGGAACCGCCCGTGTCCCGGATGACGGAGGAATGGCGCATCCTGCGCAGCGTCGTGTCCACCGTGGCGCACATCGTTTATCTGTCCTCCGAGCTGGACGCGCTCGATCAGCCGCCGCAGCTCCCCGCGCTGCCCGCGCCGGAGGAAACGCTGTCCACATAAGAAAAGACGCTGCCCTCACGACATCGGCGAGAGGCAGCGTCTTTTTCAATCTTTGATTTATTCCCAGCTTGTCGGATACGACGGCACGGCGTATTCCAGCTTGCGCCCGTTTTCGGCGAGGGTGGAGAGGATGCTGTCGATGGCGGTGTCCTTCTCCAGCACGGTGGGGATGAAGTCGTTGCGGTCGGTACGGCTGGAAATACGGATGGGGATGATGCGGAAGCCCTCGTTGGCGACAACGCCGTCCTTGACGCGGAAGCGCGTCTGGAACAGGAAGCTGCTCATGTCGCTGGGCTTCCGGTTGCCGGCGAAGCAGAAGTTGCCCAGCGAGTAGCAGATGTACACGCCCTTGTACTGCTCGATGGGCTGAATGCGGTGGCTGTGGTGGCCCAGCACCAGATCCGCGCCCGCGTCCACGGCCAGGCGGCCCATTTTGATCTGATTGTCCGTGGGCTGATAGTAGGTTTCGTTGCCCCAGTGGAAGCTGACGATCACGATGGGATATTGTTCCTTGGCGGCCTGAATGTCGGCGGGCACCACGTCCCACAGCTTGTTGTAGCGGTCGATGCACAAATAGCTGAGCATGGCGATCTGAACGCCCTTCACTTCGATTACGCCGATTTCGGCGGAGTTGGAGTAGACAATGCCCGCGTCGCGCAGGGTGTCCATCGTCTCCTGATAGGCTTCCTCGCCGTGATCCATCACATGGTTGTTTTCCAGCGACACGGCCTCCACGCCGTTTTCCGACAGACATAGGAGGGCGGCGCGCTGAACAGAAACTGGTTCTCCCGCTTGTCCGAGGGCACATAGGTGGACTCGGTCAGCGTGCCCTCGAAGTTGACGATGGTCAGATCGTCGTCAAGCAGAACGTCGCGGATGTTTCGCATCGCGAACTGGATGTTGCCGTCGTGCCGCGCAAGCTCCTCGTCAAAGATGTTGCTGCGCTTGCGGCTGTCGCCGCCGACGGTGAAGTCGCCCGTGCCGGTCACGGTGATGAGCACGGAGCCGTCGCTCTCGTAGATGCTTTCGCTGTCCTCGCCGTCCTCGAGCATCACCTCCGGCTCGACGATCACCGTGGAGGACACGACCTCCGGGTTCGCGCCGGACAGAATTTCCTCCAGGGACAGCTCCTCCTCCGCCCGCGCGGGCAGGGCGGTCAGCAGCAGCAGGCAGAGCAGCGTCGGGAGCAGTTTTCGCATCATGGATTCTTCCTCTCTTTCCGGTGATGAAGCGGCGGCGCGGACGCGTCCCCTCATCCAAACGAAGCGCAGGGGGAAAATCATCCCACGCCAACCTCGCGCAGGAAGTCGGACATTCTGTCCAGGGCGGTGTTCAGCTTGTCCAGGGCGGTGGCGTAGCTGCAGCGGATGTGTCCCTCGCCGCAGGGGCCGAAGGCGGTGCCGGGCACGCAGGCGACGCGCTTCTCCTCCAGCAGCTTCTGGCAGAACGCCTCGCTCGTCATCCCGGTTTGCCGGATGGACGGGAACACATAGAACGCGCCCAGCGGTTCAAAGCATTCCAGCCCCATCTGCCGGAAGGAATCGACCATCAGCCGACGGCGGCGGTCGTAGCTCTCCCGCATATGGATCACGTCCTCATAGCCGTTCTCCCGGCCTACGCGCAGCGCCTCCAGCGCGGCGACCTGTCCCTGACGGGGCGCGCAGAGAATGCCGTACTGGTGAATCTTCGTCATCACCTTGATCAGCTCGGCAGGCCCGCAGGTGTAGCCGACGCGCCAGCCGGTCATGGCAAAGGACTTGCTGAAGCCGTTGATGGTCAGCGTGTAGTCCTTCATGCCGGGCAGGGAGGCAAAGCTGACGTGGCGGCGGTCGCCGTAGGTCAGCTCGGAATAGATTTCGTCGCTGATGACGAGAATGCCGCTTTCCTCGACCACGCGGGCGAGGGCTTCCAGGTCGCTCCGCTCCATAATGCCGCCGGTAGGGTTGTTCGGGTAGGGCAGGATGAGCGCCTTGGTGCGCGGCGTAACGGCACGGCGCACCGCGTCGGCGCTCAGGCGGAAGGCTGTCTCCTGCGTGGTCTCCACGCCGACGGGCGTGCCGCCGGCGAAGATGACGCTGGGGCTGTAGCTGACGTAGCTCGGCTCCGGGACGAGCACCTCGTCCCCCGGGGAGACGATGGCCCGGAGCGCCACGTCGATGGATTCGCTCGCGCCGACGGTGACGAGGATTTCTTTCTCCGGATCATAGGAAACCTGATAGCGGCTTTCCAGATAAAGGCCGATTTCCTTGCGCAGGGACAGCAGGCCACGGTTGGGGGTGTACTGCGTTTCGCCGTCCACAATGCTGTTGATGGCGGCGTTGCGGATGTGATACGGGGTGATAAAGTCCGGCTCGCCCACGCCCAGGGAGATCGTGTCGCGCATGGTGGCGGCCAGGTCAAAGAAGCGGCGGATGCCGCTGGGAGGCACCGCGGCGATGGCGGCGTTCAGATAGCGGTCGTAATTCACGGGGAGATCACCAGCCGGTTATCCGACTTATCGCCCTCAAAGATGACGCCCTCCTCCTTGTAGCGCTTGAGCACAAAGCTCGTCGCCGTGCCGGTCACGGCCTCCAGCGTGGACAGCTTTTCGGACACGAACAGCGCCAGCTCCTTGAGCGTGCGCGCCTCGACGAGCACCAGCAGGTCGTAGCTGCCGCTCATCAGATAGACGCTTTTGACCTCCTCAAAGCGATAAATCCGCTTGGCGATGGCGTCGAAGCCCATATCCCGCTGGGGCAGCACGCGTACCTCGATCATCGCCTCGACGCGCTCACGATCCGTCAGATCCCAGTTGATCGTCGGGCTGTAACGGAGAATGACGCGCTCCTTTTCCAGCCGGTCGATGGTTTCCGCCACCTCCGCCGTGGTGGCTCCGGTCATAATCGCCAGCTTTTCCAGCGGCAGGCGGCAATCCTCGCGCAGAATGTCCAGCAGATCCATTTCCAGCTTCGTCATGGGAACTCGCTCCCTTCCAAAATATCGGTTGCCATCCCATTTTACAACACCTTCCTTCATCTTGCAAGCCCCCAGGGGGCTTTGCCCCTGAACCCCATCAGGAGGGCCAATTGGCCCTCCTGGCCCTCCCGTGTTGGGCAGCACGGCGCAAAGAGGACAAACGAAGGAGAGCGGTGGTGTTTCCGGATGCCTTTTTGGAAAATTTGAGAAATAAGCTTCCAATTTCTTCTGCTTTCTGGTATACTGTCATTATCCATGAAAAATGGGAGGAGACTGCTGTGTTGCATAAACGTCTGGCAAGTTTATTGGTAGCGTTTTCGATGCTGTGCTGCGCGATCGCGCCCATCGACGTGCTCGCGGAGGACGCGTCTTTCATGCCCGTCGAAACCACGGAAGCGCCTGTGGAAGCCCCGGCAGAGGTGCTGACGGAAGCGCCTACCGAGGAACCCGTCGAAGCGCCCATCGAGGCTCCCACTGAGGCACCGACGGAAGCGCCTACCGAGGAACCCACTGAAGTGCAGATCGAGGCTCCCACTGAGGCGCCGACGGAAGCGCCTACCGAGGAACCCGTCGAAGCGCCGACGGAGGCTATGACCGAGGAACCCATCGCGGCCCCGACCGAAGTGTCCACGGAAGCGCCAACCGAAGCTCCGGATGTGTTCAATCCGGGCTATGCGTGGGTCATTGACAGAACGAAGCTCTACGACAGCCCTGCCTTGCAGGGCGAAGCATGGGCGCTGGACGGCGACGCAATTGTGTACGCCGCGAAACGCACTGACGACAAGTCCGCCGTCCAGGTGGCCGTGTTTGACGGCGCATCCGTGATCGAGAAGTGGGTCAAGGCAGAGCGCGTTGCGATGATGTCCGCCGCTGAGGTGCAGCAGCACGAGGCCGCTTGCGGCAATGACTGCGCGGACTATGCGGGCTGCAAGCTGCCCGCTGCGACCGTTGTCGCGCCCCAGCCGGTGGCGACGGAAGCTCCGGTTGTAACGGAAGCCCCAGCGACCGAAGCACCGATTGTCACGGAAACGCCTGTCGAGGCTCCCAGCCTTGCCGACGGAATCACCGCCGACGCGACGAAGCCGCCGGTTGTTGCGCCGTCGCTGCCCTCCGGGGAAGAAGTTGTCAACACTGCCAGCCGTTCTTCGCTGCGGGTGACGGCACTGACGCCGGATCGCACCTCCTGCACCGCCGGAAGCGGCGAGACGGTCTACTTCGCGCCGACGTATGAGGGTGCCGGTGAGATGGCGTATATGGAGTTCTATGTGTTCGACAACACATGGAATGTCCTGACGGCTGCCCAGTATACGCCGTGGGACTTGAAGACCAAGTTTGGCGCTGACGACTTCCGCAGCGCGAAGATCCCGTTCAAGGCCGACGATTATCCGAACTGCACCTCGTTCTTCGCCCGGGTATGTTGCGTGGCACAGGACGGCACCAGCTCCATGGCGGACAGCGCGTGGGTGGAAGTAAAGA
>CAZRLM010000135.1:0-7251 GCA_964600835.1 uncultured Oscillospiraceae bacterium
CGCCTGCGGGAGAAGATCGAGCGGGACACCGCCAACCCGGAGTTCATCTTCACCAAGTGGGGAGTTGGTTATTATTTCACGGACAAGGACTAACAAAATGCAGCCGCTGACAAGCATCCGGTGGAAGATTCTGCTGGCCTTCCTGCTGATCGTCGGCGCGTCCTTTGCCGTGATGGCCTCGCTGTTGACGGGGCTGGTGAGCAATTACCTGTATGAGCAGCGCATTCGTCAGGACAGCCTCTTAGTGGAACGGCTGGCCACGACGTTTGCGCCGCTTTTTCAATCCGCCTCCTCCGACGCGGTCAACGAGGCGCTCGTTTCCTCCGCCGGAGAAAACGGCGGCCGCCTGCTGCTCATCGACCAGGACGGCAAGGTGCAGTACGACAGCTTCTCCCGGCTGTGCGGCGTTAGGCTGTCGCTGCCGGAGGTGCTCTCCGTGCTCACGGGCGGGCGCTCGTCCGCCTACGGCATTCACCGGCTGGACGCGGGCGGCGTCGGCCTCGCGGACTCGTCCGCAGGCGCGCACGTCGCCTACTGCGCCGCGGAGCTGATCGGCACCCGGGGCAGCCTGGGCGCGGTGCTGCTCGTCTCTCCGGTGCAGGAGATGATGGCCAGCCTGGACGCGGTGGAGCGGCAGCTGATCACGGTGTTCATCGTCGTGGCGGCGGCGGCGCTGCTGGCGGCGCTGGTGTTCGCCCGCGTCATCACCAACCCGCTCACCGTGCTCAACCGCGCCCTCCAGCGCATGGGACGGGGCGATTTGTCCGTCCGCGTGAAGGTGCGCGCCTCGGGGGAGATGCGCGTGCTGGCCGACAGCTACAACGCTATGGCCGAGCAGATCGAAAACCTCGACAAGAGCCGGAACCAGTTCGTCTCCAACGCCTCCCACGAGCTGAAAACGCCGCTGACAACCATGAAAATTCTGCTGGAAAACATGATCTACCAGCCGGATATGCCCGCCGAGCTGCGCCAGGAGTTCATGACCGACATGAACCACGAAATCGACCGCCTGACGGGCATCATCGGCGACCTGCTGACGCTGACGCAGCTGGACAACCATCGCCTGACGCTCAAGGCGGAGCGCTTCAACCTCTCCGAGCTGACGGAGGAAACCCTGCGCCTGCTCCATCCCGCCGCCGAGAAGCGCCGTCAAGCGCTGCAAAGCCGCATCGCGCCGGAGGTCATGCTGACGGGCGACCGGTCGAAGCTCTCGCAGGTGATCTACAACCTGACCGAAAACGCCCTGAAATACACCCCGGACGGCGGACAGATCGACGTTGGGCTGGAAAAGGACGGCCAGGAGGCCGTGCTCACCGTAAAGGACAACGGCGTGGGCATCCCCAAGGAGGATCAGGCCCACATCTTCGACCGGTTCTACCGGGTGGACAAGGCCCGTTCCCGGGAAACGGGCGGCACGGGACTGGGGTTGTCGATCGTCCGGCAGCTGGTGGCGCTCCACGGCGGCACGATCAAGGTGGAAAGCAAGCCGAAGGAAGGCTCCGTTTTCACGGTGCGCCTGCCCCTGACGCGAAAGGAGGGAGCGGCATGAAACGCTTTGCCCGGCTGATCGCGTTGGTTTGCTGCGCGCTGACGCTTGCGTCCTGCGCCGCGCCGTCCCTGGGCGGCCCCCGCGCGCCGGCGACCCTGGTGCCGGACGTCGACACCGTGCTGCCGGAGGCGGAAGCGCCGCCCGAGCTGGACGGTCAGGCGGAAGCCACGCTGTACTTCCGCTATCTGGACGAGCCGTACCTCGCCCCGGAAACGCGGTCGATCACCGTGTCGCCCAGCCAGCCCTACGAGCTGTCGCTGCTCACGGCGCTGCTTTCCGGGCCGGGCACCCGCTCCGCCGACCTGACGGCGCTGTTCCCGGCGGGCACGCGGGTGCGCACCACCGTCACCCAGGGGCGGACGCTGTTCGTCACCCTGTCCAAACAGATCATGAACCGCTATCCCGACGAGCCGGAAAACTGGGCCATCGACCCGGACTGGGCTTCAAAATCGGCCCTGCGCCGCGTGTTGTGTATGCAGAGCCTGGTCGCCACCGTGACCGAGAACTGCGACGTGGATCAGGTGCAGGTTCTCGTCGAGCAGGACGGCGCGATCACCGACAGCCTGCGGCTTCGGCAATCGTATTTTCTGTCCGGCCAGGAGGGCCTCGTCGGCCCGATGACGCGGGACGAGACGATGCTCCTCACCCCGGACGTGACGCTGGACGTGGCGCTTTCCCTGTGGCAGGAGCGGGACTGGCTGCGCATGTACCGCTACCTGGCCAGGCACGACCCGGTCACCGGGGACGAGCGCGTGTCCTACGACGACTTTGTCGCCGCGATGGAGAGTCTGCCCGCGCTGACAACCTACGCCTTTGAGGGCGGCAGCGTGCAGCAGGGCGGCGCGCAGGCGACCTACACCCTGTCCGCCGACGTGCTGATGGCCGACGGGCAGCGGGAGGAGCGCGCCGGGCGTGTGATTCGCCTGTGCCGGGAGGGCGGGCTGTGGCGTATCAGCCTGAATCAGCTCACCGGCTGGCTGGAGGTGCGACCGTGAGAAAAATGCCTGAACGCCTGGCGGCGCTGCTTCTGTGTATATCGCTTTTGACCGGCTGCGCCTATGTCGGCGCGCCCGTCGCGTCCGAGCCCGCGGCCACGCTGCCGCCCGCTTCCTCCCCCTATGACGCGCCGGTGGGCGACGCGTCGCTGGCCTATACCGGCCTGGTTTCCCTCGCCCTGCCCAGCACGGACGGGCAGCGTCTGCTGACCCGCTATGCCGAGGCTTCGCTGTCCAGCGGCCGTCACAGCGCGGAGAGCGCCGTCCGGGCGCTATTGACCTATCCCGGCGACGACGGCGTCCAGCCGCTGGACGGTCAATCGCCGCTGGCGCTCTATGGCCCGCGGCCCGTGGAAACCTCCGGCGACGTGTGCACCGTCAACCTGACCTCGACCGCGCTCCAGCTCAGCGACAGCGAGCTGTACACCGTCGCCCTGTCCCTGGCCGCCACGCTGTGCGCCATGCCGGACATCCATTACGTCAACCTGCTGGTGGCCGACCGGCCCGTCAGCATGGACATCACCGGCACCCTGCCCCTGGGCAGCGTGACCGCCCATCCGGGCGAGGAGCTGCCCGTGCTGTGGGAGCAGATGGAGGCCCGGCGCACGCCGCTGGGCGAGAACCCCGCGCTTACGCCGCTGACCAGCGCCGCGACGCTGTACTTCCCGCTGGAGGGCGGCGCGGGCGTCGTGCCCGAAACGCGCAACCTGTCCTTTGCCGGGCAGAGCGCCCAACAGCAGGTGTTAGGGCTGATTTCCGCCCTGTCCGCCGGGGCGCAGTTCGCGCTTGGCGCCGTCGCCATGCCCGACCTGAGCCGACAGATGATCCTCGCCCCGGAGATCCTCGATCAGGAGGACGGCGGACGAATCGTCACGCTCCACTTCGGCGCGAGCGTCGAAAACGCCTGGCGCGAGGCCGGCGTGGATCCGGTCTGCCTGGCCGCCGCCATCGCCATGACGCTGGAAACCTTTGTTCCCGGCGTGACTGCGGTGCGGTTCTTCGCCGGGGACGCGCTCATCACCAGCCTGCGCAGCGACGTCCACGGCCTGTGCGTGTACGAGGATGGCCTCCACACCCGCCGGGGAGACGCGGCGCTCCTGATGGCGCAGACGACGCTGTACTTTGCCTCCGGCGACCGCCTGACCCCCGTGCTGCGCGCCATGCGTCCCGAGGACGCGTCAAACCCCCGGGCGCTGCTCAACCTGCTGCTGGCGGGGCCGACACAGCGCGAGGCGGACGCGGGCGTCGAGCCGCTGTTCCCCGACGGGCTGAGCGACGCGGACATCCTGGGCGTGGCCATCGAAGGCGACACACTGCTGCTCAACCTGTCCGCCCGCGCGGCGGAGATGATCCGCACCGAGGCCGCCTCCTGGGAGCAGACGCTGTGCTACGGCGTGGTCAACACGCTGTGCGAGGCCAAGGGGCTGCGGCGGACGCGCTTCTTCTTTGACGGGCAGGCGGTGGAAACGCTGGGGGGCACGCTGTACTGGGGCGGCGAGTTTCTGCTCAACCCGGCGATGGTGAACAAAACGATGGGGTGAAGCATGATCAGGAGATTTTGCGCCGCTATGCGGCAGGGTCGCGCGCCGCTTGTCCTTGCGCTGGCGCTGTGCGCTCTCTGCGCGGCGGCGGCGCTGCTGCTGCCCGCGTCCTGCGCGCGTCTTGCCTGCGCTTTGACGCTGCCGCTCGGCCTGATACCCGCTCTATGGACGCTCCGACGCTCCGGCGAACTGGCGCATCCCCCGCTGGCGCGTCAGGAGCGCAACCGCGCGCTGGCCGCGGTGGACGAATCGCTGCTCTTTCTGCCGGAGCCGCAGGCAGCCGCCGCCCTCCCCTTTGAGCCGGAGGCGGGCCTGAAGCTGCGGGCAAACTCCGGGCTGCTGCTCCTGTGCGCCGCCGCCGCGGCGACCGCACCGCTGCTCCCCGAGGAAGCGCGCGCCCCGTTGCTCTCCGCGCTGACCCCGCTGGGTTTTTCTCCGGCGCGGATGCGCATTCTGGACGCGGAGCCGGGCGACGGCGCGGTCGCCGTGCGGGACGGCGCGCGGGTTCGCCGCTACTTTCTGGCTGATTCTCCATCCGCGCTGGCCGAGCGCTGCGGCATGATCTGGGACGGCGTCGCGCGTCCGATGACCGCCGACGACCGCGAGCGGCTGCGCGGCGCGGCCGGACGCGCCTACGCCATGCAGGCCGAAGGCGACGGCACGCCCACCTATCTGGGCGCGCTTACGCTCTGCGACGCGCCGAGGAAGGACGCGGCGGCTTCCGTCGCCTGTCTGCGCCGGGCGGGGCTGACCGTCGGGCTGTCCGGCGCTGATCCGCTGCTGAATCGCGCGGAGGCGGCCCGGCAGTTGGCGATTGCGCCGGAGGCGACGGACGCGTCCTTCCACATCGGCGCGGATGCGCCCTGGGCGGTCGGCGACGCGCCGGACTGGGCGGAGCAGGTCGCAGAGGCATTCCGGGCGGAGCGCGCCCGTCCGGCCCGGCTGCGCTGGGCGCTGCTTTTGTCCGCCCTGCCCGCGCTGGGATCGACCGTGCTGGCCGCGTCGCCCGTCGGGGCGCTGGCGGCTGAGCTGCTCCTGGGCGCGAGCCTGCTGCTGTCCTCCGCCCCGCTGCCGACGCGAGGGCCGCGACTGGTTCCGGCGCTGCTGGCGCTGGCGGTGGCGGCGCTGGGGGCGGGCGCGGGCGGTCTGTTTCTATCGGCGGTGGGGCAGGCAAGCGCGACCGCGCTGGCCGCGTGGCCGCTGGCCTTTGCGGCGACGCTGTGCGTGCGTCAGGCTATCCGGGAATCCCGGCGGGCGCCGGCGCTGCCCGCGATTCCCGCCGTGCTGCTGGCTGCCGCATTCTGCGTCGCGCAGCCGCTGCCAGGCGCGTTTTGCGCCCTGTCCGGGCTGACGGCGGGCGTGCTGTCCAGTCTGGCGCTGCGAAGCGCGGAAAAATATTGATTTCTTTTCACGACTGTTCATATTTCGTTCACGAGACGGACAAAATTCCATCGTATCATACAGTCATCAACCACGAAGGAGGGTTTTGATGATGAAACGGATGTGGAAAAAGAACCTGCTCGGCTACATCGCCGTGGCGGTTGTATGCGTCATGATTGGTTCGGCGGCGACGCTGGCGACCAATCCGACAGCGCAGGCGGAAGACACGCAGAAGGTCGTTGTGACCAGCCCCTTCACCCAGGCGATTGCCCAGGTGCAGGACAGCGTGGTCGGCATCAGCAATTATCAGATGGTGCGCTACGGCAGCAGCGGCAGCACCTGGGGTGATTATTTCGGCTTTGGCTTCGGCAATCGGGGCAGCGGTAGTAATACCCAGCCCCAATATCAGGAGGTAGAAGCGGCGACCGGTTCCGGCGTGGTGGTCGGCGAGGGCTATGTGCTGACGAACTACCATGTAATCGAGGACGCGTCCTCCCTGAAGGTCACCGTATCGAAGGACAACTCCGACGAGCCTGACCGCTACGACGCGGCCGTCGTGACCTACGACGAGAACCTTGACATCGCCATCCTCTACGCGCCTGACCTGAAGCTCCCCGCCGTGAAGCTGGGCGACAGCGACACGCTGATGGTGGGCGACTGGGCCATCTGCATCGGCAACCCGCTGGGGCAGCAGTTCGCCGGTACGGTGACGACGGGCATTGTGTCCGCGCTGAACCGGGCGGTGTCCTCCTCCAGCTATGACAAGTATGGCCGCCGGGAGACGATCACCAACACCATGGTGCAGGTGGACGCGGCCATCAACAGCGGCAACAGCGGCGGCGGTCTGTTTAACGTCAGCGGCGAGCAGATGGGCATTCACACGCTGAAGTACACCGGCACCGCCTCCAGCTGCAGCACGGTGGAGGGTAACGGAATGTGCATCCCGATCAACGCCGCCAAGCCGCTGATTGAGGACGCGCTCGCGGCTCAGCCGCCGGTTGTCGCCAAGAGCGAGAACAGCGGCAGCGGCTCCGTTACCAGCGATCTGACCGGCAAGCCCCGCCTGGGCATTACCGTGGCGGGCATGAACGCCAACAGCACCGCGATCCGCACCGGCGCGCTGCCCACCGGCGCGTTCGTCAAGGAAGTGGAAGCCGGTTCTCCCGCCGAACAGGCCGGGATTCAGGCCGGTGACATCATTGTCGACGTGGACAATACCGTGATCTCCGGCACTTCCCAGCTCACCAGCATTCTCCAGCAGCATCAGGCCGGCGACATCCTCAACGTCAAGGTCTACCGCGTTCCCGGCCTTGCCGACCTGGATGCCGACGCTGAAATCCCCGACGGCGAGTACATTGACCTCCAGGTCACCCTCGCCATCGTCGACGACGTGAAGCAGTAAGCAGGGGCTTCGCCCCTGCACCCCGCCAGGAGGGCCGCATGGCCCTCCTGGACCTCCCAAGCTGGGCAACCCAGCTTTTTTTGTTTTTCCCAGAAAACACTTCCAGAAGAAAACAGCGGACGCATACTCCGCATTGCGCGCCTTCCGGCGCGCCAAAAGACGGCCTATGCCATCGTATAGACTCGGTCACGCCAATCACAGCGCATGAGCTCCGGCGCTGCCAAGGGCCGTTTGCAACGCCTCAGACGCCGATGCGCAGGCGACCTCTGATGGTCGCCGTTTCGCTCCCAAGCGTCTCATGTGGCGCCCCGCGAAGGCTTCGACCCATCGCCTATGGAAGCGGCGGGGGTCCGGGGCCGCGGATCCACCTTACGGCGCTGAGCG
>CAZRLM010000136.1:0-7176 GCA_964600835.1 uncultured Oscillospiraceae bacterium
GGCGATCTCGTCGGGGATCTGCTCGCGGGTCATGAAGATATGTGCGTCGTCCTGCGTGAAGCAGCGGACACGGAACAGGCCGTGCAGCGCGCCCTTCAGCTCATGCCGGTGCACCAGACCCAGCTCGCCCACGCGCATGGGCAGCTCCTTGTAGGAGTGGGGCTGGCTGCGGTAGACCATCACGCCGCCGGGGCAGTTCATGGGCTTGATGCAGTAGTCCTCGTCGTCAATCTTGGTGGCATACATATTGTCCTTGTAGTGATCCCAGTGGCCGCTGGTCTCCCACAGGTGGCGGTTCATGATCATCGGCGTGGACACCTCGACGTAGCCCGCGTCATAGTGAATATCCCGCCAGTAGTCGATCAGCGCGTTTTTGAGCGCCATGCCCTTGGGCAGGAAGAAGGGGAAGCCGGGGCCTTCGTCGCAGAGCATGAACAGACCCATTTCCTTGCCGATGCGGCGGTGGTCGCGCTTCTCCGCTTCCTCCAGCAGCTTCAAATAGTCGTGCAGCTCGTCCTGATTGCGGAAGGCGATGCCGCTGATGCGGGTAAGCATCTTGTTGTTCTTGTCGTTCTTCCAGTACGCGCCGGAAAGCGCCGTCAGCTTGAACGCCTTGAGCGCCTTGGTGTAGCACAGGTGCGGGCCGACGCACATATCAATGTAGTCGCCCTGCTGATAGAAGGTCAGCGTCGCGTCCTCGGGCAGGTCGCCGATGTGCTCCACCTTGTAGGCTTCGCCGCGCTCCTGCATCAGCTTGACCGCCTCCTCGCGGCTCAGGGCGAAGGGCTTGATCGGCAGGTTCTGCTTGACGATGGCCTGCATCTCCTTCTCGATGGCAGGCAGATCCTCGTCGGAGAGCTTCACGTCGCCCAGGTCGACGTCGTAGTGGAAGCCCTTCTCGGTCGCGGGGCCGTAGGCGAAGTGCGCGTCTGGATAGAGGTGCTTGATGGCCTGCGCCATGATGTGCGCCGCGCTGTGACGGATGACGTGCAGCTCGTCCTCCGCGGGACATTCGGCGGTATGGCCGTCGTTGTAGATGATCTTCATGGGTTTCGCTCCTTTCCTTCTGTTCCACCGGGCCTGGCGGGGACGAAGGACGCCGTCAAACAAAAAGACGCCCGCCCCATCGCTGGGACGGACGCCCTGTATTTCAAGCGCATCCGCGGTTCCACCCCGCTTGTTTCATCAACCACTCGTCATGCGGTAACGGGCATGAGCCGTCCTGCTGTCAGGGGGCGGTATCCTGTCAGGCGTTCGCGGCGCGCGCTTGCAGCCCATGGCGCGCGCTCTCTTTCGCGGCTTTCCTGCGGACTTGTTCCCCGTCATCCATCAAGATTGGCATTAGTATAACGCGCTTTTCCGCCCTTGTCAACCGTTTTTTGCGCCGGAGGACGCAGGGGAAAATCGCAGGACAATCACGGTGCGGTCGTCCTGATGGCCCTGCTCGGCGGCGCGGGCGGCACTTTCCAGCAAAGACTGCGCCGCTGCCGTCGCGTCCTCCTGCGCCAGCGCGGCCCGCAGCGCGTCCGTCAGCGCCGCCTTAGTCGGGAACGCGTCCTCCACGCCGTCGGTCATCAGCACCAGTTGGTCGTCCGCCTTCAGCCGCAGCATCGCCGAGCGCGCCTCCACGTCCTCCAGGATGCCCAGCGGCAGCGCGTCGCCGGACAGCGCGGTCAGCGTGTCGCCCCGCAGCATATAGCTGCCCGCCGCGCCCAGCTTGTCCAGCGCGGCTTCTCCGCTCCACAGGTTGCAGGTGAACAGATCCACCGTCGAAAAGCGCTCGCCCCGCCCTGCTAACAGCATCATACCGTTGACCGCCGTCAGCGCCTGAGCGCGTGTGTAGCCCGCATCCAGGCACAGCCTGAGCAGCGTCACCGTCTGCCCGCTCTCGGCCTGCGCCTGCTCGCCGTGCCCCATGCCGTCGGACAGCGCCGCCATGTAGCGGCCGTCCGCCAAGGTGGTCAGCGACGCCGCGTCGCCGTTGTGGCTGTCCCCCATCAATCCGTGACCCGCCACGCCCGCCTCCACCCGCAGCGGTGGCGTTTCCGTCAGGTAGACCCGGTCGTCCTCGACACGGACGACCTCCATGGGCGCGGCCAGCGCGCCCTCGGTCAAAAGCCGCAGCTCCTCCGCCTGAGACATCGCGTCAAACGCCCGATGCAGCTCCCAGGCCACCCGCGCGTGCCCTTCCTCCTGCCGGGCATAGAGCAGCGTCGCCGGGTACGCCAGCTCCGCCGCGCGGACGCTCAGCTGCCGGGCGCTGAGGCGCTCCCACCAGCTTTCGCCCACAGACAGGCGTGAAAAACGCCTGACGGCTCCGGCCATTGCCGTCAAATGCGTCACCAGCATCTCCCGCTGATACATCGCCTTGCGCGACTGCGCGCGAAGAGCGGCGCTCTCCGTCCGGAGCGCGTCCATCTGCGCCCGCAGGTGGTACAGCCTGCCGCAGCCCAGCCCGCGCAAGCCGTCCAACGCCCGCATCCAATCCTCGTCCTCCGCCTCGCGGGCCGCGTAGACGCTCTCCATTTGATGCGCGGCCCGTTCCGTCTCCATGCAGGCGCAATGCTCCGCGTCGGGGCAGCCGTCGCACAGCCGGCTCCGCCACCAGGCCGCGTCATGCGTTTCCGTGCTTTCCAGCGGATTGGGCACCGCTTCCGCCATCGCCTGCACGGTGCGCTCCCAGGCCGAAAGCGCCGCAGCGGCATACGCGTCCCCTGCCGCCGCATCCGAAGCATGAAAACGCCGGAAAAACGCTTGCAGCCGCTCCGCCGTTCCACGCCGCATCAGCGCCGCCGCGGCGGGCGCGACCAGCGCCGCCAGCGCGCTGCCCCCGCCGGAAGCATGGCATAAAAGCAGCACCAGCTCGCAGCCCATCGCGAAGCACAGGCAGGACAGGCCGCGTCGCTTCAGGCCCTGCACCATGCCCGCCAGAAAGCCGCCCAGCGCCAATGCCACGCTCAGCGCCAGCGGAAGCCCCTGCAACGCCAGCGTCACGCCGCTGACCATGCCCGCCACGCTGCCCGCGCCCACGCCCAGAAACAGCGCCATGCACACGGTAACAAGCGCCGCGCCCGCCACGCCCACGTTTATCCCGAACAGCATCATTCGACCGCCGCCGCATAGGAGCATCGCCGTCAAATAGCCGACCGATACCTGCTCCTCCAGGCTGTCGATGGCCCGTTCCCCCGTCAACGCCCGGACGGCGCGCAGCATCACCGGCGCAGACAGCACGCCGATCGCCATCGTCGCGCAGGACAAAAGCGCCTCCTGCGTCGTGCCCAGCACAATCCGCCCGATCACCTCCGGCGCAAGCGCCGCGGCTGTCCAGAGCGTCAGCCGCGCCGTGCCGCCCCGAAAGACCATCCGCGGCGCGAAAAGCAGCGCCGCGCAGGCCACGAGCGTACCCCACCGGGGCGCAAGGCCCCAGATCAGCTGCATCACGACCGACAACGCCGCCCCTGCACAGGGCCACACCACGCACTCCCCCGCCGCCGCCAGCGCGGTCACATACGCCGCGTACAGCCCGGAAGGAACGCCCATCGCGTCCGAGAAGGCCAGCAGAAAGCCGGGCGCGGCCTGACCCGCGATTCGCGCCGCCTGACCCAGCATCTCCCGATGCCTGGCCCGCCTCTCCTCCGTCTGCCGCCGCCTTTCCCGGCTGTTCCTGCCCCGCTCAATCGCCTCCGCCATGTCCGCGTCCCTCCTCGCCGGACAAGCATAGCGCGGCGGACGCGGCGTTGTCCGTCGAAAGGGCGCGCAAAGAAACGCGAAGCGTGGCATCCGGGAGGCGCAGGCTCACGGCTGAACATCTCGGCGGTTTCGTTTCGTCATCCGCACACAGCGCACCAAGGCCAATGCAACCGTGATGTTTCCAAGGCATCGCCTTATCGGATCCACCGTTTTTATCAGTAATCTTATATTTTGAGCAATTCAGCGCAAGAAGAGGCTGCCCCCCGTGCTCCGAAAAGCACCAGCGAGGTAGCCTCTTTGCTTTACTATGCCGTGCGTTACCGGCTCAGCGCCTGATCAAGCAGCGCAAGCATTGTGCCGTCCGCGTCCTGATTCATGCTCCAGACCGCCACGCCCTGGAGCTTTTTTTGCAGCGTCCAGGCGATCTTGTCCTTTACGGAACGCTCGTCCTCCACGCTGACGAAGGTATCGCCGTCAAACAGCCAGGCCGCCTTCGCCGCGTCGTCGTAGTAGCGGGTATAGCCTTCCTTTTCCAGCGCCTGCGCCGCGTCGAAGCTCATGGTGCGGCTACCGCTCGTCGCGGCCCGCTGCGCCAGGCCGTCGCCGCCGCCGGACACCTGCCGCCACACCCGGGCGTAGGCGGGCATTCCCAGCAGCACCTTCCCTTTCGACAGGCCGGAGCGCGTCAGCGTTTCCACCGCATAAGCGCCCGTTCCCGCCACGGGATTTTCCGGAGACAGCCCCGCGTGATGGCCCGTCACACGTTCGAAGCCCTTCAAGTCATACGCCATCACCACCACCTGATCCACCAGGCGATTCAGCCGCGCGCTGTCCGCCGCGGCCAACTGCTGCGCGCCCGCGCCGACCGCCACAGAGAGCAGATAATCGCGTCCCTGCGCGGCTTTCCTCTCATCAAGGCCCTTCCGGAGCAGAGCAAGGAGCGCATACCAGTTCTCCTCGTCCTCCGGGCGGCTCTTGATGCCCGCCGCCGAGGATCCGGGATATTCCCAGTCGATATCCACGCCGACAAAACCATGGGCATCCATCAGGCGGAGAATGCTCTCGGCCAGCTTCTCCCGTCCCGCCGCCGTGGCGCACGCGTCGGAAAAGCCCTCCGCGCCCCAGCCGCCAACGCTCAGCACGCCGTCCACCTCGGGATGGGCGCGCAGATACTTCTCCAGCTGCTTCACGCCGCGCCAGTGCGCGCCGGTCGCTTCGCCGTTTTCAATCAGGGCGAAGGCATAGTTGATCTGGTCGGGCTTCGCCGCCCCGCCAGTGGGCAACGGCAGCGTCTGTGCGTCCGACAGATAGGACACGATTCGTCCGCCGCGCTTCACGCGCGTCCCCTCCCCGGTTGCCTCCGCGGGCGGCGCAATCGCCGTCGGCGCAATGCCGGCTGCCAGCGCAATGACCGCGCAGGCCCCCGTCAGCAAAATCCGGCGCATCCCGCGCGCCCGCTTTTCCTTTGTGCGCCGCTGTTTGTTCAGCAAAGCGCGTTCACCTCCGATTTGTTTCCGGCATCCATGATACCACACGGCGCGGATTTTGTCATTGTCTGTTTCTGCCATAAGGCGGCAAAGCACGGCGTTTTTCCGCAGAATTCCATGAAAAAACCGCGTGGGACTTGACAGCGCGGCGCGAATGCTGTATCTTTTTCCAAGAGCGACGGGCGGCGGGATCGTCCGCCATGAAGGAGGGGCTGCGCGTGTTGTTCATCGGCATCTGCGGCGCGAGCGGCAGCGGAAAATCAACCCTGGCGGAATCGCTTCATCAGCGGCTCGGCGACCGCTGTTTTGTCCTGCAACAGGACGCGTATTACCGCGATCATCCAAACCTGACCTTTGACGAGCGCTCCGTGCTCAACTATGACGAGCCGGATATTTTCGACCACGACCTGCTGCTGGCGGACGTAAAGGCGCTGATGGCTGGCAACCCCGTCACCCGAAAGCGGTACGATTACTCGCAGCATCGGCGGGACGACTCCACGGCGCTGATCTATCCGCGGGATGTGATGATTCTCGAGGGCATCCACGCCTTTCACGACGAACGCCTGTGTGAATTGATGTACCTCAAGCTGTACATGAACGTCGAACCGGACATTTGCCTGCTGCGGCGAATTCGGCGGGACATCAAGGAGCGCGCCCGGGAGATCGACGGCATTTCCGCCCAATACCTGACCACCGTCAAGCCGATGTACGACAAGTACATCCGCAACTACATTCACAGCGCGGATGTGATCGTCGCGGGCGGCGGCATGAATGCGCGCATTGTCGACATCCTCGCTGGCTATGTGCAGGATGAGCTGAGCAAGCGAGGCCAATCCTGACACACGCCCGAACCGGAATCAGAAAAAAGACGACCAAAGCAATGCCGGACGCAACACGTCCGGTCCAGACCGTTGACAAAGTTGGCCAACGGTCAATTTATTTATATGGAAAAGCAAGAGACAGCACCTTTGTGTCTATACAGGATAGGAAAGCGAGGAAATACCAGAGAAAGAGGGATAAAGATGCTGCGCAGTCGAAAGGAAAAGCAACAGGGAACGGAAGTGGTTATTTAGGAACAGATGGTGCCGGAAAACCATCTGCTGCGAAAGATAGACCGCAGCATCTACTTCTCCTTCATCAACAAACTGTGCGCGCGGCTATACAGCGAAAACGTTGGGAGTCCGGCAGTTGAACCGGAATTTTTGTTCCGTATGCTGTTTGTGGGATACCTGTACGGAATCCGCTCCAAGCGGCGTTTGGAGGAAGAAATCAATTATAACTTTGCATACAAGTGGTTCTGCGGTTTGGGTCTGACTGAAAAATCCCCGGATGCCACAACGATCAGCGTGAACCGAACCCGACGTTTCAGAAACAATAACATAGCCGAACAGATTTTTCAGGAAATTCTCAGGCAAGCAGTCGAAAGGAAACTCGTGGACAGCGAGATTCTCTACACAGATTCAGCCCATGTAAAAGCAAAGGCAAACAAGCATAAGAAAGCGACTGTTACCATTGAGAAGTCGCCCAAAGCATCCATGGATGAGTTAGATGCGGCCATAGCAGTGGGCAGAGAAACATGAGGCAAAAAGCCTTTTGACAAGAAGGACGACGACGAGCCGCCAACCGTCCAGATCCATCAAAGCAAGCATGACCCGGAAAGCGGGCAGCTAAAGAAGGGAAACCAGACGGGTTTCATTACAGCGAACATAGACTGCCCATAAAGGGAACAATGCATTTCCTCCAGTATGACAAGAAGGATGGTGTCACGCCATGTTTGGCAGGATGATCTGGAACAGGCGGATTCGTTTACGAAGACCCGCAATGGCAAGCGACTTTATGCCTGGCACAAGCAGACAATTGAACGCTCCTTCGCAGAAGTCAAAGAACTCCACGGCCTCCGCTTTGTTTGTATGCTCGGAATCCGCAATATGTACGAGCAGTCCTTCCTCGCCGCTGCTGTTCAGAACATGAAACGGATCGCCAAGGCGATTCTTTCCTA
>CAZRLM010000137.1:0-7163 GCA_964600835.1 uncultured Oscillospiraceae bacterium
AATACCTTTTTCCCGAAGGAACGCCCCTGTTGGAGATCGTCTTTCCCCGTGTGTTCTCCTCGGACTGCGCCATCCTCCGCTTTGGCGAGGAAACCATGATGATTGATTCCTCCACCCAAAGCGGCCGTATGCAGAATCGTATCCGCACGGCCATCCAGTCCATGGGAATTGATCATATCGACGTAGCCTACAATTCCCATCCCCACGATGACCATATCGACGGTTTCCCCTATGTGGATGCGTACTGCCCCATCGGCAAGATGATCCTCACCTTTGAGGAGGACTACGACAAACACATGAAGGACGTGGTCCGCTACTGCAACGAAAATGGGATTCCCATCGTCCACGCAGGAGACGGCGACGTGCTCACCATGGGCCAGAACGGCGAGGTCACCATGCGAGTCATCCAGCGCTGTGACATGAAGAGTTGGAAGGCTAACGACCGTTCCGCCATGCTGCTCATCCGATATGGGGAGCGCACTATCCTCTTTGCCGGCGACGTGGAAAACCGCGCCCAGGCTTCCTATTCGGAAAACGTGCCCGAGGGTGGTATCAAGGCGGATATTCTGAAATATCCCCACCATGGTCAGATCAAGCTGCGCACGCCTTTTTTGAACGCCATTGATCCGGAATTTGTGTTCATGAATGACGCCTTCGAGGTGATGGAAAGCGCTAAAAAATACCTCAAACAGAAAAAGATCCCCTACGCCATCGGCTATGAAGGGCTGACCCGTATGCGCACCGACGGCAATGTGTGGGTCGTTGATTACCTGCACGAGGTAGAAACCGACCGCGAGACCAAGAATCCGCTATACTGATGGACTTCAACGCCGCCAAGCGCCGGCTTCTGCGATCACCCGGCCCTGTGACCGTTGACTTTTTAACGTTCTATCCCCCTGCCGGTTCTCCGGCGGGGGTTTTTCGTGTTTCACATTTTATTCACACACTCCTCCCGTTTGTCTGGTATAATAAGCGTGCGGAGAAACCGCTCCGCGCCGGGAAACCGGCCGACCATTTTGGAGGCGTCATGATTGAATTAAAGCACGTTACCCGGCGCTATGGCGCGGTAGAGGCCGTGCGCAACCTGTCCTTCCGCGCGCCGGCGGGGCAGATCGTCGGCCTGCTGGGCCAAAACGGCGCGGGCAAAACGACCACGCTGAATATGCTGACCGGCTATTTCCCGCCCACCTCCGGCCAGGTGCTGGTGGACGGACTGGATATGCTCACCAACGCCCGCGCCTGCAAGCGCAATATCGGCTACCTGCCCGAAAAACCGCCGCTGTACGACGAGATGACCGTGCGCGGCTATCTGAGCTTTGTATGCCGCCTGCGGGAGGTGGCAAGGAAGGACATTCCCCGGCACATGGACGAGATCATTGACCTGTGCGGGCTGGGCGAGGTGCGCGACCGGCGGCTGGGAAACCTGTCAAAGGGCTTCCGGCAGCGGGTCGGCGTCGCGCAGGCGCTGTGCGGCAATCCGCCCGTGCTCGTGCTGGACGAGCCGACCGTCGGCCTCGATCCCCGGCAGGTCGTCGAAATTCGGGCGCTGATGCGGGAGCTGGGCAAGCGCCACACGGTGATTTTCTCCTCGCATATGCTGCCGGAGATTCAGCAGCTGTGCCAGCGGGTGGTCATCCTCCACCGGGGACGGCTGATCCGCGAGGCCGATATGTCCGAACTGACCGACGACGGCGACGTCGTGCGCCTGCGGGCCTCCATCGCCATGCGGGAGCGGCTGCTGCTGCCCGCGCTCAAGAGCCTGCCCTGCGTGCGGCGGGTGCGAACGCTGCCCACGCCGGACGCGGAGATCAGCGAGGTTGCGCTGGAATGCGCGCCGACGGACGAAGCGCCGCAGCGCCAGCTTTTCCGCCTGCTGTGCGGGCTGGACGCGCCGCTGCTCGCCCTGACGCAGGAAAAGGATACTCTCGAAACAGTTTTCCTCCGCGCGACCGCGGAGGACGATCAAACGACGGAAAGGCGGTGAGCGCGTGCTGACCATATGGCGCAGGGAGCTGCAAAGCTACTTTTTCACGCCGGTAGGCTATGTGTTTACAGGCGTGTTTCTGTGCGTCAGCTCCGTCATGTTTTACCTGCTGATTTTGCAGCAGCGCTCCAGCGACCTGATGACCTTCATCGGGCAGATGAGTTACCTGTGGATGCTGCTGTCCCCGGTGCTGACGATGCGGCTGCTGGCGGAGGAAAAGCAGAAGCGCACCGATCAGCTGCTGCTGACCAGCCCCGTCTCGCTGCCGGGCATTGTGCTGGGCAAGTACTTCGCGGCAGTGACGGTGATGCTTTTCACCGTGGTGCTGACGCTGTTCTACGCGCTCATCGTCGCGCGCTACGGGCAGGTATACCCGGGCGAGCTGGCCGTGGGCTACCTGGGGTTCATTTTGCAGGGCTGCGCGTTCATCGCGCTGGATCTGTACATCTCCGGCCGGGTTTCCAGCCCGGTCACCGCGGCGGTGTTCGCCTTTGGCGCGAACCTGCTTTTGTGGATGATGGATATGCTGGAAAGCTCCGTCTCCGCCGCCTGGGCGGCGCAGGCGCTGTCCTTTTTGAGCCTGTATTCCCGCAACGAGCCGTTCCTGATGGGGCAGCTTTCCTTCGCGGGCGTCGGGTACGACGTATCCTTCACCCTGATTTTCCTGACGCTGACCGTTCACTCGCTGGACAGTCGCCGCTATCGGGGGGCGTGACGCATGAAGAAAAACAACCGTCCCCATTTTGGGCAGCAGCCGCGCTTCCGCTACGGCGGCGTATCGACGCTGATATTGTGCCTGCTGCTCGCCGCGCTGGTCGGCCTGAACGTCCTGACCGCGTCGCTGGAAAAGAAGAACGGCTGGAAGGTGGACTGTTCCTTCAACGCCGTCACGACGCAGAGCGCGCCTACCCGCGAGGTGCTGGCCGCGCTGACGCGCCCGGTGCACCTCTACGCGCTTTTCAACCGCGGCCAGGAGGACGCGCAGCTCATCGAGGTGCTCGACCGCTACGCCGCCGCCTCCCCGCTCGTCACCTGGGAGCAGACCGACGTGCTGCTCAACCCCGGGCTGATCAGCCGCTTTCAGGGCACGACCTCCGATCAGACGATCACCACCGATTCCCTCATCGTCTCCTGCGAGGAGACCGGGCGGTGGAAGGTCATCTCCCCCACCGATTTCATCAGCGTCAGCTATGATTACACGACCGGCGAGCCGCTCATCGCCGGGCTGACCTACGAGAGCCGCATTACCTCCGCTATCCGCTATGTGACGCAGGAGACCGTCCCACGCGTGCTGGTGCTCCAGGGTCATGGCGAGCTGGACGAGGACGGTACCGCCGTGTTTGCCGAGCTGCTGCGCGGCAACAACTTCGACGTGACCTACTTCACCCTGAACGGCGGCGACGTGACGCTCACCCCCGGCGATCTGCTGGCCATTCTCTCCCCGGTGCGCGATCTGACCGATGACGAGTTGGAAACCATCGCCGATTTCGCGGCCCAGGGCGGCAGCATCCTGTTCACCTGCGACTACTCCGACCCCATCGACCGGATGCCCAACCTGCAATCGCTGATGCGCTCCTACGGCTTCCTGCCCAAGGAGGGCATCGTCGTCGCCTCGCCGGAGGAGAGCGGCACCTATTACAGCAACAACCGCATCTGCCTGATTCCCTATATGCAGCGAACAAGCGTCACCGAGGGGCTGATGGAAAGCGGCGCGGACACGCTGCTGCTCGTCGGCGCGCGGGCCTTTGAAACCGTCGAGAGCACCGACCGCAACCTGACCGTGCTGCCCGCGCTTTCCTCCGGCTACAAGGCGTACCTGCACGACATTGCCGCGGACAGCCTCGACCAGCAGGACGGGGACGAAATCGGCCCCTTCGCGCTGGCGATGGAAGCGTACCGCACCACGGCGGAGGGCAACGTCTCCCGGGCGTTCATCCTCGGCTGCTCCACCGCGCTCACTTCCTCGGACGTGCACGCCATGACCGATACGCAGGAGTTCATCATCCGGATGACGGAGTATCTGCTGGACACGGAGCCGATCGAGCAGGGCATCATCGCCAAGGCGGCGATCCGCCCGCGGCTGTCGGTGGAATCCACCGCGCTGGGCAGCGTGATTCTGGTCGTGCTGCCGCTGGCTGTGCTGGCCCTGGCGCTGATCATCCTGCTGCCCCGGCGGCATCAGTGACGGAAAGGAGCACCATGCAGGAAGTCGCAAAAAAAAAGCGCCGCGCCCTTCGACACGGAAGGCGTTGGCTGCTGCTTGCCTCCGCGCTGGCGCTGGCCCTGGTCGGCGGCGCGTACGTTCTCTTTGGCCGGACTGCGCCGGAGACGCCGATTGAGGCGGTGGACGAGTCCGGCGAGCTATGGGCCTACGACGAGGCGGATGTGACCCGTCTGGCCGTCGCGCGCCGCGACGGCGACAGCTGGGAGGCGCTCCGGCAGTCGGACGGGCTGCTCGCGCTGTCCGACGGCTCCGCCATCTCGGATAGCCGCGCGTCGTCGCTGCTCCAGGCCGCCGCCGTCATCGCCTATGACCGCGTGCTGACGGACGACCCCGCCGAATACCGGGATCGCCTGTCCGAGTTCGGGCTGGACGACCCGCGCCTGATCGTCGAGATCGGCTACGCAGATGGGCGGAGCGCCGTGCTGCGCATCGGCGACGAGGCGGAGGGCGCGGACACCGCGTTCTCCTATATGACCGCCGACGGGGATGATCGGCTTTTCGCGCTGGATCAGGGCACGGCGGACGCGCTGTACGTCACCCGCGCGTCGCTCCACCCGGTGGAACAACCGACGCTGCACAAGGCGCGCTTTGACCGCATCACGCTGACGGACGCGGCGGGCGGCGTGATCGCCGAGTGGGTGCTTTCCGGCAACATCGGCGACACCGACGCAAGGGACGAGTGGTTCCTCACCGTGCCCGTGCGCTACCCCGCCGACGCGGAGCTGCTGGACAGCCTGCGGGAAAACCTGAGCAGCTTCCGCCTGGGCGCGTACATGGGCGAGGCAACGGCGGAACGGCTCGCCGCCTGCGGCCTGGATCAGCCCCGGTTCATCCTTACGGCCCATCTGGCCGCGGGCAGCATCGGCACCACCGGTTCCGCTGGTATCTATGACGTGACCGACTGGCCGGAGGACACCTTCACCCTGTCCGTCGGCGGCGCGCAGAGCGACGTGCTCGATTACGTCCAATACGGCGACGGCGTGTACCTGGCGAACCACTACTACCTGGACGGGCTGCTCGACTTCACGCCCGCCGTCACCGCCAGCCGCTACCTGATCCCCGTCGCGCTGGGCAATTTGACCTCCCTGACCGTGGAAACCGCCGAGGCGACCGCCGTCTACACCATCCACCGCGAGGAGCAGGTCGCCCCCAACAACGAGCTGGTCACCGACGCGTCGGGCGACGTGGTTTACGACGTTATCTGCCTGCGCGACGGCGAGGCGATTGATTACGCCAGCTTTGAGGCCGCTTACAATCAGCTGCTGATCGCTACCGTGTCAGGCGCGCTGCCGGAGGGCTGGACGGCCGCCGAGCCGCCGCACACCACCCTGACCTTCACGGACGTTTCCGGCGACACGCGCACCGTCGCCCTCGCCCGCTTCGACGCGCTCCACGACGCGGTGCTCATCGACGGCAGCGCGATGTTTTACCTCATTCGCGACGGGCTGCGCTTTGATGTTCAGTAAGCTGCTCGCCGTAAGGAAATATCACCGTCAGCAGCCACTTGCACGCCTCCGGCGCGTACACCGCATGGGGCTTGCCCGCGGGCATGACCATCGTTTCCCCGGCGTGCAGCAGGTGCGGCGTGCCGTCCACCGTATAGCGGCAGCTGCCCGTGAGCACCGTCACCATCGCGTCGCCCTCAGAGGCGTGGGTGCTGATCTCCGTATCCGCGTCAAAGGCAAACAGCGTCAGGCTGACCGCGCCGTTTTGCGCCAGCGTCCGGCTGACAATCTGCCCGGGCAGCACCGTCACCAGAGATTCCAGCGTGAGTCCCGTTTCGTGAGGAATATTCCGAATCAGCATAACCCTTCCGTCCTTTCTCCGGCCGCACTGCGCGGCCTTTTTTGTATCGTGCCCATTTCACTTATAAAAAACCGCCGCGAGGCGGCCCGCCCCGTGAAGGCAAGACCGCGCCGCGGCGAAAGCGTTTCCTTTGAGGGTTATCCGATCGTCAGCTCAACCACGCTGCACGCGGGCAGCTTCACCGTCAGCGCGCCGTCCTTCGCCTGGAAGCCGTCGAAGGGCTGCACAGACAGCGGGCTGTTGGCAAAGTCGTTATACGCGTGGGATTCGCCCGTCAGGATCCGGCCATGCACGGTTTCGAGGTTCACGCCCGGCAGAGACAGCTCCGCCTCGGCGCTCTTTTCCTCGTCCACGTTGGCAAGGGTGACGGTCGTCACGCCGTCCTTTTCGGAGGCCGCCGCAAGCACCTGCTTCACCTGCCATTCGCCCACGCCCACGTCCGCCGAGTCCACAAAGCAGTCCAGCTGCTTGGCGTCCTGATGGGCCTTGAACAGGTCGAAAACGTGATAGGTGGGCGTAAGCACCATCTGGTCGCCCTCGGTCAGGATGACGGACTGGAGCACGTTCACCGTCTGCGCCAGGTTCGCCATGACCACGCGGTCGCAGTGGTTCATGAAGATCGTCAGCGTGATGGCCGCAACCATCGCGTCCCGCATGGTGTTCTGCTGATACAGGAAGCCCGGATTGGTGCCCGGTTCCACATCAAACCAGCAGCCCCATTCGTCCACGATCAGCCCGACGCGCTTGTCGGGATCGTAGCGATCCATGATGTGGCTGTGCCTGGTGACCAGCTCATCCATGCGCCAGGCGCGCTGCAGGGTGCGGTAGTATTCCTCGGTGGTAAACTCCGTCGCGCTGCCCTTGTGCTGCCACTCGTTGCAGACGGTGTAGTAGTGCAGCGTGAGGCCGTCCATGAACCGGCCCGCCCGGCGCATGAGCACCTCGGTCCAGTTGTAATCGTCGGTGTTCGGGCCGCAGGCGATGCGGTACAGCTTGTTGTCGCCATAGTTGCGGCAATAGGTCTGATAGCGGCGGAACTCGTCCGCGTAATACTCGGGCCGCATATTGCCGCCGCAGCCCCAGCTCTCGTTGCCCACGCCCCACAGGCGCACGCCCCAGGGATCCTTGCGGCCGTTGGCCCAGCGCTGC
>CAZRLM010000138.1:0-7123 GCA_964600835.1 uncultured Oscillospiraceae bacterium
TTAAGTCGCCTTGTTCAGGCTTTTCCGGCTTTCGCCTTGCTATCAGGTCGCGGCCGAAGCCTGCGAGAGCCGCCGTCAGGCGGATGAGGCGCCGACCGCTGGCCGGTTTGATGCGGTGGTGGAGCAGGTGATGGGAATCGAACCCACGTGGTCAGCTTGGGAAGCTGAAGTTCTGCCATTGAACTACACCTGCGTGTCCCGCATCAAGCCTAACCAGACTTGTCAGACATGATATATTCTAACGTCTTTTTCCTGCACTGTCAAGAGGTTGCGCCATTTTTGTTCTCAAAAAATCACGCGGTGCGCCTGCCTCCGTGCGGTCAGGCGTCACGTCTCCGCGCGACGCCTGACCGCACCGTTAGCTTCCTCCGAAGCGGCCCCTTTCATGCGTCAAAGAGACGCGCCGTTCTCCGCCATCACGTCGCGATACCACAGGCAGCTGTCCTTCGGGATGCGCTCCTGCGTCTGATAGTCGACATACGTCAGGCCGAAGCGCTCCGTATAGCCGTAGGCCCACTCGAAGTTATCCAGGAAGCTCCAGTAGAAATAGCCCGCCACCTTCACCCCGTCGTCGCAGGCGCGGCGCAGGCAGGTCAAATAGCGATGCAGATAATCAATACGGTTGGGGTCATGCACCCTGCCGTCCAGGCTGACCGCGTCATGGCAGCTCATGCCGTTTTCGGTGATGACAATGGGCAGGCCGTAGCGTTCGTAGAGAAAACGCGGGCCCCAGTAGAGCGCCTCGGGCGTGATCGGCCAGCCGATGGCCGTGCGGGGATAGCCCTGCGGCTTTTCCACGCGCTCCGGGCCGTTTGCCCCGGCACGCCAGACGATGCCCTGATAGATGTTCTGCGCGTAGTAATCCATCGGCTGGCAGATTTCCGCCATGTTCTTCTCCCAGCCCTCCGGTAGATACTTGCCGTAAACGCGCAGCCCGTCCTCGGGATAGCGGCCCAGCACCACCGGATCACTGAACCAGGTCACGTTCCAGCACAGGCCGCGTTCGTCCGTCGGGACGCTCATGTACGCCTGCCGCGCCGCGTTCACGTCCGCCTCGCTGCCTGTCAGCGGGATGCCGGGGCTGCCGCAGGGCGCGTAGCCCACGCGCACGCCGGGAACTTCCTCCCGCAGCGCCTTGACCGCGCGGCCGTGGCTGCGCAGCAGGTTGTGAATCATCCGCACCTGATCCTGCACGGGGAAATGAATGCCCGGCGCGTGCTCGCCGTTGCCGTAGCCCAGTCCGATGACGCACTGCGGCTCGTTGATGGTGAAGAAGTCCTTCACCCGGTCGCCCAGGCGGCGCGCCATCACGCGGGTGTACTCCTCAAACCAGTCGGGCATTTGAGGATTGAGCCACGCGCCCTTTTCGTGCAGCGTCCGGGGCAGATCCCAGTGATAGAGCGTGCAGAAGGGGCGAATGCCGTTCTCCAGCAGGCAATCCACCAGATCAGAATAGAATTGCAGCCCCTCCTCGTTGACGCGGCCCACGCCCTCCGGCAGCACGCGGGGCCAGCTGATGGAGAAACGGTAGTTGCGAATCCCCATCTTCGCCATCAGCGCCACGTCCTCCCGGAAGCGATGAAAATGATCGCAGGCGACGGAGCCGTCGCTCCCATCCATAATCTTCCCGGGCTGCGCGGTGAAATCGTCCCAGATGGACGGCCCCTTGCCGCCCTCGGTCACGCCGCCCTCAATCTGATAGGAGGACGTCGCCGTGCCCCACAAAAAGTCCTTCGGAAACGCCATGATTTAGAAGCACCCTTTCTTTCTTCCGGCCTTCAGCCGGGAATTTCGTAACAAACCATCCGGACAAAATCGCCTCGCACGGCGATTTCGCCCTCCTGCGCCGCCTCGTCGGCCTCAAAGGGCGCGAGGTACAGGTCGTCCAGGGAGGAAATTTCCAGCAGCCCCTTGTCGATCAGCACCTTGATCCCCGGCAATCCGGCGGGAAAGTCGATCGTTTCGCCGCCGACCGTCAGGCGGCCCGCCGACCGGTCGTACCGCACGACCAGCTGTCCAACGGCAATCTCCGCCCGCGGCGCGTCAGTCAGCATCGCCTCGACCTCCACCGCCCGGCGCTGCTGGAAGGCGTAGGTCAGGTTGTCCGTCCAGCGGCGCGCGGCCAGGTACTCCCGCGCCGGGCGCAGGCGAAGCCGCTCCTCCCCGCCCACGCGCGCCAACGTCAGCTCCCGCGGCAGACCCATCATGCCGGTGTAGGCGCAGCGCGGGTTTTTCGTGCGCATCCAGGGAATCAGGAGGACGCGATCCTCCGGCCCGGAGAATGTCTGGGCGGCGTAGGGCAGCGCCGTCTGGTAGGCGCTTTGCAGCGGCGCGGTCGCGGTGAAGCGGCTTCCGTCAAAGTCGCCCAGCAGGTAGTGACCGTCCGCTTCCATCAGCATCCAGCGCTCCCCGCCGCCCTCGCGGGGAATCGCCCGCAAATCGGGGCACTCGCCGGAGCCGGGCATCGACAACCGCTGCGTCACCTCAAAATGCGTCAAGTCGGCGGAGTTCAAAATGGCGAACTTGTCCCCGTCCAGATAGAGCGCCATGTAGTACAGCTTTCGCGGCGCGTACCAGTACACCTTCGGATCCCGGTTCAGCCCGGCGATGTGTTTGACAACCGGTTCGGGGCATTTTGTCAGCGTCCTGCCACCGTCGAGGCTGTACGCCAGGCGCTGCGTCGCCCGCTTGCCCCGCGACCATTCGCTGGCGTCCCCCGCGCAGGTGTAGAAGAACAGCAGCGCGTTTCGCGGCAGTCCCAGCGCGCCCTGCCGGTTTTCCAGCCCGCAGCCGGAAAACATGGCGCCGTCCGCGTCGGGATACAGCGCGTTGGCCAGCTGTGTCCAGTGGAGCAAATCGCGGCTCACCGCGTGGCCCCAGGTCATGTTTTCCCACACCATATCGACGGGATTGTGCTGGAAGTACAGGTGGTACACGCCGTCCTGCGCGACCAGCCCGTTCGGGTCGTTGATCCAGCCGTTCTCCGCGGCGAAGTGAATCGCCGGGTGCGCGTCCGCCGGGGCGGGGCGATCATCCGCCGTCCGCACCGCGTCAAAGAACGCGTCGGGGAAGCGGCCCGTCAGCGTGACCGGCCTGCCGCCCGTTTCCAGCGGCGCGAAATACCGCAGCGCCTCCAGCGCGTCCCACACGGGCACGAGAAGCCGCGCCCAAACGCCGGTTTCCCCCGCGCAGGTCAGCTCCGCCTTTGTTTCCGACGCGCCCACCGGAAGCCAGACGTAGCGTCTGTCCCCCGGCAGCGTCAGCTCTCCGCGGCCATCGGGCCGCCTCGTCCATGTCCGCATCGTGTCCGCCTCCGTTATTCCACCGTGAAGGCGACCTCGCCCGCCTTCGCGCCGTCCAGATAGTAGGCGACCGTGTAGCGTCCCGCCGCCGGCGCGCCCTCGACGACCGCAGCATAGCTTTGCAGCGTTTCCGTCAGGTCAATGTGCCAGTCGTCGGTGCCGTCCAGATCCGGCAGGAAGATGAAGCCGCCGCTTTCACACAGGACGAATCCCTCGGGCGTCGTCAGCGTCCAGACGAGCAGCGCCTCCTGCTCCTTCTTCGTCCGATACTTCGAGCGAGCCTGCAAATAGAGCGCTTTCTCCCCGCTGGCCAGCTCTTCCGCCGTGATCCGCTCCGCCTTCGGCAGCACGTCCGGCATTTCGCCCGCATTCTCCAGCAGCTTGTCCTCATCCTCCGGCAGCGTGTAGACCGGCAGCGCCGCCAGATACAGCTCCTCATCCCGATAGCCGTACTTGTTGAAGACGCGCGGCGCTTCCGCCGCCAGCGTGACGGAGGGCGCGTCCGCCGTCAGACCGCCCGACGTTGCCTCGCCATGGTGATGCAGCGCCCACACCTCATGCGCCTCGCCGGGAATGAGCGGAACCTCCATTTTCCCCGCCGACGCGGGCAGGGAGTCATAAAAATAGTACAGATTGTTCTCGTTGAGGAAGTACACCGCGACGGCGCTGTCCTCGTCAAAGTCGGCGGCGCTGCCGCTCCAGTCCACCGTCAAATAACCGTTTTGACTGCGCAGCGCGACGTCCATCAGCCACGCAGATGAACGCGCCGCAGTGGACAGCAGCGGCAGGGCGACATAACGCCCCACGCCCTCGCCGTATCCGGCGACGATCATCACCGCCACATCGCCCTGCGCGTTCAGCAGCACCGCGCCGGGGCAGAGGCCCTCCCGCGCCGAAAGCAGCAGCGCCTCCTGCCCATTCCAGGTCGCCCGCTGGATCGCCGCCGCGCTTCCGCTGACCAGGCTGCCGTCCGGCAGCGCGCCCCAGTAACGCAGCTCGCCGGTTGCTTCGCCCTGCGTAGCGCCATTCGCCGCCGGTTCCGCCAGCGTCAGGATCGCCAGACCCGTTCTGTCCGACGGCGCGGGCTGCGTCGCCTCCAGCGTCTCGTCGTCCGCCATAACCCTCACCTCCCCGGCCCGGAGCGCCGCGTCCGCCGTCAGAAGCGCCGAGCCGTCCGGCAGGGCGACCGCCGTCGCCACACAGGTCTGTTTGCCGTCCGCCGTCTGCGCCATCAGGCGGTACAGCGTCGGGAGGCCCGCCGCCTGGGCGGGCAGCAGGGAAATCATCAGCATCAGCGCGCACAGCGCGCAAAGAAATTTCTTCATCTTATTTCTCCCCTTCTCTCACGGCTGCGTGCCCGACAGGAACCGCTGCGCCGCCACGTCGAACACGCCCAGCGTCGTCAGCCGCAGCGACGGAATCACCGGCAGGCTGGCGAAGGACAGCGTCATGAACGGGTCGATCCCCTCGCCGGCCCCCAGGCGATAGGCGCAAGCCTTGCATTCCTCCAACTGCGCGTTGACCTCGCTAAGCGGCGCTTCAGAGAAAAGCCCGGCCATGGGCAACGGCAGCTCCGCCGCGACGCGCCCGCCCTCGACGACCACCATGCCGCCCCGCAGCGCGGCGACCCGATTGACCGCCGCGGCAATGTCCGCGTCCGACGCGCCGCATGCAATGATGTTATGGCTGTCGTGGGCGACGCTGGTCGCCACCGCGCCCCGCTTGAGCCCGTAGCCGCGCACATAGCAGACCGCGACGTGGCCTGTGGCGTGGTGCCGCTCGCACACCGCCAGCTTGAGCACGTCCCGCGCCGGGTCGATGCCATCGGCCATGCCCAGGTTTTCCGTGACAATCTGTCCCGGCTTCATGCCAATGAGCGGCAGGGGCGAGGCGGCGCAGAGCTTCTCCGCCGTGAGCGTCGGCAGGTGGAACGCGTCCGTCACCGCCGCGAGGATGTCCGGATCAACCTCCGGCTCCCGCAGCGCGACCTCATCGCCGTTCCATACGCAGCGTCCGCGCTTGAACACCATCTCCACCTGGACGTTTTCCAGATTGTCCAGCACGGTAAAGTCCGCCAGATAGCCCGGCGCGATCGCGCCCTTGTTGTTGAGCAGGAAGTACCGCGCCGCGCTGTGGCTGGCCACCTTGATGGCGGTGATCGGATCCGCGCCGAGTCGGATCGCCTTGCGGACGATATAGTCGATGTGCCCCTTCTCCAGCAGATCGGCGGGGTGCTTGTCGTCGGTGCAGAACATACAGCGGGCCGCGTAGCGCGGCGTGACGAGCGGCATCAGCGCTTCCAGATTCTGCGCCGCCGTGCCCTCGCGAATCATGATGAACTGCCCGCGGCGCAGCTTTTCCAGCGCGTTTTCGGCGGTGTCGCACTCGTGATCGGAGTACACGCCGGCGGACATATAGGCGTTGAGCGCGTGGCCCGTCAGGCCGGGCGCGTGGCCGTCGATCTTCTTGTGGTGGGCCTGCGATACCACGATTTTTTCAATCGTCGCCCGGTCGCCGGCGATTACGCCGGGATAGTTCATCATCTCCGCCAGCCCCAGCACGCGGGGATGGTCGAAGTAGGCGTTGATGTCCCGCCAGGTCAGCTTTTCGCCGCTTTCCTCAAAGGGCGTCGCGGGCACGCAGGACGGCAGCATGAAGTGCACGTCCAGCGGCAGTCCGGCAGAGGCGCTCATCATGTAGTCGATGCCGCCCACGCCGCAGACGTTGGCGATCTCGTGCGGGTCGGCGACAACGGTCGTCGTGCCATGGGGAATTACCGCCCGCGCAAAGGACGCGGGCGCGACCAGCGAGCTTTCCAGATGAATGTGTGCGTCGATGAACCCGGGCGCGACAATCCTGCCGCTCACGTCCACCTCGCGCGCGCCGCTGTAATCGCCCATGCCGACGACCAGCCCCTCCGCCACCGCAATGTCGCCCCGGCACAATTCGTCGGAGAACACGTTGACGTAGGTCGCGTTTTTCAGCACCAGATCCGCCTTTTCTTCGCCCATCGCCACGCGAACCATCCGCTGCTTCTTTCTTGTTTTCAGCGCGATTCGCTCCGCGCGGGTTTTGCTCTCATCCGCCACAGCCCTCGCCCCCTTCCGTCGCGCCGCCCGGCGCACGGTTTTCCTGCCTTGTATTGTAACACATTTGCCGCTCCGCCACAAGATGCGCTTCCCGCAGGAAAAGTGCTTGACAAATCGCCAAAAGGCGGTATAATGTTCAGGTGTCAACGGGAAACCCTTGACAGGAGGTAGTCGCCGTGGCGCAGGAGGACATCGAACGGAAGGTCGAGCTGGCCTGGCTGACGGCGTTCTACGGCGGGCTGCTCACCGACAAGCAGCGGCTGGTATTGACGCTGCACTGCGAGGAAGACCTGTCCCTGAGCGAAATCGCCCAGGAGGCCGGCATCAGTCGGCAGGGGGTGCACGAGCTGCTCACCCGCGCCGCCCGCAGGCTTTTCGACCTGGAGCGCAAGCTGGGCGCAGCCGCCCGCTTCGCCCGGATGCAGGACGGCCTGTCCGCCTGCCGCGACGCGCTGCGCGCCGGAAGGTATGCCGATGCGGAAAAGACGCTGGACACGCTGATCCGGCTGGACGAGGAGGAAAGCAATGGCCTTCGAGGGCTTGAGTGAAAAATTGCAGGGCGCCCTTCGCAAAATGACCGGCAAGGGCAAGCTGACCGAGCAGAACGTCAAGGACGGAATGCGCGAGGTTCGCATGGCGCTGCTGGAGGCGGACGTCAACTACGCCGTCGCCAAGGATTTTATCAAGAAGGTGACGGAGCGGTGCGTCGGGCAGGAGATTCTTGCTGCCCTC
>CAZRLM010000139.1:0-6904 GCA_964600835.1 uncultured Oscillospiraceae bacterium
GACCCCGCCAGAGGGGGCGCTGCCCCCCTCTGGACTCCCCTGCCAGGAGGGCCGGTTGGCCCTCCTGGACCTCCCATGCGGGGGGAACCGGTACTGGGCGCGGTACCACGCGGCGAACACGGCGGCGCGGCTTGGGGGACTTCGCCCCACAAGCAGGGGGAACGCTGTTTCAGAATGGAAATTTTTAGGCGCATAGAAAGATGTTGACTATACGAAAACGGTGTGTAATAATAAAAATGTTATGATCTTTTATGTTGATCTGCATGGATGAGGGGGAGCGAAGGATGCTATGAAGCTGAGCGGAAAGAAGAAAATCCGTCGCGCTGCGATTTATGTGTTTTATGACAAGCAGGGGATTGTCGACCGGTACGTCCCCGTTTTTTTGCAGGAATTGAAGCGGTTCACCGCGTACCTGCTGGTGGTGGTCAACGGCGAGGTGAACGAGGAAGGCATGGCCCGGCTCTCCTCCGCGGCGGACGAGGTGTTTGTCCGCCCTAACGAGGGGTACGACATCACCGGCTACAAGGAGGGCATCCTCCACATCGGCTGGAACCGCATGACCGGCTTTGACGAGCTGATCCTGGTCAACTCCACCAACTATGGCCCGCTGTATCCCTTTGACGAGATGTTCGCCGCCATGGCCAAGCGGGATCTCGACTTCTGGGGCGTGACGAAGCACCATCAGGTGGACTTTGACGTGTTCGGCACCTGCAAGTACGGCTATGTGCCCGAGCACATCCAGTCCTCCTTTCTGGTCATCCGCCAGCCGATGCTCTCCGGCAGCTACTTCAAAAAACGCTGGGACGAGCTGCCCGTCATCCACTCCTACGCGGAGGCGATTGGCTTCTTCGAGGTGATCTTCACCAAGGAATCAAAGGACGCCGGCTTCAAGTGCGATACCTATGTGAACACCGACGACCTGGAGGGCTTCACCCGCTATCCGCTGCTGATGATGAGCGACGAGCTGGTGATCCGCCGCCGCTGCCCGGTGATGAAGCAGAAGTCCTTCACGCAGAACTACTACGACATCCTGACCGATACCGTCGGCAACGCCACGGCGGACACCTTCCGCTTCCTGCGCGAGCACACGAACTACGATACCGATCTGATCTGGGAGAACATCCTGCGCACGGGCAACATGGCCGACATCAAGCAGCAGCTGCACCTGAACATGGTGCTTCCCCGGGACAGTCGGCTGACGCCGCTGGCGGAGTATCCCGCGCCCCGGGAAAGCGCCGCGGGCAAGAAGCGCGTCGCGCTGACGATGCACCTGTACTATCCGGATCTGATCGACGGGATGCTGCGCTACGCCCGCAATATGCCCGAGGATACGGACGTGTACATTTCCACTCCCAACGAGGAGACGCGCCGCCTGGCCGAGGAGAAAACCCGCGGCCTGCGCGTGCGCAGCGTGACCGTGCTGCCCATGGGCAACCGGGGGCGGGACGTGTCGGCGGTGTTAGTGGCGCTCAAGCCCTACCTGCACGATTACCAGTACGTCTGCTTTGTGCACGACAAGAAAACCGTGCAAACCAAGCCCTACGCCAATGGCGCGGGCTTTGCGTACCAGTGCATGGAGTGCTGCCTGGGCAGCCCCGATTATGTGGAAAACATTCTGGAGACCTTCAAGCGCAATCCGCGGCTGGGAATGCTGATGCCGCCCAGCCCGAACCACGGCAACTTTTACATGATTATCGGGCAGGAATGGGCGTCCAACTTCAAAAACACCTGCGCGCTGGCCCATCGTCTGGGGCTGAACGTGGATATTCAGGCGAACAAGGAGCCGATCACGCCCCTGGGCACGATGTTCTGGTTCCGGCCCGAGGCGCTACGCACGCTGTTGGATTATCCCTGGACATACGACGACTTCCCCCAGGAGCCCAACGGCTTCGACGGTACCCTGCTCCACGCGGTGGAGCGCGCATACGGTTTCGTGGCGCAGCACGAGGGCTACTACCCCGCCTGGGTGATGCACGACCAGTTCGCCGCGCTGGAGATGACCAACCTCCACTTTGCCTATCGGGAGCTGAACAGGCAGCTGCTGCCCAAGTATCCCACGGGCAACCTCTTTGATATGGTCGCGACGATGGGCCAGCGTATGAGCTTCAACTGGCCGGAGCCGCCGCGCCACAAGATCCGGGAAAAGGTGAAGCGCTTTGTCCCCGCGCCGCTGTGGAACGGGATGCGGCGCGTGTACCATCGGCTGAAGCAATAAGCGGAAGGAAAAGCGCCCATGGTTTTTTCGTCGAACATTTTTCTCTTTTTGTTTCTCCCGGTGACGCTGGCGGGAAACTTCCTCCTGCCCAAGCGGGCGCGCAACGTGTTCCTGCTGCTTGCGTCGCTGCTCTTTTACGCCTGGGGCGAGCCGCGGGTGGTGCTGGTGATGATCGCCTCCATCCTGTTCAACTACGGGATGGGCCTCGCGATCGACCGCTTCTGCATCCGGCGCAAAAGCGCCGCGCCGCTGCGGTACCTGCTGCTCGTTTTCGCGGTGGCCGGCAACCTGGGGCTGCTGTTCTACTACAAGTACTACGATTTCTTCTTCAGCAATGTGAATCGGGTGCTGGGCACGAGCATTCCGCTCAAGCACATTCCGCTGCCCATCGGCATCTCCTTCTTCACCTTCCAGAGCCTGTCCTATGTGCTGGATCTGTACATGGGCAAGGTCAAGGTACAGCGCAACGTGCTGAATTTGGGGCTGTACGTCGCGCTGTTCCCGCAGCTCATCGCGGGGCCGATCGTCCGGTATATCGACGTGGCCCGGGAGATAGAGCATCGCACGATCACCCTGTCCGGCGTGGCGTACGGTATCCGGCGCTTCGCCGTTGGCCTGGTCAAGAAAATGCTGATCGCCAACACCGTCGCCCTCACGGCGGATGCCATCTTCGCCATGTCGACCGACGTGATCTCCACCGGCGCGGCCTGGGTCGGAGCGCTGTGCTACATGGTACAAATCTACTTCGATTTCAGCGGCTACAGCGACATGGCCATCGGCCTGGGACGAATGCTGGGCTTCCGCTTCCTGGAGAACTTCCGCTACCCCTACGCCGCGACAAGCATGACCGAGTTCTGGCGGCGGTGGCACATTTCGATGTCCTCCTGGTTCCGGGATTATGTGTACATCCCCCTGGGCGGCAGCCGAAAGGGCAACCGGTATTTCAACCTGTTCGTCGTCTGGTTCCTGACGGGGCTTTGGCACGGCGCGTCCTGGAACTACATCGCGTGGGGACTGTGGAACTGTGCGTTCCTGATGCTGGAAAAGCCGCTGCTCAAGCGGCCGGCCTATCAACGCATCCCACGGGCGGTTCGCTGGGCAGGTACGATGCTGATCGTCCTCTTAGGCTGGGTGCTGTTCCGGGAGGAGTCAATGAGAACCGGCCTGCGCTACCTGGGCGTGATGTTCGGTCGGGCGGGGGCGGACGTGTCCTTTACGGCGCGCTGGTTCCTCAACCGTCGCCTGCTCGTGACGCTGCTGCTGGCCTTCGCGGCCAGTATGCCCTGGAAGGATATGCTGAGCCGCATTCCGGCCATAGCGCGTTTGAAAGGCACCGTCGCGCTCCACGCCGCGCTGTCCGTGGCGACGGTCGCGCTGCTGTTCATCGGCGTGGTGCTGTGCATGACCTCCACCTATAACCCGTTCATCTACTTCCGTTTCTGAGGAAAGAAAGCGAGGCAATTGCATGAAGCGCAAGATCCTGATCGCGATGGACGTCGCGGTGTGCGTGCTGTTTGCGGCAATGCTGGTGATTCCCCTCGCGACCTCCGACTTTCAGGGCGGCAAGATTTCCGTGGCGGAGAAGCGGGTGCTGGCGGAAGCGCCGGACTGGTCGGATCCGCTCAATCCGGCCTTCCCCGAAGCCGCCGAGGCGTGGATCGACGACAATATCGGCCTGCGCGCCAAGGCGCAGGAGATCAACACCACGGTGCAGTGGGAGGTGCTCCACGCCAGCGGCATGGAGGATACCATCGTCGGCAAGGACGGCTGGCTGTTCTACTATCAAGACTGGATCGGCCAGGACTTTTGCCACACCAATCAGCTTTCCGACGATGACATGGACAACCTGATGTACAACATGGGCCTGATCTGCGACTACATCCGGGAGCAAAACGCCGCCCCGCTGCTGGTGATGCTGCCGGACAAGAAGACCGTCTACCGGGACAAGTACCCCGACGGGTTGGTCGTGGCGGATCAGCCCTCCCGGGCGGATACCATCTACGCAGCGGCGCAGGAGCACAAGCTGCCCATGATGTGGCTCTGCGAGCAGCTGATCGAATCGCGGGAGCTGGGGAATGTGTATTCTCCGCGGCTGGACAACGCGCACTGGAACACCCTGGGCGCGTATGTGGGCGTGGAGGAGGTCTGCAAGGCGCTCAAGGACATCTATTTGCCGTCGCTGACCTACGTTCCCCTGGCGGAGTGCGCCATCGAGGAATTTGAGCAGACCGGCAAGCTCAACGACTCCGTGGAAATCACCGAGACGGATTACCGGGTGCTGACGGGCAACGAGGGTACCTGGACGGACGACAGCGCGTATTTGGATCGCTTTGAGGCGCTTACCTATGCCGAAGACCCCTACGACTGGAAGGTTCGCCGCGTCAATCAGGACGGCACGAAGCCCACGCTGCTCTGGGTGGGCGACAGCTATACGCTCAAAATGTTCGAGTATCTGTCCCAGAACTTCTCCGAGTTTACCTTTCTGCACCTGACGGATATGCAGTATCTGCCGGAAATGTTGGCCGATTTGCAGCCCGACGCGGTGGTGATCGAATGGGTGGAGCGGCAGTATGGTCTGGCCAGCAATAAGCTGTGGGAGCTGGCGACAAAGATTTGGAATTTGGAGCATCCGTCGTAAGGTCGGAATACGAAAGAAGACCGGAGAGAGGGGACGTCGCGCAATGCAAAAAGGCGAAATGCCGAAGAAAATCGGCGGCGTAACGTTGGATGACCGGTGGCTGCCGGAGGGCGCCGTCTACAACGAGGGCGACGACGTGGAGGAACGGGTGCTGGCCGTGCTGAAGTCGGGGCAGAACCCAGCGGAGGCGCTGCGAGAGGACGACCGGTGGCCGGTTCTCTATCAGCTGTCCAGCCGCCGGGCCGTCATCGCCGAGCCGATGCGGTTGGAAAAAACCGACCGGGTGCTGGAAATCGGCTCGGGGATGGGCCCCATCACCGGCACGCTGGCCAGCCGCAGCGGGTATGTGGACTGCGTGGAGCTGTCCGCGCGCCGCGCCTTGGCGAGCGCTTACCGCAACCGGGCGCACGACAACATCACCATCTATGTCGGCAACTTCGAGGCCGTGCAGCTGCCCGAAAAGTACGACGTGGTTACGCTGATCGGCGTATTGGAGTACGCGGCCAGCTACATCCACACGAACGGCGACCCCTTCGAGGCGATGCTGCGCCGGGCCGGGGAGCTGCTGAAGCCCGGCGGGCTGATCTACATCGCGATCGAGAACCGGCTGGGTATGAAGTATTTCGCCGGCTGCCGGGAGGATCACCTGGGGCGGCAATTTACAGGCATCGAGGGCTACCCGGACGGGGGCGGCATACGCACCTTCACCCATTCCGAGCTGCGGGCGCTGCTGAACCGTTCCGGCTTTGAATCGCCCTACTTTTATTACCCCTTCCCGGACTACAAGCTGCCCACCGTCATTTACAGCCAGGACATGATGCCCTCCCGCGAGTCGTTCATCACCGACAGCGTGAGCTACGATCTGCCCCGCTACCGCCTGTTCAGCGAGCAGGAGGCATTGCGCAGCATGGCGGGCACCGAGGAGCAGCAGGCGTTCGCGAACTCCTTCCTGATTGAGGCACAGAAACGATGAGAAAAATTCTGATCAAGGTCAACGACCGCTACATTCCGCGGTTTCAGCTGACGACCACCATCCTGGCGGACGAGCGCACCGGCGAGCGGCGCGTGGAGAAGCGGCCGCTGACGAAAGCGGCGGCGAAGCACGTCGCCGATATGGCGCGAACGCCGGCGCTTCTCCAGGGGATTCTGAACGGCATGGCCCCTGCGCCCTGCCACATGGAGGGCGACGCGGCGGTGTTTCCCTATTTGCAGGGAACCACGCTGCTGGACAAGCTGCTCCGGGCCGCGGAGGAATCTCGAAGTGCGTTTTTGACGCTGTGGCAAACGTATTTTGACGCGATTCGTCCCGCCGAGGGCGCGGTCTGCTCCTTTGCGACGACCCCGGCGTTTGAGGCGGCGTTCGGCTCGGGGGACGCGTGGACGGGCGAGTCGGCCTATCCTCGCTGCGCCATTGATATGCTGCCCAGCAACGTCATGGCGGTGGAGGACGGGCAGCTGACGTTGTTTGACTACGAGTGGCTGATGGAGGTCCCCGTCCCCGTCAAACTGATCCTCTATCACGCGATCAACTCCTGCTACACGCAGCACCCGGCGCTGTATCGGGCCGCGTCCCGCGAGGAGGTGTTCGCCCTGGCCGGGGTCGATCGTCTGGCGGACGCGGGCGCGGCGGCAGAGGACTGCTTCTACCGTTACATCAGCACGGACGAAAACAACCCGCGCCCCACCTGGGAGCTGTACCGCTCCTACGAGAAGCCGATTGAGGACGACAAGCAGGAAATCGCCCGGCTGACCGATCAGCTCCGGAGCGAGGAAAATCAGCGTATGACGCTGGCAGCAGAAAGCGATATGCTGCACCTGAGGCTCTACGAGGCGAACAGCCGGGAGTTCCTGGCGCAGCAGGAGATCGCGCGTTTGCAGGCGGAAACGGCGCGCCAGGCGTCGGAGCTGCAATTGATGCAAGGCTCCATCAGCTGGCGGCTCACGTGTCCGCTGCGGGCGGTCAAGGCGCGGCTGCGCAGGCTGCTATAAGGGATGAATGAATACAACAGGCGACGGACAGGGCAAAATCAGCCGATCCGCCGCCTTTTTTG
>CAZRLM010000140.1:0-6651 GCA_964600835.1 uncultured Oscillospiraceae bacterium
TGGTGGGGTGCAGGGGCAAAGCCCCTGCCGCGGCTCAGATATTTTTTGCCGGGCTTGACAGACGGGCCGGAATAGCGCATAATGAAAGGGCTTGCGATGCAAATGACGGCGGCTTTGTCCGCCTTAAAGGAGGATTCTCCATGGTACATACGATTGTCGGCGCAAACTGGGGCGACGAGGGCAAAGGCAAGGTCACTGACCTGCTGGCCGAAAAGAGCGACATCGTCGTCCGCTTTCAGGGCGGCGCGAACGCGGGGCACACCATTATTAACGAGTACGGCAAGTTTGCCCTGCACCTGCTGCCTTCCGGCGTGTTTCATCAGAATGTGGTCAACATCATCGGCCCCGGCGTGGCGCTGAACATCGAGGCGCTGCTCCGCGAGCTGGACGCGCTCACCGAGCGCGGCGTGCCCGCGCCAAAGCTGCTGATCAGCGACCGGTGCCAGCTCATGATGCCCTATCACATTGACTTTGACAAGTTCGAGGAAGAGCGGCTGGGCAAGAATTCCTTCGGCTCCACCAAGAGCGGCATTGCGCCGTTCTATTCGGACAAGTTTGCGAAGGTTGGCCTGCAGGTCTGCCAGCTGTACGACGAAGCGCTGCTCCGCGAGCGGCTCTCCATCGCGCTGGTGAAGAAGAACGTGCTTCTGGAACACCTGTACCACAAGCCGCCGATCGACGTCGAGGCGCTGATCGCCCGCTTGAAGGAGCTGGCGGAGAAGATTCGTCCCTGGGTGTGCGATACCACGCTGTACCTGCACAAGGCCAACCAGGCGGGCAAGACCATCCTGTTAGAGGGCCAGCTCGGCTCCCTGCGCGATCCGGATCACGGCATTTACCCCTACACCACGTCCTCCTCGCCGCTGGCGGGCTATGGCTGCGTGGGCGCGGGCGTGTCGCCTCGGGATATGACGGACATCTACTGCGTGACCAAGGCGTATTCCAGCTGCGTGGGCGCTGGCCCGTTTGTGACCCGGCTGACGGGCGAGGCAGGCGACGAGCTGCGCCGCCGTGGCGGCGACGCGGGCGAGTTCGGCGCAACGACCGGTCGCGCGCGGGATGTGGGCTGGTTTGACGCGGTGGCGACCCGCTACGGCGTGATGGTGCAGGGCGCAACCGAGGTTGTGCTGACGAACCTGGACGTGCTGGGCTACCTGGACGAAATTCCGGTCTGCGTCGCCTACGAAACCGCCGACGGCGAGCGTATCACCGACTTCCCGACGACCCCGGTGCTGATGAACTGCAAGCCCATCTATGAGACGCTGCCCGGCTGGAACTGCGACATTCGCGGCGTGCATTCCTATGACGAGCTGCCGGAGAACTGCAAGAAGTACGTTGACTTCATCGAGAAAGCCTGCGGCGTGCCGGTGCGCATGGTGTCCAACGGCCCCCGGCGGGATGAGATCCTGTACCGGTAAGCGGATGCTTCCGCAATTCATCCTCCTGACGAAACGGTCGGGAGGATTTTTTCGTCGGATGTTTTTTTCCGTTGATGGTACGCTGGACGTGTGATACAATGAGCGCGGGGAGGCGAGGCGATGGATACGCGGTGGATGACCGTCGCGCTGGCGCAGGCGCGTCAGGCGGCGGAGGCGGGCGAGGTGCCCGTGGGCGCGGCGCTCGTGCGCGGCGATGAGCTTGTCTGTGCCGATCACAACCGGCGGGAAGCGTCCCACGACCCGACGGCTCACGCGGAGCTGCTGTGTCTCCAAGCGGGCGCGCGGCTGCTGGGCGACTGGCGGCTGCGGGACTGCACGCTGTATGTGACGCTGGAACCGTGCCCCATGTGCGCGGGTGCGATGGTCGTCAGCCAGCTTGGAAAGTGCGTTTTTGGCGCGTATGACCCCGCGCTCGGCTGCTGCGGCAGCGTGTATGACCTGCCGGGCGACCCGGCCCTGCGCGGCATAACCGTGTGGCGCGGCGGCGTGTTGGCTGAGGAATGTCAGGCGCTGCTGACTGACTTTTTCCGCGCGCGGCGGGAAGAAAAATCACTGCAAAAGAAGGAATGAGGCTTATGTGGCTGGTACTGGCGCTCCTGTCGTCGCTGTTCGCGGCGCTGACGAGCATTTTTGCGAAGATTGGCATCTCCGGCGTGCCGTCCAATCTGGCGACGGCAATCCGCACGGGCGTGGTGCTTTTGATGTCCTGGGGCATGGTCTTTCTGACCGGGCAGCAGGGCGGCCTGGCGGCCATCAGCCGGAAAAGCTGGCTTTTCCTGATTCTCTCCGGCCTGGCGACGGGCTTGTCCTGGCTGTGCTACTATCGGGCGCTTCAGCTGGGCGACGTGTCGAAGGTCGTCCCGATCGACAAGCTGAGCGTCGTGATCACGCTGGTGCTGGCCTTCGCGCTGCTCCACGAGCAGCTGACGGTCAAGAGCATCGTCGGCATGGCGCTCTTAACCGCCGGAACGCTGGTCATGGTGCTGTAAGCCCGGGATGAATTTTCCTCCGTAAACCGTTGCATCATGAGAAAGAAGGGAGCGAACGCCATGAAAAAACGCCTGTTGTCCATCCTGCTGTCCACGCTGCTGCTGACCGCCTGCGCGCAGGCTGAGAACGCCCCGGCGGACATGACCCTGCTGGCGGTCAACGTCGGCAAGGCGGACGCACTGCTGCTCTCCTGCGGCGGCGATACCTGGCTGATCGACACCGGGACGGAGGAAAGCTGGGGTCGGCTGTCGGCGGCGCTCCACTCGCTGAACGTCACTCATCTCACCGGCGTGATCCTGACCCATACCGACAGCGACCACGCGGGCGGCGCCTGGGCGCTGGCGACCTCGTCCATCGCGGTGGACAACTGGTATGCCTCCCGTTATTATGAGGGCAAAAAAGCCTCGAAGCATCCGGCCGTTCTGGCCGCCGCGCTTCGAGGGCAAGAGGTGATCTGGCTGTCCGGGGGCGACACGCTCCCCTTCGGCAGCGGCACGCTGTCGGTGCTCGGGCCGCTGGAGGCCAGCGAGAAGGAAAACAACAACTCGGTTGTGCTGCTTGCCGAGGCAGGCGGCTGTCGAATGCTGTTAGCGGGGGACATGGAGTTCCCGGAGGAAGAATCCCTGCTTGCCGCCGGCGTGATCCCCCGCTGCGATGTGCTGAAGGTGGGCAATCACGGCGAGAGCGACGCAACCGGCGACGCGCTGGTGGCGGCGGTGAGGCCCGCCCTTGCGGTCATCTCCACCAATTCGGTTGAGGAACCGGACACCCCGGCCAAGCGTGTTCTGAAGCTGCTCAAATCATCCGGCGCGCGCGTCGCGCTGACAGAGCAGGCCGAGGCGGGCGTGCTGGTGACGGTCACCGGCGGGCAGGCGTCCATGCAGCTGATGAGCTACGCGCCCTGGCCGGAAGCGGTCAAGGACGTGGCGCTGTCCGACAAGAGCGTCGCGCAGGACGCAATCTGCCTGCGCAACAACGGCAGCGGGACGGTCGACCTGTCCAGCTGGTTCATCTTCTCCGAGCGTGGCGGTCAGACCTTCGTTTTTCCGGACGGCGCGTCCATCGCCCCCGGGCAGGAGCTGACGGTCACGTCCCTCTCCTCGGAGGATCAGGGCAGCTTCGTCTGGCCGGACAAAAAGGTCTGGCACCAGTCGAAGGACGACGCGGCGCAGCTGTGCGACGCCTACGGCCGCCTGATCGACCGGCTTGAGTAGCCCTTATGCTTTGACTTGCGCCTTTTTCGCCCTGACCGTGCACGTCGCGCCCCAGCGGTTCAGCACCTCGCAGGTCGCGAAGCCCGCGGCCTGCAACGCCGCCATCTCGTGCGCCACGGTCAGCGGCGTATCGTAGTGATAAAACGCATCGTCCGACAAGCCCTGCCCGGCCTTCAGCCGCCGCAGGGTTTCAAAATACTCCCGCTCCTGCGCCTCGCTCTCGGCAAAGTAGTCGGTGAGGATGAACTGCCCGCCGGGCTTCAACGCGTCCAGCAGCCGCCGGTAGAGCGCCTGTTTGCTCTCCGCCGTGAAGTGATGGAGCGATTCCACCGAAACCGCCGCGTCGAACCGGTTCTCGCCCAGCGGCACGTCGAAATAGGAGCCTTGGATCAGCGTGAGCGCCTTGCCGGGAAATTTCTTTTCCAGCGCCGCCAGCATTCCCTCGGACAGGTCGATCCCCGTCACCCGGGCGGATGGGTTCCGCGCGAAGTATGCTTCCAGCTCCAGCCCCGTCCCGCAGCCCAGGTCGAGCACGTCGCACGCGCCGTCGGGCAGGAGCGAGGCGGTAAAGGCGTAAAACGCCGCCGCGCCCTCGATCTCGGTCATCATGTGCTCGTCGTAGCCCACGAGCCGGTTTTCAAAAAAGGAAGCCATTTCCTCTAACATGTATCTTTATCCTTTCGTCAGACGTGTCAGTCAAACGGGTAGCGCACGCCCCAGGAGAAACGCAGCTCGTCCATTTGCCGCATCACGCGCAGCGTTTCCGCGTGCGGCATCTCCGGACATTCCAAAGCGCCCGATGCCAGCGCCCGGATGCACGCTTCCACCTCGTATTCATAGCCGGTGATCTGCGCCGGTACGCGCAGCGTCCGCACCGGCACGCCGGAGTAGGAGCGGTCGTATATGGCGATCATCGCCGGGTTATTCACATTGTCCACCGTCAGATAGCCCTCGTCGCCGTACACGACGCAGCGGCGGTCGGTATTCACCAGCGCGGTGGACGTCAGCTGCGCCACCCGGCCGTCCCGGTAGTACAGGCTGATGTGCTCCGTGTGATCCACGCCCGTGTCCAGCAGGGCGGCGCTGCTCTCCATCCGCGCCACGTCCGTGCCGAACACCATCGCGGCAAAGTTGAGCGTGTACACGCCCAGGTCAAGCAGCGCGCCGCCCGCCAGCTCCGGGAGGCGGATGCGATCCTTGTCCCTGATCGCATAGCCCAGGTTCGCCGTCAAAAAGCGCGGCTGGCCGATCGCGCCGGAGGCAATCAGCTCGTCGATCATCCGTCGGGCGGGCATATAGCGCGTCCAAATCGCTTCGGTGACCAGCACGCCGCGCTCCCGCGCCATGTTGAGCGCCTGCTCCGCCTGACGCGCGTTGCCGGTGAACGCCTTCTCGCACAGCACCGGCTTGCCGTGCGCCAAGCACAGCGCCATCTGCTCGGCGTGGTGGGAATGCGGCGTGGCGATGTACACCAGATCCACCTGCTCGTCCTTCACCAGCGCCTCATAGGAGCCGTAGGCCCGCTGCGCGCCCTCCGCCTCCGCAAAGGCCCGCGCCCGATCCTCGTCCCGGGCGGCGATGGCGTACAGCGTCGCGTTCCCGTCCCGCTTCTGCATTCCCCGCAGCGTTTTCGCCATGGTTCGCGCGATGCTGCCCGCGCCTAAAATACCGACCTTCAGCATTTGTCTGTCCTCCCTTTGTCCACGTCTTTGCGCTGATTATATCATTCCCCGCCCAGTAGCGCAAGCGGCAAAAACGTGATATAATAAGTCGATTGTTTTTTTCAGGAGGAGGCCGACCATGAGCTTCACGCACCTGCACCTGCACACCGAATACAGCCTGCTGGACGGCGCCTGCCGCATTCCGCGGCTGGTGGAACGCCTCAAGGCGCTGGGGATGGACAGCTGCGCCATCACTGACCATGGCGTGATGTACGGTGTGATCGACTTCTATTCCGCGATGAAGGACGCGGGCATCAAGCCGATCATCGGCTGCGAGGCCTACGTCTGCCGCGACCGGAAAGACAAGAGCCAGGTCAGCCGCGAGTACAGCCATCTGATTCTTCTGAGCGAAAACAATCAGGGCTATCAAAACCTGATGTACCTGATTTCCGAGGGCTTTCTGACCGGCTATTACTACCGTCCCAGCATCGAATATGAGCTGATCCGCGCCCACCACGAGGGGCTGATCTGCCTGTCGGCGTGCCTGTCCGGCGATCTGCCGAAGCTGCTGCTGTCCGAGCAGTGGGACGCGGCCCGGGCGTACGTCCGCGAGATGCAGGGCCTTTTCGGCGAAAAGAACTTTTACATTGAGATCATGGATCACGGCCTGCGGGACGAGAAGCTGGTGCTGCCCCGGTTGATTCAGCTTGCCCGGGAAATGGACGTGCCGCTGGTCGCCACCAACGACTGTCACTACCTGGAGGAGAAGGACGCTGACGCGCAGGAAGTGCTCATGTGCATCCAGACCGGCAAAACGCTGGAGGACGAAAGCCGGATGCGCATGGAAACCCGCCAGTTGTATGTGAAGAGCGAGGAGGAAATGCGCGCGCTGTTCCGCGCCTGCCCCGACGCGCTCGACCGCACGCAGGAGATTGCCGGGCGCTGCAACGTCAGCTTTGAGTTCGGCGTGACCCGGCTGCCCCATTATCCGGTGCCGGGCGACGAAACGCCCCTCGAGATGCTGACCCGCCTGTGCCGGGAGGGCATGGCCCGATTGTACCCCGACGCGTCGGAGAACGACGAGCCATACGTCCGGCTGCGCTATGAGCTGGACACCATCACCCATATGGGCTATGTGGACTACTTCCTCATCGTGTGGGACTTCATCCACTATGCCAAGTCGAACGGCATCATGGTCGGCCCGGGGCGCGGCAGCGGCGCAGGTTCGATCGTCGCCTACTCGCTGGGCATCACCATGCTCGACCCGCTGAAGTATCAGCTGCTGTTTGAACGCTTTCTGAATCCGGAGCGCGTCACCATGCCGGATATCGACGTGGACTTCTGCTA
>CAZRLM010000141.1:0-6547 GCA_964600835.1 uncultured Oscillospiraceae bacterium
GCTTTTGTTCTCTCAGACAAAGCCAGGCGGACAGCGCCATCAGCGCGTACAAAATTGTCCACACGATGGGAAAGAGCCAGCCGGGCGGCGCAAAGCCCGGCTTTTGAAGCGTCTGATAATAAGCAATATCGTTCCGGATGATGAAGGCAATTGCGCCGCCAAGCCCCAGCGTGATCGCCTCCAGCCCGGCAAGCGACCGCCAGGTCACGCTTTTTCGCTTGTTTTCATCCATTTGCTTTTCACCTCTTGTCCATTTTATGAAGAAAGGAACGCCGTTATGCTTCCGCGGCTTTTTCTATTGCGCGCTTCGCTTGCCAAGCGAGGGCGTTGCTGATATAATTGTCCGGAAGGGAGAGACGAAAACGTGTCGAAGGTGATCGTTATCGGCGGTGGCGCGGCGGGAATGGCCGCGGCCATTGCGTCTTCCTGTCACGGAGACGAGGTCACCGTGCTGGAAAGAATGGATCGCGTCGGAAAAAAGCTGCTCGCCACCGGCAACGGGCGCTGCAATTTGATGAACACGGACGCGCTCCGCTATCCCGGCGGCGCACAGCTCGCCCGCGAAGTGCTCCGCCGCTGCGGCGCGCGTGAGCAGGCTGCGTTCTGGCATATGATCGGCCTTCGGCTGCGTCAGGAGGAGGGCGGACGGGTGTATCCGGTCAGCGGCCAGGCGTCCTCCGTGCTGGACGCGCTGCGCCTGGCGATGGACAGCCGCCATGTCCGGATCGAAACCGGGCAGTGCGTTTCGCGGATCGTTCGTCGATCGGACAGCTTTGACGTGACCACCCAGTCCGGCGTTTATCATGGCACGCGCGTGATTGTGGCTGGTGGCGGCATGGCGCAGCCGAAGCTGGGCAGCGACGGCAGCTGCTACGCGCTCTTGTCCGCGTTGAAGCACCCCATTGTCTCTCCGTCGCCCTGCCTGACGCAGATTTTGACCGACACAACGCCCATCCGCGGCCTGAGCGGCATTCGCGCGCGGGGGACGATTTCCGTCTGGCGGGGAGAACGGATGCTGCATCAGGAAGCGGGTGAGGTATTGTTCGCCGATTATGGCGTCAGCGGCGTCTGCGCAATGCAATGCGCGCGATATGCCGACGCGGGGACGGTGCTGCACCTCAACCTGGCGCAGGGCATGGGACTGACGGATGCGCGCGGCGCGCTTTCTGAGCTGACTGACCGCAGAGCGCGTTGGCCTGACGCGCCCGCGGAGGCGCTTTTGACCGGTTTGTGCGTGCCGCGTCTGGCGCAGGCGCTGATGAGCGCGTCGGGGTACGCTTTCCGCGCTCAGCGCGTGAAGCAGCTGCCCGACCGGGCGCTTCAGGCGCTCAGCGCCGTGATGGCGGCGTTTCCGTTGACTGTTCGCGGTGTGAAGGGCTTTGAAACCGCGCAGGTCACCCGCGGAGGCGCGGCGACGGATGGATTCGACCCGGCGACAATGGCGTCGCGCTTTTGCCCAGGGCTTCATGCCGCCGGCGAAGTGCTGGACGTGGACGGAGACTGCGGCGGTTATAATTTGATGTTTGCCTTCGGCAGCGGGCTGCTTGCAGGGCTGAACGGCCGTCCAGCGCCCTGGGCCGATTTGGAGGAGGAACGGTATGTCGATTGTTGAAACGCTGTGCGCTGAATTCCGCATCGCGCCCTGGCAGGCCGAGGCGGTCATCGCGCTGCTGGACGAAGGGTGCACGCTGCCTTTTATCGCGCGCTATCGGAAGGAACGCCACGGCTCGCTGGACGATCAAACGCTGCGGGAGCTTTCCGAGCGGCTGACGGCGCTTCGGGCGCTGGAAAAGCGCAGAGAAGAAATTGCTGAATCGCTCAAGAAGCTGGAGGTATGGACGGAGGAGCTGCAAGCGCAGCTGGACAAGGCGACGACGCAAAGTCAGCTGGAGGACTTGTACCGCCCTTATCGGCCAAAGCGCCGCACGCGGGCGATGATCGCCAAGGAACGCGGCCTTGCCCCGCTGGCGGATACGCTGCTTTTGCAGCTGACCCGCGCGGACACGCCGGATAAGTTAGCGGAAGGGTTTGTTGATCCCGAAAAGGGCGTTGCGACCGCCGAGGACGCGCTGCAAGGCGCGATGGACATCATCGCCGAGCGCATCAGCGACGACCCCGCCGTCCGCACCGGGCTGAAAGCGCTCTACCATCGGGAATGCACGGTGTCCATCCGCCAAAATGGCGAGGAGGACAGCGTGTACCGGATGTATTACGACCACAAGGAACCGATGCGCCAAATGCCCTCTCACCGCGTGCTGGCGATGAACCGGGGCGAGAAGGAGGGGTTTCTGAAGGCCACATTGGACGTGAACGAGGCCAGCGCGCAGCGGATTATTCAGGGCGACTATGTCGCGCACACCGGCAGCCTGGCGACGAACTACGTCGTGCAGGCGTGCGACGACGCATACGCGCGGCTGATCGAGCCGTCGCTGGATACGGAGCTGCGCGGGGAGATGACCGACCGGGCGCAAAAGGCGGCAATCCATGTGTTCGCCATGAACCTGAAGCCGCTTCTGATGCAGCCGCCCGTGCGCGGCAAGGTGGCGATGGGGCTGGATCCCGGCATCCGCACGGGCTGCAAGGTGGCCGTGGTAGACGCGACGGGCCGCGTGCTGGATACGGCGGTGATCTTCCCGCTGCCCGCCCACAAACGAGTCGACCAGGCCAAAGCGACAGTCAAGCGCCTGATTGAGAAGCACCATGTGGAGATCGTCGCCATCGGGAACGGAACCGCAAGCCGTGAAACGGAGCAGTTCTTTGTGGACGTGATGCGGGAAATGAACCGCGGCGCGCTTTTAAGCTATATGATCGTCAGTGAGGCAGGGGCGTCGGTATACTCCGCTTCCAAGCTGGCGGCGGAGGAGTTCCCGCAGTTTGACGTCAGCCTCCGGTCGGCGGTCTCCATCGCCCGGCGCTTGCAGGATCCGTTGGCGGAGCTGGTCAAGATCGACCCGAAGGCCATCGGCGTAGGACAGTACCAGCACGACCTGAAGGAGAGCGAGCTGGACGAGGCGCTGGACGGCGTGGTGGAGGACTGCGTGAACGCCGTCGGTGTGGACGTCAATACGGCAAGCCCCTCGCTGCTGAGCCATATTGCGGGCATCAACGCGACAGTCGCGAAGAATATCGTCGCCTATCGGGAGGAAAACGGCCCGTTCTCGGCCCGGTCGCAGCTGAAAAAGGTGCCCAAGCTTGGGCCGAAAGCCTTCGAGCAGTGCGCCGGTTTCCTGCGCATTCCCGGTGGAAAGGATTTGATTGAGAACACCGGCGTTCATCCCGAGAGCTATGACGCCGCCCGGCGGCTGCTGGCACGCTTCGAAATGTCCGCCGCCGACGCGCCCGGCGGCGCGCTGCGCGAAGCGGCGGAACAGGTCGGTTATCCGGCGCTGTCGAAGGAGCTTCAAATTGGCGAGCCGACGCTGCGGGACATTGTCGCCGAGCTGTCCAAGCCGGGCCGCGACCCGCGCGACGAGCTTCCGCCGCCGCTTCTGCGCACCGACGTGCTGGAAATGAGCGACCTTGTCCCCGGCATGGAGCTGAAGGGCACCGTTCGCAACGTCACCGACTTTGGCGCTTTTGTGGACATTGGCGTGCACCGGGACGGGTTGGTGCATATCAGCCAGATAGCGAACCGCCGGGTCAATCACCCGAGCAACGTGGCCCGCGTGGGGGACGTGGTCACGGTCTGGGTGCTGGAAGTGGATCAGCAGCGGGGCCGTATCAGCCTGACCATGCGCAAGCCCGCTTCACCGCGCGACGAAAAGTAACGCTGCGCGTTGGAGCGCAAAAACGCGTTTTTCATCCCTTCAAACCGTCAACTTGCCGCGCTTTTATGGACAGTGCGGCAAGTTTTGTGTTATACTGCGCGTGCAAAGGGGAGGTATGGAAAAATGATCGAGTTTACGCACGTTGTCAAACAGTACGGAAAGAGCAGTGTCCGGGCGGTGGACGATCTATCGCTAAGCGTGGGCAAGGGGAAGGTGTTCGGCTTTATCGGCCCGAACGGCGCGGGCAAAACGACCACCATCCGCCTGCTGACAGGCATTTTGACGCCTACATCTGGCACGGTGACGGTTGGCGGCTACGACATGGCCAGGAATCCGATCGAGGCCAAGCGGCTGATCGGCTTTGTGCCGGACAGCCACGAGATGTACGACCGACTGACGGGCCTTGAATACCTCCGCTTTATGGCGGACGTTTACGGCGTGAGCGAAAGCGACCGCAAGGCGCACATCGAGAAGTATCTGTCGCTGTTCGAGCTGGAAAGTGCCGCGGGCGAGCAGATTCGCGCCTATTCCCGCGGCATGAAGCAAAAGCTGACCATCATCGGCGCGCTGATTCACCGTCCGCCAATCTGGGTGCTGGATGAGCCGATGGTCGGCCTTGATCCCCGGGCGGCGCATATCCTGAAGGAAGAAATGCGTCGCCACTGTGACGCAGGCAACACGGTGTTCTTTTCCACCCATGTGCTGGAGGTGGCGGAAAAGCTCTGCGACGAGATCGCGATCATCGACAAGGGCCGCGTTATTGCGGAGGGCACGCTGGACGATCTGCGCTCCGGCGAGACGGGCGAGAGCCTGGAGTAGCTCTTCTTACAGCTGACGGATGCGGAGGAGAAGGCGGAATGAAAGGCTATGGAAATCTGCTGCGGCTGACCGTCAAAAACCGGCTGGCCGGACTTCGTGCCGGTTCCTGGCGGCGGGATGACGGCAAGATCGACTTTCAGCGCCTGCTGACGCTGGTGATCGCAGCCTTGGGGCTTGCCATGCTGCTGGCGTTCATTATCTTCATTGAGGTCACCCTATGCAATGGCCTGAGCATGATCCGGCAACAAATGCTGCTGCCGGCGCTGGCGCTGATGGCGGCCATGCTCGGGACAGTGGTCATTGGCTTCTTCCATGTGCTGGCCAGCCTGTACTACAATCGGGATACGGCGATGCTGGCCTACCTGCCCGTGCGCCCAAACGCCGTGCTGGCTGCTCGCATGACGGAAATTTACCTGGGCGAGACGCTGCTCAATGCGGCGATTCTGCTCCCGGCGTTTATTATGCTGGGCATTCGGCAGGGGAGCGGCGCGCTGTACTACGGGCGCGCGGTGCTGATTACATTGTGCGCGGCCTGCATTCCGCTGGGCCTCTGCACGCTGCTCTCGACCATCGTCGCGCGTCTGACGTCCACCGCGCGGCACAAGGAAGCGCTGACCATCATCGCGTCCGCCTTGCTTGTCACCGTGGTCCTCGTGGCAGAGATGATGCTGCTGCCCAAGATTCCGGAGGACGCGGATCTAACCTACTTCGCGATGCTGATTCTCCGGCGCGAAGCGCTGCTGGAAACCGTCACCGGCGCTTTTCCGCCGGTTCGCTGGGCAGTGAACGGCTTGCAGGGCGACTGGATGCAGCTGCTGCTGTTTGTGGCGGTTTCCCTGGGCGTGGCATGGCTCTGCGTCGCGCTGCTGGGCGGACGCTACTTTGACATCTGCCTGCGTCAGGGCGAGCAGTCGATCAGGCGGCGCGCGCTTCGCACCAATGATCGAACCTGGAAGCAGCGTTCGCCCTTTGAAGCCATCCTCCGCCGGGAGATCAACGAGGTGCTCAAAACGCCCGTTTACGCGTTCAACAGCCTCTCCAGCGTGCTGATCGTACCGATCATGTTTGTTGCGATGACCGTTGGCGTTGGCTCCTCCGCGGATCTTAACGAAGTGCTGACCGAGGGGAAGAAGCTGCTCACGATGGTCGCTCCCACCGATTTGATGCTTATCTTCACGGCGATTGTCTCCTTTATGTGCTTCATGAACCCGGCGGTCGCCACGGCGATTTCCCGAGAGGGCAGACGGCATGAAATCAGCCGCATGATTCCTGTTCCCGCCAGGACACAGCTCCACGCAAAGCTGACCATGGGCGTCGGCATCAACCTGCTGTCCTCGCTGGTAACGGCAGTGATCATTGTCGTTGTCCTGCCGGAGCAGATCCTTTCCGTTCTTCTGGCGCTGGTGCTGGCGCAGCTGCTCAGCTTTGCCACCGCCGCCGTCAGCCTGACGCTGGACGCGATCCGTCCGCGGTTCCACTGGAACAACGAAACACAGGCCATCAAGCAAAATGCGAACATGGCGCTTTCCATGATCATTGAGCTGATGATGTACGCCTTGCCGATCGTCGCCGCCGTGCTGATCAAAACGACGCCCGTCGGTCGGTTGGCGCTGGTTTGCGCAATTCTTCTCCTGGAAGCGGGTGCCAGCGGGCTACTGCTTGAGCGGGTTGGGGAGAAGCGTTACCGGCTCTGTGAGGACTGATTCTTTCACCCACAAATTGCCGCATGGGAAAACCGTGCGGCGATTTGCATTTTGAGCTGCGTTGTGTTATACTATGATTCGTTGTATCATGCTTTACCGCCGAAAGGAGTGACAGACCCATGGATCAGCCTCCCCGATGTTCCGGCCATCCTGCGTGGTCTGACGCTTTTGGGACGCGGGCGAACACGGAAAGGAACGTCTGAATTTCATGGGGCCTGTCATCTGGATTCTTCTGGCGTCATTGCTTTTGTGCGTGAT
>CAZRLM010000142.1:0-1197 GCA_964600835.1 uncultured Oscillospiraceae bacterium
GACACCTACTACGCCTTCAAGTACTCCTACGAAACCTCCGGTTATAAGACCGGCGTGGCGCTGGAGGACGCGCTGGTGCAGTACACCCAGCAGGTGCTGGGCGGCGTTGTGGGCGAGCAGTACGCGGAGCCTCAGGGCCGGATCACCATCAAGTAAGTTTTCCTTCGTTTCCACTGCCTCCCCCGGTTCGCCCCGGGGGAGGTTTTCTGTAGAATGGCCTAAACGAACCGTGCGGAAAGTTTTTTCCGTTTTCGCTTTTCGCCGCGCTTTTTTTATGGTATACTATGGAGCAATCATCATGGAAGCCGGAGGCAGCTATGGGAAACTTTGTGGATCATGTGCGCATCACCTGTAAGGCGGGCAACGGCGGCAACGGCAGCCTGTCGTTCCACCGGGAGAAATTTGTGCAGAACGGCGGCCCGGACGGCGGCGACGGCGGCTGCGGCGGAGATATTCTCGTCTACGCGGACGTCAATATGCACACGCTGCTGGATTTCCGCTTTCGCGGCAAGTATCTGGCGGAAAACGGCGGCGACGGCGCGGCGGGCCGCAGCACCGGCAAGCGCGGCGAAAACCTGCTGATCAAGGTGCCCGTCGGCACGGTGTTCCGCGACGAAAACACAGGCGCGGTCGTCGCGGACATGGACAAGCCCGGCGAAACGCGCACGCTGCTGCGCGGCGGACGAGGCGGTTGGGGCAACTCGCACTTCGCCACGCCCACCAGGCAGGCGCCCAACTTCGCCAAGCCCGGCGTGAAAACGGAAGCGCACACCTTCCTGCTGGAATTGAAAACCATCGCAGACGTCGGCCTGGTCGGCTATCCGAACGTAGGCAAGAGCACCATTCTGTCCGTCGTCACCAGCGCGAAACCGAAGATCGGCAACTATCACTTCACCACTCTCACGCCCAACCTGGGCATTGTCCGCCGTCATGGGCAGGACATCGTGATGGCCGACATTCCCGGCCTGGTGGAAGGCGCGGCAGAGGGCGTCGGGCTGGGGCATGACTTCCTGCGCCATGTGGAACGGACGCGGCTGCTGCTCCATGTGGTGGACGTGTCCGGCAGCGAGGGACGCGATCCCGTGGCGGACTACGAGCAGATCAACCGCGAGCTGGCAAACTACGGCGAGCTGGCCCAGCGCCCGCAGATTCTTGTGTGCAACAAGACGGATCTGCCGGACGCGCAGGACAACCTGC
>CAZRLM010000142.1:1207-4965 GCA_964600835.1 uncultured Oscillospiraceae bacterium
ACGCATCAGGGCTTTGAGCCGCTGCTGGACGCGGTCGCCGCCACGCTGGAAACGCTGCCGCCCATCCATCACTTTGCCGAAGAGGAGAGCCTGCTCGACGAAGGCCCGGCCCCCGGCGTATTCGACATCTCCCGCGACGGCGCGGTGTATGTGGTTTCCGGCAGCGCCATGGATCGGCTGCTGGACAGCGTCAACTTCGACGACGAGGAGTCGCTGAACTGGTTCCACCGCACGCTGCGGCGCTGGGGCGTGATCGACGCGCTGCGCCTGGCTGGCGCGAAGGAGGGCGACGTCGTCCGCATCATCGAGATGGAGTTTGATTTCGTCGAGTAACGCGCTTACGCGATCACAGCGAGATAAAGGAGCAGAACAATGACCAGCAAGCAACGCGCCATGCTTCGGAGCATGGCCAACACGATGGAGACCATCCTGTACATCGGCAAGGACGGCATTCAGCCCGGAACGATCTGGCAGGCCAGCAACGCGCTGGAGGCGCGCGAGATCATCAAGGGCTGCGTCCAGCCCGGCGCGCCGATGACGGCCAAGGAAGCATTGGCGGAGCTGTGCGAGCAGCTGAACGCCGAGCCTGTGCAGTGCATCGGCCGCCGCTTCGTGCTTTACCGCCCCAGCAGCGAAAATCCGCGCATTGTGCTGGACTGACCTTCCTTCTCCGCAAAGGAGGCGATTTCTATGCACCCGTATATCATCACAACCGAGCGGCTGACCCTTCGCGCCCTGACCGTGGCGGACGCGGCCGCGGTCTACGTTTGGGCAAGCGATCCGGAGGTCAACCGGTATATGCCCTATCCGCGCTACCGGGAGGTCGCGGAAGCGGAGCGCTGGATCGCCTCCTTTGGCGAGGAAACAAGCCGCCATCTGGAGTTTGGCTTTGTTCGCCGCGCCGACGGATTGCTGATCGGCGCGGGCAGCGTCGCTTACCGGCCGGAGGGCGACTGGGAGATCGGCTACAACCTGCGTCGGGACTGCTGGCGTCAGGGCTATGCCGCTGAGGCGGCGCGCGGGATGATCCGCTTCGCCTTTGAAACCTTCGGCGCGCGGGATTTCTATGGGATTCACGCCGACGGAAACCCTGCCAGCGGCGCTGTGCTGCGCAAATGCGGAATGCGCCCCGCGGGCGAGGAACCCTATGGCCGCTACGACGGCAGCGTCACCTGGCGCGGCCTGTGCTACCGCCTGCGCCTGAACGAGGACGGACAGCCATGCTGACCCATGTGACGCATCCCTTCGCGCCGGTTGTGTCGCCCCGGAGCGACACGCTGATTCTGGGCAGCCTGCCCTCCGTCCGTTCTCGGACGGAGGGGTTCTATTACGGGCACCCGCAAAACCGTTTCTGGCAGGTGCTGGCGGCGGTTTACGGCGACGCGCTGCCGCAGGACATTCCCGCCAAGCGTGCGCTGATCCTGCGGCACCGTCTGGCGCTATGGGACGTGATTGCCGCCTGCGACATTGCCGGTTCGTCGGACGCGTCCGTCCGCAACGCCGTGCCGGTGGACGTCGCGCGGGTGACGGACATTGCGCCCATCGCGCGGATTTTTTGCAACGGCGCGCTGGCCGGACGGCTGTACGCCCGGTATCTTCAGCCGCGGCTCTGCCTGCCCGCGACGATTCTCCCCTCGACCAGCCCGGCGAACGCTGCCTGGTCAACGGAACGGCTCGTCGCGGCCTGGCAGGCGGCGCTCCTTGGCGACAAACCAGAAGGGAGGGCTTTCCGTGTTTGACCTGATTCAGGCGGGCGACCGCACCTTTTATGTGGACAGCCCCGTCAAAACCGGCGTATGGCTGGATGACGAGGGCGGCGCGTACCTCATTGACACAGGCGGCGACAAGGACGCGGGCAAGAAGCTCCGCCGTCTGCTGGAATCACGCGGCTGGCCGCTGCGGGCCATCGTCAACACCCACAGCCACGCCGACCACATCGGCGGCAACGCCCATCTTCAGCAGCAGACGAATTGCCCGATCTTTGCCTCGCCGCTGGAGGCCGCCTTCATCCGCCATCCCGTGCTGGAGCCGTCGCTGCTCTACGGCGCGTCGCCGCTGCCGGGGCTAAAGGGCAAATTCCTCATGGCGCAGCCCAGCAGCGTCACCGCGCTGCCGGACGATGCGTTCCCCGAGGCGCTGACCGTGGTTCCGCTGCCCGGTCACAGCCCGGAGATGATCGGCATCCGCACGCCGGACGACGTGTTCTTTATCGGCGACAGCATCTCGAGCGCGGAGACGCTGCAAAAGTACGGCGTCGGCTATGTGTATGACGTAGCCGCCTGTCTGCGCACGCTGGACGCGCTGGAAGCCGCAAAAGCGCGGCTCTTCGTCCCCGCCCACGCGGAAGCGACGGCGGACATTGCCCCGCTGTGCCGCCTCAACCGCGACGCCATGCGGACGGTATGCGACGCGATCGTCGCGCTGCTTGCCGAGCCGATGACCTTTGACGCGCTGCTGACCGCGCTGTTCCGCCGCTATCAGCTGACGATGACGCTTCAGCAGCACGCGCTGCTCGGCGCGGCGCTCCATGCCTACCTGACCTACCTGACGGAGGAGAAGCGCGTCCAGCCGTTCATTGACGACAACCGCCTGCTCTGGGAGGCGTGCCCATGACGTTCCTGGACACAGCTTTTCTTCGTGATGGCGAGATTCAGCTCCGCTTGCTCCGCACCGTGGACGGCTGTCCCGAACGGCAGTGGGTTCCGGCTTATCACTTCGCGATTTGCGCCGCGGACGGCACGCCGATGGGCGCGTGCGACCTGCGCGTCGGCCACAATGAGCAGCTCTACTATGGCGGAAACATCGGCTATCGCGTTGATCCGCTCTATCGCGGGCATCATTACGCTGCGAAAGCCTGCCGGCTGCTGTTCGAGCTTGCCCGCCGTCACGGCCTGCGCTATGTCCTCATCACCTGCAATCCGGATAATGGGCCTTCCCGCCGCACCTGCGAGCTTGCGGGCGGTCGCCCGCTGGCCGTCGCGCTGCTTCCCGCGGACAGCGATATGCGCCTTCGCGGCGAAACGGAGAAGTGTATCTATCGCTTTGACCTGTAACTGTCATGTGACCGCATAAGAAATGTGCGCTCCCCGCGTTGGAGAGCGCACATCATTTGTTTTGGGATTACTTTTCGCTGCACTCGGCGTGGATTTCCTGCAGGAAACGCACGATCGGCAGGTGCTGGGGGCACGCGGCCTCGCACTTGCGGCACTTGACGCACCGGGACGCATCCGCTTCATCAGCGACGATCTTCGCGTACTCCGCCTTCACATCGCCCTTGCCGCGCAGCAGCACGCCGTCATAGCCCTGGAAGATGCGGGGAATCTGCACGCCGCGGGGGCAGGGCTGGCAGTAGCGGCAGCCGGTGCAGCGCGTCTTGATGCGCCGCATATAGGTCTCCTTGACCTCGCTGAGCAGCGCGCGCTCCTCGTCGGGCAGCGGCTCGCGGGTTGCCGCGTCAAAGATGCGCAGATTGTCCTCCACCTGCTCCATGGTGCTCATACCGCTGAGGATGGTGACCACCTCGGGCATCGTATACAGGTAGCGGAACGCCCACTCCACCGGAGAGCGCTTAACAGGATACGCGTTGTAGAGCGCCGTCACTTCCTCGGGCGGATTGGCCAGCAGACCGCCGCGCAACGGTTCCATCACCACCACGCCGATGCCCTTCTCGCCCGCCTTGCGGATGCCCGCCAGCGTCGCCTGGGTGTTGTCATCCAGGATGTTCATCTGCACCTGGCAGAGTTTCGCGTCGTAATCAT
>CAZRLM010000142.1:4975-6473 GCA_964600835.1 uncultured Oscillospiraceae bacterium
AAAGAGAAGCCCGGATAGCGGATCTTGCCCTGCGCCAGCGCCTCGCCCAGGAAGCGCTTGTAATCCAGCCGACGGATCTTCGCCAGCTGATCCGCGTTGACGGCGTGCATCAGGTAGAAATCCACATGATCCGTTTCCAGCTTGGCCAGCTGCTCATCCAGGATCGCCATCATGTCCTCGTACTTTTCCAGCTTCCAAAGCGGCAGCTTGGTGGTGAGGATCACCCGGTCGCGATAGCCGTCCTTGAGCGCCTTTGCGACAAGCCGCTCGCTCTCGCCGTTATGATAAGGATATGCGGTATCAATATATCGGACGCCGTTGTCAATCGCATGGCGGATCATGCGGATGGCTTCCGCCTCGTTGATCTTGCCGTCGGCGTCGGTGGGCAGGCGCATACAGCCAAAGCCCAGCGCGGAGGATTCGCGTTCAATCCCGGGGAATTTCGTTTTCAACATCGTTTGTCCCTCGCTTTCTGATCACAGGTAAGGAATCATATCGCTCAGCCTGCCGAAAATCAGGTCAGGCTTTACGTCGGAAGCTGCCACATCCGCCATGGACGCTTCGCCGGAGAGCACCAGGATGCCGGTCATGCCGTGGTTGACGCCGGTCGCCACATCCGTGTACAGCCGATCGCCCACCATCGCCATTTCCTCCAGGCGGAAGCCCGTGCGCGCGAGCGCCTCGTCCACAATGCCCCGATAGGGCTTGCCGAGGATCACATCCGCCTTGCGCCCCGTGCTGGCCTCGATGAACGCCATGATCGCCCCCATGTCCGGGATAAAACCCGTTTCCGTCGGGCAGTTGAAGTCCGGGTGGGTCGCGATGTACGGCTTGCCGGCGCGGATCAGGTCGCACACACGGCAGAGCTTGCGGTAGTCCAGCGTCGTGTCAAAGGCAACGAGCACATAGTCCGGATCGCCGTCCTCCGTCAATTGCAGGCCCATCGCGGTCATTTCCGCCGTCAGCATGGGATTGCCCAGCAGGTAGCCCTTGCCGCCCGGAAAATGCGACAGGCAGTAGCGCGCCGCCGCGTGGCCGGAGGAAATCACGTCCCGATACTGTTCGGGCACGCCCATGCGGGCCAGCTTTTCCGCGTACACCGACGCGGACTTGGACGAGTTGTTCGTCAGGAACCGCGCCGTCCGCCCGGTACGCGCCAATGCGTCCAGAAAGTCCAGCGAGCCGTCAATCAGCCGATCGCCCAGGTAGAACGTTCCGTCCATGTCCAGCAGGAAGCATTTTACCTGCGCCAGCCGGTCACGAACCGCACCATCCGTCATACGCGTCGCCCCTTCCCTTTTTTTATTATATCATAAGAAAAGCCAAAAAGGAAGCGTTTGTCCGCGCCTTTTTCCAAAAAAGCGGCGTCTTTTTCACAAAAGCGCTTGACACATTCCAGAAAGTGTGCTATACTCCATCTTGTTCGCCAGGAAATGTTGTGGTGAGCGAAAAGAATATCTGGGTGTGGCGCAGTTTGGTAGCGTGCTTGAATGGGGTT
>CAZRLM010000143.1:0-6442 GCA_964600835.1 uncultured Oscillospiraceae bacterium
AGCGTCACATGAAGCATACGCTGGAAACGGTTGGCGCCGTCAATCGTCGCGGCCTCGTACTGGGTAGGATCAATGTTCGTGATGGCGGCGAGGTACACAATGGTTCCGAAACCGAATTCCTTCCACACGTCCGTAAACACCAGCGTGAAGCGGAACCACTGATTGTCGCCCAGGAAGAAGATCGGCTCGATGCCGAACAGCGCCAGGAAGCGGTTAAGCAGACCGCCGCTTGGCGAAAGAATATCGATGAGAATACCGCCCAGGAGGATCCAGCTCAGGAAGTGGGGCAGATAGATCAGCGTCTGTATGGTGCGGCGGAAGCCGGCGTTGCGAACCTCGTTGAGCAGGATCGACACGGTGACGGGAACCAGCAGGTGGAGGACGATCTTCCATGCCGCAATGATGACCGTGTTGCGCAGCGCGGGCAGCGCCTGGGGATTTTTGAGCAGCAGCTCAAAGTTGCCCCATCCGACCCATTTCTGGTCGCCAAACAGGCCCTTCGCGGGGATAAATTTCTGGAACGCGATCACCAGGCCGCCCATGGGCAGGTACATATAAATAAACACGAGGATAACGGGGACCAGAAGCATCAAATGAAAGGGCAGTTCCTTCCGGAAACGCCCCGGCCTGCGTGAACGGCTCAGCTGTACACTTTTATCCATAGCCTGCATCTCCCTGAAATTGATTTGAAAGCGGGGGCTGGTGCTGCCACCAGCCCCCGCAAGGAGTATGGAATCTTTACGGGGATTACTTCAAGGAAGCGTACCACTCGTTGACCTCGGCAGTGATCTGCTCGCCGCCCATGGCCATCCAGTTCTCAACAAAGGTGTCATACGCGTCGATGGGTTCCTCACCCAGAATGATCTTCACGAAAGCCTCGTCGCGCAGGTCGTCCAGGGTGGACATCATGTAGGTCATGGTTTCGGTGGCAGCGCCAACGAACATCTGATCCTGGGTCAGGTTGTTTTCCTTGTAGTAGTTCAGCACGCCGTAAGCGCCGTCCGCGCCATAGATGCGCTCCCAGCCCCACAGGGCGAAGCCCTCTTCGGTGCCGGACTCAAAGGCCTGCAGCTTCTGGAGGATGGAGTAGCCTTCACCGGTCACACCGGACATATCGCCGGACTGACGGCCAGCTTCCAGGTCAAGGAAAGCGTTGATGTTCTTGTCGGGCTTGGTGGGCGTTACGGGAGACAGCTTCCAGATGGACTCGGAGTCGAGGGGCGCGTAGTACACGCCATTCTCGTTTTCGGGGCCCCAGCACTTGTCGATGAACAGATTGTACATCTTGACGACGGCTTCGGGATGTTCCACGTCCTTGCGAACGACCGTCCAGGCGGTGGTGCCCACGTCGGTCATGGCCTTGGCCTTGTGGTCGGTAGCGGTGGGGATGGCGAAGGCCTGCCACTGGCAGCCGTCATCCTTGCCCAGGTTCCAGCTGTCCTGCAGAGGATAGATGGAGTTCCACTGTGCGCCGAAGGCGATGCCGCACTTGCCGGCCGTGGTCGCCTCGGCAACCTTGCCGCCGGTCTTGACGCCGAACTCGGGGTCGATCAGGCCGTCGGTGTACATCTGATGCAGAGCCGCCAGCGCATCCTTGGTTCCGGGCAGCGTCGCGCCGTAAACCAGATCGCCGTTCTCATTCTCAACCCAAATGTTCGGATAGGAATCGAAAGCATTGAAGATGCCCTTCATGGTGAACATCTGGCTCCAGAAATCCTTAGAAATCGCGATGCCGATGGTGTCGTCCACGCCGTTGCCGTCAAAGTCGGCGGCGCAGAAGGCCTTGGCCACGGCGACCAGCTCGTCCCAGGTGGTGGGGGCGCTCATGTTCACCTTTTCAAGCCAGTCGGTACGGATCCACATCAGGTCGGCGATCATCAGCGTCTCGCCAACCACGGGCAGCGCGTACAGATGGCCGTCGAAGGTCACCGCGTCAAAGGGAGAAGAGCCGGTCTCGAGCATGACGGTCTTGGTCTGCTCGGTGGCATACTCTTCGTAAATGTCCTCCAGGGGCATGATCAGGCCGGCTTCATACAGCTGCTTGACCTGCAGGGCCGTCACATTCACGAACTCGGGGATGTCGCCGATCGCCAGCTCAGCGGCCAGCTTGGTGTCATACTCCTCGCCGCTCTTGACGATCCAGTCGTAATCCACAATGATGTTCAGCTCGTCCCGGTACAGGTCGCACCAGAGGTTGTCGGTCATGGTCTTGTCGGGGTGCTGAGAGAAGTAGTTGGCGTCGAGCGTGTCATCGGTGCTGCGCACAAAATGCACGGTCACGGGCTCGTCGTACTTCTGCTCGTTGGCGAAAGCGCAGCTGCAAATCATGCAGAGGGCCAAAGCCAGAGCCAAAACGGAATACAGCTTTCTCATGGATGTATACCTCCTTTTTGAATCAACCACCATGCCTGGGTGATTCTCTTGTCTATTATTATGCCCATTCATGCCAAAATGTGCAATAGTACATTACAAACTATTATAGCACATTCTTAACTTTGATCCAGGAAGTACCATCCAGGCATACCAATGGCTCGCCAAACGAGGCGGATTGAAGACAAAAGGAGGGGCGCTGAACCTGCCTCAGGCCCGGCGCCCCTCTGTGCGCGTCAAAAAGCGAGCGAAGCCGCTTTTGAAGGTCACTCGTAGTCCACCACATCCGCCCAGCGCATCAGCGTTTCCCGCTCCTCCGGCTTGCCCTTCACCGACTGGCTTGCCGCGACGATCGGAATCCACTTCTGCACATATTGCTTCGCCGTGTCGCTTTTTTTGCAGAAAAGCGTCAGGTACTTCTCCGCAACGTCCGCCTTGCCCTCCAGGAAAAAGAGCAGGTACGTCCGCGCTGCGTCCGCCGAGGCGTTGCCCTGCGTCGCGTGCGCCCAGTCCAGAATGTACGCCTGGCCGTCCGGGGTGATCACCACGTTCGACGGGTTGAAGTCCCCGTGGCACACCTTGTTGTGGTGCGGCATTGCCTCCAGACGCGTGTGCAGCTCGTAGCGGGTCGTCGCGTCCAGCGCGGACTGGCTGATCTTCCGGTGCATCTTCTCCTTCTGGGAGTTGAGCATCGGGCAGGTGTGGCTCTCGATGTCCAGCTGAATGTCCACAAAGCGGTTCAAATATTCGTCGAAGCGGTCGGGCTGCTCATCCATCAGCTCCTGCAGCGTCCGGCCCTCGACATATTCGGTCACGATGGCCCAGCGGTTGTCCACCTTCGTTACCGCCTTCAGGTGCGGGATGTTCAGCCCCGTCTCCTCCACGCGGGCGGTGTTCAGCGCCTCGTTGAGAATGTCCGCCTTGGCGTAGCCCTCCTGAAACAGCTTGATGGCCAGCTCGCCGTCCCGGTAGACCGTCTTGGTCGGACGCTCGGCAATGATTTGATCCAGCTTCATCACGGTTCCTCCTTCATCCACGCATCGGGCTTACTCGCCATAATACGCCGTCAAATACATCTCTTTGATCTCGCTCATCAGCGGATAGCGGGGGTTCGCGCCGGTGCACTGATCGTCGAAGGCCTGCTCGGTCATCTCGTCCAGCGTGGCGAGGAAGTCCTCCTCCTTCACGCCGTAATCGCGGATCGTCGCCTTGATGCCGACCCGTTCCTTGAGTGCGCGCACCGCGGCAATCAGGCTGTCCACCTTCTCCTCGTCCGTCTCGCCCGGCAAACGCAGGAACTCGGCGACCTCCGCGTAGCGCCGCATCGTGTGCGGATACGCGTACTGCGGGAAGGTGCCCATCTTGCGGGGCACGTCCGCGCTGTTGAAGCGGATCACCAGCTCGATGAGCAGCGCGTTGGCCACGCCATGGGGCAGGTGGTGGAACGCGCCCAGCTTGTGCGCCATGGAGTGGCACACGCCCAGGAACGCGTTGGCAAAGGCCATGCCGGCCATCGTCGCCGCGTTCCCCATCTTTTCGCGGGCCTCGGGGTCGTGCGCGCCGTCGTCATAGCAGCGGGGCAGGTAGTCGAAGATCGTCCGCATCGCCTTGAGCGCCAGGCCGTCGGTGTAGTCCGTCGCCATCATGGAGGCGTAGGCTTCCAGCGCGTGCACCAGCGCGTCGATACCGGAGGCGCTGGTCAGGCCCCGGGGCGCGTTCATCATCAGGTCGGGATCCACGATCGCCATGTTGGGCATCAGCTCGTAGTCCGCCAGGGGATACTTCACGCCCGAGCGCTCGTCGGTAATCACGGCAAACGGCGTGACCTCGGAGCCGGTGCCCGCGGAGGTCGGCACCGCGATGAAGCACGCCTTGTCGCCCATGCGCGGGAAGGTGTACACGCGCTTGCGGATGTCGCTGAAGCGCATCGCCATGTCGAGGAAGTCCGCCTCCGGATGCTCGTAGAGCACCCACATGATCTTGCCCGCGTCCATCGCGGAGCCGCCGCCCACGGCGATGATGCAGTCCGGCTGGAAGGCGTTCATGGCCTTCACGCCTTCCCTAGCGCAGGCGAGGGTCGGGTCGGGAGCCACGTCGAAGAAGGTGGCGTGCGCGACGCCCATCGCGTCCAGTTTGTCGGTGATGGCCTTGGTGTAGCCGTTGTGGTACAGGAAGGAGTCCGTCACGATGAACGCCTTTTTGCGCCCGAGCACGGTTTTGATTTCATCCAGCGCGAAGGGGAGGCAGCCCTTCTTGACGTACACCTTTTGCGGCGCGCGGAACCAGAGCATATTCTCCCTCCTCTGTGCGACGGTTTTGATGTTCAGCGGGTGCTTCACGCCCACGTTTTCGCTGACGGAGTTGCCGCCCCAGGAGCCGCAGCCCAGCGTGAGGGAGGGCGCGAGGCTGAAGTTGTACAGATCGCCGATGCCGCCCTGGGAGGCGGGGGTGTTGACGAGGATGCGGCAGGATTTCATCCGGGCGGCGAAGCGCTCCACCAGATCCTGCCGCGTCACGGCGTTCAGGTAAATGGAGGACGTGTGGCCGTAGCCGCCGTCGGCGATGAGGCGTTCCGCCTTTGCGATCGCGTCCTCGACGTCCGCGGCGCGGTACATCGCCAGCACGGGAGACAGCTTCTCGTGGGCGAACTCCTCACTCAGCTCGACGCTTTCCACCTCGCCGATGAGGATCTTCGTGTCCTCGGGCACGTCGATGCCCGCCAGCCGGGCGATGGTCGCGGCCTTCTGTCCGACGATTTTGGCGTTGAGCGCGCCGTTGATCAGGATCGTTTTGCGCACCCTGTCCAGCTCCTCACCGGAGAGGAAGTGGCAGCCCCGGGCGGCGAACTCGGCACGCGCCCGGTCGTATACGCCGTCCAGCGCGATGACGGACTGCTCGGAGGCGCAGATCATGCCGTTGTCGAAGGTCTTGGAGTGGATGATGCTGTTTACCGCCAGCAGCACGTCGGCGCTGTCGTCGATAATGGCGGGGGTGTTGCCCGCGCCTACGCCCAGGGCAGGCTTGCCGGAGGAATACGCCGCCTTCACCATGCCGGGGCCGCCGGTGGCGAGGATAATGTCCGCTTCCTTCATCGCCATGTTGGTCAGCTCCAGGCTGGGCACGTCGATCCAGGCGATGAGGTTCTCCGGCGCGCCGGCGGCTACGGCGGCCTCCAGCACGATTTTCGCCGCGGCAATGGTGCTCTTTTTCGCCCGGGGATGGGGGCTGATCACGATGCCGTTGCGCGTCTTGAGGGCGAGCAGCGTCTTGAAAATCGCGGTCGAGGTGGGATTGGTCGTGGGGATGACGGCGGCGATCACGCCGATCGGCTCGGCGATTTTCTCCACGCCGGCGCTCTCGTCCCGCTCGATCACGCCGCAGGTTTTCGTGTCGCGGTACGCGTTGTAGATATATTCGGCGGCGAAGTGGTTCTTGATCACCTTGTCCTCCACCACGCCCATGCCGGTTTCGGCGACGGCCAGCTTCGCCAGCGGAATGCGCGCCTTGTTGGCCGCGATCGCCGCCGCGCGGAAAATGGCGTCCACCTGCTCCTGAGAATACTGCGCATAGGCCGCCTGGGCCGCGCGCACCCGGGCGAGAGCCGCTTCAAAGCTCTTGACGCTGTCTACCATGGGATATTCCTTCTCCATCACCATTCTCCTTCCCGCCCCGCTGAACGCGCAGCGCGGCAGCCGGTTGACGCAGGATATTTCCGCCGGGGCTTCCCGATAGGATGCCGCCGGAGGTCGGGAATAATGTATCATAGGGCACAGATTTTGTCAATAGTTTAACGATATTTTTTTAACAAAATTGCGCAAACCGACTGGTTGCGCGCCGACGACCGCCGTGCTATAATGACGCTATGCGGTTTTGAACGGAGGATCAGACGGATGACGCAGTACGATGAGCCAACCTTTTTTGACATGTATGCGCAGATGCCGCGCAGCCAGGTGGGGCTGAGCGCGGCGGGCGAGTGGCCACAGATGAAGCGGCTCCTGGGCGACCTGGCCGGGCTGGACGTGCTCGACCTGGGGTGCGGCACCGGCGCACTTGCCGAGCGGGTGCTCCGTGA
>CAZRLM010000144.1:0-6414 GCA_964600835.1 uncultured Oscillospiraceae bacterium
GCGGCCCCGGTCGGCTTTTGGTTCTTTTCGCCGAGACGAAAAGAACGTCCATCCTGAAACAAAATTGAAATAAAGGATTGCACCCACCGGGTGCTCAGACAACCTCATTGCGTTGTGCCTACATGGAATCCGCGTCATTTGACGCGGCCCACACCCTTTTACCGAAACGCAGGGATTCCGCGTCTGCGGGCGCGGTAGCGGGCGAAGGTCGTCCGCCAGGCTTTCCGGTGTTCCCCTGCACCCCTTCGGGTGCTCTCTGCCGGGATAGCGCTTAACCGCAAAAAGGCGAACCACCCGGAAAGAGCGGTTCGCCTTTTGTTACCAGTTGTATTCCACCACGGCCTGATACGCCTTGTAGGTGGAATTGCATAATAGCTCGCGCTTGATCTCCTGACCGTTCTGATACCAAATCTTGTAGGTTTCCACCTTGTACCCGGTGCGCTTCTTGACGGTGTCCTGCTGGGTGCCGTAGGGGAGCGAGGTGTTCTGCACATATTTGATTTCGTCGGAGGGCTTGATCGTCTGCGTGACGACGCTCTCCAGGTCGATCGTCACGCCGTCGCCCAGGCTCATGCCGTAGATCTCCACCGTGACCTTCCGCTTCGCGTAGTACGCCACGATGAAGATCGGCCAGTCGCTGCTGTTGCGGAACTTGAAGTCCAGGTTCGGCCAGTTGACGGTCGCGTCCATGCCCTTCTCCACATAGCTGGAGGGCCAGGCGTGCGGACTGCGGCTGACAATTTCCAGGTTCGCGCGGGCAACGGCGTTAAAGAGCGTCGAGCTGGTTTGGCAAACGCCGCCGCCCACCTCGGGTACGCTCTGCCCGCCGGAAATCGCGGTGGCTTCCCGGTAGCCCTTCTCCACCGTGCGCTGACCGGTCGCCTCGTTGAAGGAGAACGTTTCGCCGGGCATCACCGTGCGACCGTTGATCGCGTTGGCGGACAGCTCCACGTTCGTGTTGCGGTTGGCATTGGAGGTCGTCTCCGTCGTGTAGGAGGAGATGCGGCGGAAGGAGTTCATCAGCTCCGCCTTCGTGACCGACGCGAGGATCATTTCCGGCTCGACGGTGATCGACGCGTTGTAGCTGCCGGAATCGAGGCTGGCGATCACCTGGTTGTACAGATCGTCCGCGTCAATGTACGCGCCGGGCGTGTCGCTGTTGAAGGTAAAGTTGCGGGAGTTGAAGTCAAAGGTCGCGACCGAGGCGTTCACCGGCTCACGGTTGACGTAGGCCACGATGCTGTCCGTCAGCTGACGGACGGCGGACTTGTCGTAGGTCATGGAGGTGCCCAGCGTGACGGGCGCTTCCCGCAGGTTGATCGCGGCGTTCAGCCGCTCCTGAAAGGGCGTGACGTGCGTGCCGCGGATAGCGGTGGTGTTGCCGCGCCCGAAAGAATATGCCTTGGCCAGCACGCTGTCCAGATTGCGGGTCATGGGTACCTGCGAGGAGTCGATCAGCCAGCTCATGTTGCCCACGTTCACCGTTACGGCGAACGCCCCGCCGGAGGAGGGGACGACCTGTCCCACCGCCTCCGCCGCCTGGGCGACGGTCATGCCGCCGACGCTCACCCCGTCCACATACACGCCGGGGAAGATGGTGTCCGTGTCCAGATAGCGACGGTAGGTCTTGTAGTTCTCATAGCTTTCCGGGCTGAGGGTGATCACGCTGCCGTTCACGAACGCGTAGTTCGGCAGGCTGACAAACTGCACGCCCAGCAGCTGTGGCGCGACAAAAAGCCCCAGCGCGGTCATACACAACAGGCACAGGAAAATAACCGCCGCCCAAAGTCCGTTGTGGCGGCGCTTTTTCTTTTTGGCGGGCGCTGCCCGGCGGCGCGAAGGCTCGCGGGCCTCGTAGTCGTTATAGTAGCTTTCCGCGCGGCGCGAACCGCCGTCGGCGGACAGGTATGTCTGCCGACGCAATTGCGCCTGCCGCGCCTGCTCCTGGCGCTCGAGCAGCTCCTCGGAGCGGCCAAGCGGCGCCTTCGCGGCGTTACTCGCCCGCGTGACCCGCGGATGGCGGGCCGCCGCGCGCTGCTGAACGTGCACTGTGACCGGCTGATCGCCGGAGGCGCGATACTTCCCTTCGGTGGGGGTACGAGTCATGGATGGCTTCCCTCCTGCGCGTTGCGCCCGGGAGGAGATTACGCGTCATCCCGGTGCGCCATTTTGTAGGACAGTATTTGCAGGCTGTCGCTCAGGTGAACGTTGACGACAATCATGTCGTCCGGATGAGCCATGTCGGTGGGCGCGAAGTTCCACACCGCGCGCACGCCGCCCTGATAGAGCCTGTCCAGCGTCGACTGGGCGACGGCGGCCGGCACAGCCAGCACGGCAATGTCCACCTTGCTGTCGCCCAAAAAGTTTTCCAGCTCCGACATATCGAACACGGGAATGTTGCCAAGCCGCTGGCCGACCTTATTGGCGTCGACGTCAAAGGCGGCGATGGTCAGAAAGCCCTCGCGGGAAAAGGTGGGGTACATCGCGACGGCGCTGCCGATGTTGCCCAGGCCGACGATGATCACCTTGTGCTGCCGCGTCAGCCCCAGAATCTCTCCGATGTGCTCCTTCAGGTTGGACACCTGATAGCCGTAGCCCTGCCGTCCAAAACCGCCGAAGCAATTGATGTCCTGCCGAATCTGCGAGGGAGTCAACTGCATCCGTTTTCCCAGCTCCTGGGACGAAATCTGGACGACGCCCACGGCTTCCAGCTCCCGCAGGTGGCGATAGTACCCCGGCAGGCGGCGGATGACCGCGTCCGAAACATACCCTGCCATGTTTGCTCCCCCTTAACGATGACAAAAAAGTCATAGAATTGTCTCCGATTATACCACAAAAAACGCGGAGAAGCAACCGCCGCGCCGGAATAAAAGGGGAGACGGCGAAATTTGACTATACGCGGTGGTTTCGCACCGGGCCGCGCAGCAGATCGCCCTCCGCGGCGGCGACGGGCAGACGCATCGCGACGACTTCCCCCGCCACGCCCAACGTATCGAGCGTTTCACCGGTTTTTTCGCGGCGGAACAGCTCGGCGACGACGGGAAGCGGCCCGGCGGGCGTGAGCAGCTCCAAATGGTCGCCCGCGTGGAAGCGGTTTTTCAGCAAAAGCCGCGCCTCGCCGCCCGGGGCGCAGGGCGATACCACCCGCGCGACATACTCCCGCGCCTGATGAAAGCCCTCCGCGCCGCCGGGATGCTCCGGCGCGCCCAGCGCAAAGCCGGTGTCGCTCACGCGATGGCTGGCACAGGTCAGCTCCGTCAAAAGGCCGGGCAGCAGCGTGCGGAACGCGTCCTCGCCCTTGTCAAGCGCGTCGATGGCGCGGCGGTAGGCGCACGTCACCGTGCCGACGTAGTATTCCGTTTTCATTCGGCCTTCGATTTTCAGGCTGCTGACCCCCGCGGCGGTCAGTTCCGGCAGCAGGGGCATCAGGTTCAAATCGTTGGCGGAAAACAGGTAGCAGCCGTTTTCGTCCTCGGCGACGGGCCAGTATTCGCCGGGGCGCTTTTGCTCCACCACCGCGTACTGCCAGCGGCAGGGCTGGGCGCACTCGCCCTGATTGCCGCTGCGCCCCGTCAGGGCGGCGGACAGCAGGCAGCGCCCGGAGTAGGCCATGCAGGACGCGCCGTGGACGAAAGTCTCGATCTCCATTTCCGGCGGGATGGCCGCGCGGAGGAGCCGCATCCGCGCAATCGACGTTTCCCGGGCGAGAATGACCCGCGCGCAGCCCAGCGCATGATAGTGCCGGACGGCGGCGGCGTTGACCGTGCTCGCCTGCGTGCTGACGTGCAGCGTCAGACCGGGCACGCGCTCCCGCAGCGTGACGATCGCGCCCAGGTCGCTGACGATGGCCGCGTCCACGCCGAGGCGATGGGCGCATTCCGCCGCGCGGACGAAGTCCTCCATCTGGTCGTCGAAGGGAAAGACGTTCATGGTGACGTAGAACTTTTTCCCCGCCGCATGGGTCAGCCGGACGGCCTCGGCGAGCGCGTCCTCGTCGAAATTGCCGGCGAAGGCGCGCAGACCGAAGCGCTTCATGCCGCCATAGACCGCGTCCGCGCCAAAGTGCAGCGCGGCGCGAAGCGCGTCCATCGTGCCCGCGGGGCAGAGCAGCTCGGGCTTAATCAGGTTACTGGATCCCTCGCGAGTCATCATAGGCCTTCCACAGCGGCGCGTAGATTTGTACCGCCTGATTGTGCTCCTCCAGCGTCCGGGAGAAGTGCAGCTCGCCGCTCTCCGGATCCTTGGCGCAAAAGTACAGGTAATTTTCGGCCAGGTAGGTTTCGTCCGGATACAGGGCGGCGTTGATCGCCTCCGCCGAGGGGCTGCACACCGGCCCCAGGGGCAGCCCGGCGTACAGGTAGGTGTTGTAGGGGCTGTCCAGCTGCAAATCGCTGTTGTCCAGCGCCATCTTCCTTACGCCGGTGATGTAGTGGATGGTCACGTCGCTTTGCAGCTTGACCTTCTGCTTCAGTCGATTGTGGAACACGGCGGACACCTTCGCAAAATCAGCGGTCTTGGCTTCCTTTTCGATCAGGCTGGCCAATGTCAGCATCTGATCCATGGTGTACCCTAACTCCTCCGCGCGATTCTGCGCGTCGGCGGGGAAGACGCGCTCGGTCTGCGAAAGCAGCTTGCGCAGGATGTCCTCTGCGGTCGCGTCGGTATAGATTTCGTAGGTGTTGGGGGACAGGTAGCCCTCCAGCAGATACTTGCGCTTCGACGCGTTCGCCGTGGCCAGCGCGTCGGCGATGTAGTAGTAGTCGGCAAACCGCTCGCCGGTTTTGCACAGCGCGAGGAACTCCGTCTTGTCCGCCAGCACGCCGTCCGCGACCAGCTTGTCCGCGAACTCCTCGATCGTCCAGCCGGGGATGAGGGTGATGTTGCGCACCAACGGGTTGCCGTCGCCGCGGGTCAGCTGGTCGGCGATCTCGTTCATCGACATCGTCCGGTTGAGCGTATAGTTGCCTGCCTGAATCTTCTGTCCCATGCCGGCAAAGTCGCAGTAATACTTGAAGATCGTCTTGGAGCGGATCAGCCCGGCGTTTTCAAGGTTGGTCGCCACGCGGGTCAGACTTTGGCCGCTCTCCACGGCGAAGGGCACGGCGGAGGGATCCGACGCGTCCGACGGGGCGAGGTAGTCCGCGTAAACGTGGTTCCAGCCCGCCGCCAGCAGGCCGACCACAACCGTCAGCGCGCACGCGCCGATCAGAATCGGCCGCAGGATGTTCCACAGCCCGGCGTACCAGTAGCCGCCGTACTCCCGCTCATCCCGAAGGGAGCGGTAGGTGTAGTTCCGCTTCTTCTTCCTCAATGGGCGCAGCCTCCTTTGACGCGCTTTTTTCAGCCGAGACCGGGGATGTTCAGGTCAAGCCCCGCCGCGTCGGTGATGATCTTGAAAATATCCGCCATGGCCTGCTGGAGGCGCATTTCCGCCAGCAGATACTGGGAAACCTCCGGTTTGCCGAACAGCAGCGCGGAGATGCCGGAAAACCGCTGCATATCCTCCGCGTCCGGCTGCTGCGAGGCCATGGCCGCCATTTGCAGGCTGATTTGCAGCTTCTTGTACTCGCGGATGAGGGCGGCGACGGTTTCGTCGGCCATGACCTCGTCCTTGAGGCGGTGGTAAGTCTGATATTCCTCGCTCTGGCGAATTTCCTGGGCGAGGCGGTGGGCGGCGGAATATTCCATGCTGACAGTCTGTCCTTTCCTGCGCCGCGTCATGACCGTTTTTTCGGGCGACGTCTGTCTCCCGCAAAAGAAACGGATGAGCGGCGTTTTTTCTTTCAGCGCCGGGGAAAAACGCGCCCAAAACGCGCGGGGAGGAAGCGGCCTTGTTCAGCCGCCTCCTCCGCCGGGCGCTTGGGCGTCAAATATCGAGGATGATCGGCAGGATCATCGGGTTGCGTTTGATCTTTTCATAGATGAAGCGGTGCAGCTCATCCTTGATGCGGTTCTTGAGGTTTGGCCATTCCTCGCCCGCCAGGCTGCTGCCGGCCAGAATCTGCCGCACAACCTCGCGGGTGTTTTCAATGATGTCCTCATTCTCGCGCACATAGATGAAGCCGCGGCTGATGATGTCCGGCCCGCTGACGAGGCGCTCCTCGTCGCGGTTGATCGCCATGGCGACGATGATCAGGCCGTCCTGGCTGAGGTGCTTGCGGTCGCGCAGGACGACGTTGCCCACGTCGCCGATGCCCAGGCCGTCCACCAGCACGCCGCCGGTGGGAATCTGCTCGCCCAGGTTGAGCGTGTCGTTCGTCATCTCAATGACCTGGCCGATCTCGGGGATGACGATGTTCTGCGTGGGCATTCCCATACTTTCGGCCAGCTCGGCGTGCTGCCAGAGCATCCGGTATTCGCCGTGGACGGGGATGAAGTACTTCGGCTTCACCAGCGCGTGCATCAGCTTCAGTT
>CAZRLM010000145.1:0-6404 GCA_964600835.1 uncultured Oscillospiraceae bacterium
ATAATCTATGTAAGCTCAACTGTTAAGCTCGTGACTGAGATCATCTGCAGAAAGGAGATTGCCTCCATGTCCAAGCGCAATACGTTGACAATGAAGGATATTGCGGCATCACTCAATGTATCGACCAGCCTTGTGTCGTATGTGCTCAACGGCCGAGGCGACGAGATGCGCATCTCAAAGGAGATGCAGCAGCGCGTTCATGAGAAGGCCGCCCAGCTGAACTACCGGCCCAACCTGTATGCCAAGCGTGTTCGTCAAAGCGTGACCTGCTGCCCCACTTTCTCCATCTTCTGGCCTTATCAGTCGGATACCGATCTGCTCAATGCTGTTTTCAGCGGCATTCACGACCTGATGACCTACACCCCCACCGAGTTTGACATCATGCTTCAGCTTTACGAACGTCATCGTCTTTCGCAGTACAGCCGCCATTTCAGCGGTACGCGCTCCAACGGCGCGCTGATTTGCAGCTTTCCCACGCTGGACAGCGATTACATCGAAAACAATCAATTCCCGATCCCGATCGTTTTGCTGAACCGCCGCTCAGCCGTACACAGCTGCGCGTATGTCAGCCCCGAAACATATATCCATCAAACTGTCGAGCTGATTGTGCAGGCAGGATACGCCAACGTCGGTCTGTTATACGCGGACGGCAACACCAGTCACCATGCGCAGGCGGAGATTTTTCGCGCGGACTGCGCTCAGGCCGGCATTCAATTGCGTACCTTCTCCGCGCCTTATCCCATCAGCGAGGAAGGCGGCGCCCGCGCAGCGGCGGATATGATATATAGCGCGCAAATGCCGGAGCTGATCGTCGCCTTTTCAAAACGGCTTGCCCGCGGCGCGCAGTATCAATTGTATCAGTCCGGCATCGCCAGAAGCGCTTTTCCCAAGCTGTTGGTGGTAACCAACCAGCTTCAGCGGCAGGATCCCACCATTGCCGCCTGGTCCGCCATCCAGTTCCCCATTGACAGAATGAGCATCTGGTGCGTTTCGCATCTGCTGACCGCCGCGCCGGAGCAAGCGCCGGAAGCGCGTGAATTCCAGGTCGAATGGTTCCTGAACGACGATTTTTTCTACAAAAAGACATAAAAACGGCAGGATACGACCGACCGTTTTCGGCCCGTGCCGTACCCTGCCTTCCGATTGCCCATCGTCACGCCGGAGAAGCGCTTACTGCGCGCCTCCGGCTTTTTTCATCCGCAAATAGTCCTTCAGCGCCTCGGCGGTCATGGGCCTGGCAAAGTAGTAGCCCTGGCAGGAGCTTGCGCCGAAATTCTGGAGGTATTCGTAGGTTTCCCTGTCCTCGATGCCCTCCAGGCAGGCGTGGTAGCCCATCCGCTGGGTCGCATCGACAATGGCGCTGGCAAACACCTGCTGCGCCTTGTGATCGCGGATGTTCGTGATGAAGCTCTTGTCCACCTTGACCTCATCCACCGGAAGATCAAGCAGCATACTCAGCGAGGAGAAGCCGGTGCCTACGTCGTCCAGCGCAACCTGAATGCCGAACCGGTGGAAAAAATCAATCTGCGCTTTGAGGAACTCCTCATCCAGCTCGCGGCAGCGCTCAGCCAGCTCCAGACAGAGCTGATGCGGCGGGAATCCGCTCTCCCGCAGCGCCTCCAGCACCATGGTGTTGAACCGCTCGTCCTCCAGTTGAAGGATGGTGACGTTGACATTGACCACAAAATCCGGGACGATTTCAAGCATTTCCTTCGCGTCCCGGAGCGCGTTTTGAAGAATCCAGCGCCCCACCTGATAGAAGCATGGGTCATTCTCCAGCCAGGCTACAAAGCTCCCTGGTTCTACCCTGCCGAATCGCTCATTCCGCCAGCGCAGGAGCGCCTCCGCCCCGATGACATCGCCGTCGCTCATCCGGAAAATTGGCTGATATTCCAGGAAAAAGCCCTTGCGCTTTGTAATCGCGTCCCGATGGATCGTGGCCAGCAGCTGGGCGCTCTCCTTTGTGCCATACAGCACGGGATCATTATAGAACACGATTTTCCCGTGATAATCCTGTTTGGAGCGCTCCAGCGCGCTGGTCAGGTTGTTCTGAATCGTCGCAATGCCGCCGGTCAGCTGATCGTCCATCACAAACGCGCCGCACGCCAGGCGGAGCGGAATCGTGATCGAGTCCACCACAATCTCATAGCGGGCCGCTTTTTGCAGCGCCTTATAGCACTGCGCGACCTCCTCCGCATCCGTCTTCATCTGGCACAGGAGGAACTTCGTGCCGCCCGTCCGGAACACGCGGCCGTCCTCGCCCGCAAACCGCGTCAAAATATCCGCAAACTGCTTCAAAATCTGATCGCCGATCTTGTAGCCATACAGCAGATTGATCCGACCAAAGGTGCATATCTGCACCATCAGGAAGGAAGCCCGCACGCCCTCGTGCATCCGTTTTTCCATGCAGCTGACAAATGCCTGTTCGTTCCGCAGACCGGTGGTAGGATCAACGTTCTCCACAATATTCTGACAGACGAGCGTCGCCGCAAACAGCTCCGGCTCGCCGTCCTTCGCCTTAAGTATTCTGCCCTGGCAAGTGCAGTTTACATATTCTCCCTGCTTGTTGCGGACACGGTACCTAATGTCGTGCTCCGTTTTTTTCCCGCTGAGCACCGCGCTGATATCCGCCCAATAATCAGCCCGATCATTCGGATGAATATAATCCATCCAAACGGTTGCGCTGTCGAAAATAAATTCGCCGGGCAGGCCAAAATATTCCACCGCCGACTTCGACCAGCGGGACACATTGGTGGACAAATTGCACAAGGTCAGATAGTTCCCGTCACCCGTAGCGGCAAAGACATCGAAAATGCGGTCGGTCAGACCCGCCATATTCAGCTGTCCATCCCTGGTCAGGAACGCGTTCTCCCGCTTGATTTCCGCCCTGTTCTTGTACATCAGGTAATCGGCCACCCGCAGCACCTCGCGCAGGGAGCCATATTCCTCGCCGGACATGGCAAAACCCGCGGCAATGCTCATCTTGTAAGACAGCTCGGCCGATTGCGCGACGCAATCCGCGTTGACCTGACCAATTTCCTGCCGGATGACCGCCTCATCCACGTTCCGGTAGACCGTCAGAAATTCGTCGCCGCCCATCCGGTAGATGTTTTCCGCGCTCTTTAGATTCTTCATCAGAATCTGGGCAATGCGTCCGATATACGCGTCGCCCTCCAAATGGCCGTTGACATCATTCACCCGTTTCAGACCGTTGATATCGCAGAATACCAGACCAAACTGTGTTCCCCGATCCTGCGCGTACGTCTCCTCCATCTTCTTGATGTCAATTTCATAGCTGTGCCGACTCTTGACACCGGTAAGCGCATCAATCATCAGCTTTTGCTTGAACACAACCGCAGGATTTTCCAGTGAGAAGAAGAAGGCGACCGTCACAATAGTGGCCGCGCCGCCCGTGATCAGCAGCTCAGGCACGGCAATTTGGATGCACTCCGCCGCCACCATCACCAGCAGCATGGGAACCAGCGCCATTCGCACATGAGGCGCAAGCGTCCTGTAATGCACGACCAGGATGACCGCACTGCCGACAAAGAACACCATTGCCAGCCCGTATCCCACAAAGGCGGCCGGTCCCAGGCTGTAATTGGTTCCGTAGCCCTTCAAATAGACGATCGGCAGCACGGGCAGAGCGACCACATAGGCCACTACCATGCATAGCGTCACAATCCGCACTATTCTCTGGATTCTTTTCCCGTAGATGATTTCAACCACATAGCAGAAGAACTCCTGCGAGAACAGGATGGCGAACAGATAAAAAATCACATGGGCAGCTAAATTGAGCCATTCCGGAACCGTGTCCAGGCTGTTGACCGTCAGCACCGTGATGACGTCAAAGGCAACATGACCCAAGGCATAAAACAGCATCCTTTGAAAGCTGCCATGATCCTTGCCCAGCTTATAAAAACGCGCGTTTATCCAGAGGAAGACCAAAACGGTTAGGCATACGATTTCTTCCCGGACAATCAGCAACGGATACACGGTTTGCCCCCCTTCCGAGCTGTCCAATCAATTTCTCTTCTGTGAACAGTCGTGGCTTCATGGGATTCCCACCAGATAAACCCATTTTTCTCACACTATCATCTTATCAAAAAACGTGGAAAATTACAAGCCAAAATCCGCCATGAGACGCTACTTTCATTGTAAAAAATAGTCAAAGCACAACAGACCTTATGATGGATGGGCGCGCGCCACGCACGCATATCCTGTTTTTGAACAGACGTGTAAAACGCACAGCCATGCCGCTTTGGAAAAACCCTCCTCGAAAATGCGCTCTTTTCCCGACATGACGCGCATCCCTACACCGGCGGAACCCCACTCGAAAGGTTCAGGTGAGCCAGCCGGCCCTCCTGGCGGGTTCCCCAAACGCCGTTTATGCAGCGCGTCCAGAACGCGCCGCTCGCCAACAAGCCGGGAATCCCCGCTTGGGAGGTTCAGGAGGGCCATGCGGCCCTCCTGGCGAGGGAGTCCAGAGGAGGCGCTGCCCCCTCTGGCGGGGTTTCCAAGAGCAAAGCCCCTGGGCTGGGCGGGCTTAAAAGAGCGATTTCAGTTCGTCCTCGTCGACGGAGACAAAGGAAGCGGTCAGGGTGATTGCGCCGTTTTCAGACCAGAAAGCGACCAGAACAGGCACGGTTTCCGAATAGAGAAATGCGATTATGCCGCCGCCGGCGGGCTGCTCCGTCACACGCGCTTCGGTGAGTGTGATCATGGCCGCTGCCCCAAGCGTCGTCGCGCCCGCGCGGGCGTTCAGCGCTGACGCAACCGCAAACGGCACACGGCGGACAAGCGCGTCCACCGCCTCAGGCGGCAGCTCGGATAAGCCGTTCGTTTCATCCAGCGACAGCAGCGACAGGAGCTGCACCGTTTCGTCCGTCGGGAAAAACCGCGTAAGCACCTGTTCAGGCTCGTCATGGTCGCCCACACCCCAGTCGGCAATAAGCTGTTGCATCTCCTCGCTGCCGCCAAAGAGCTTCAAATACGCCGGACAGTCCGCTAACGCGTCCAGCCGCTGCGCGAGAGCGGTCGCGGCCTCAACCACAGACGGTTCAAGCCCCTCCGCCAGCGCAGAGAGCGGCAGCAGCAGGGCAACAAGCAGCGCGCACGTCAACCGCGCCGCTTTCTTCAAACGCATGTTCATTGCTTCTCCTAAAAAAACGGCCATCGCTGCAACACGATGGCCGAAATGGTTTGTTTTTACTTTCTCCGGCGCAGAAACGCGGGAATTCCCAGCGCGTCGCGGTCGTTCACGCCGTTCTGCTGAGGCTGCTGCACCGTGGGCATCTGCGACGTGTCGCCGATCTGGTTCACGGGCTGATTGTTGAACGCAGGCTGATAGGGCTGCTGCGGCTGATTGCCGAACAGCTGGGAGGTGCCGTAGGTCGTGGTCTGCTGCGGCACCGCAGGCTGCCCGACCGGCTGCTGGAACTGCTGCGCCGGCTGATAAGGATTGAAGGCCGGCTGCTGATAGTTCGCCGCGGGGGTCGGCACGCCCATCGAAGGACGGTTCGCGCTCACAAACCCGCTGTTGCTTTCCTGCGCCGCAAAGCCATTTTGATCCTCGGCGGGCTTCGGAGAGGCCGTGAAGCCGCCGAAGCTGCTCGCATTGGCGCTGCTGCCATAGGAGGAGCCGAACAGCCGCTCCTTTTCCAGCTCGCGGGGCTTGCGCGCAGGCTCCTTGGGCGGGAAGGGCGTCTTTTCAAAGCCGGTCGCAATCACGGTGATGCGCACCTGATCGCCCATTTCCTCGTCAACACCCGCGCCAAAGATGATATTCGCGTCCGGGTCGGCGGCCTGCATCACCAGGTTCGCCGCCTCGTTGATGTCCACAATGCTCATGTCCGCGCCGCCGGTCACGTTGATCAGCACCGCGCGCGCGCCGTCGATGTTCGTCTCCAGCAGGGGGCTGGAAATGGCGCGCTTGGCGGCCTCGACCATCCGGTTTTCACCCTCGGCCGTGCCGATGCCCATGTGCGCCATGCCGCCGGACTCCATCACGGTCTTCACGTCGGCAAAGTCAAGGTTGATCAGCGCAGGCACGGCGATCAGGTCGCTGATGCCCTGAATGCCCTGGCGCAGCACGTCGTCCGCAATGCGGAAGGCCTCCAGCATGGAGGTTCCCTTGCTGACCACCTGAAGCAGGCGATCGTTGGGGATGACCACCAGGGTGTCCACCCGCTGCTTGAGGTCGGCGATGCCCACCTCGGCATTCTTCATGCGCTGCTTGCCTTCAAAGGCGAAGGGCTTGGTGACCACGGAGATGGTCAGCGCGCCGATGTCCCGCGCGATCTCCGCAACGATGGGGGCCGCGCCGGTGCCGGTGCCGCCGCCCATGCCCGCCGTGACGAACACCAGATCAGCGCCCTTGAGAGCCTGCGCGATCTCCTCGCGGC
>CAZRLM010000146.1:0-6402 GCA_964600835.1 uncultured Oscillospiraceae bacterium
TTGTGCGACGCGCCCGCCAGGTGTCCGTCAGGTAAAACGGATCCGTCTCCTTGTGCCAGCCCATTCGCGCGCCTCCTTCCGCCGTCTGAAAGCAGTCTACACCGCCCACGGGCAGTGGGCGCAAGATGGGAGGGTGGTGGGGAAATCAAAAGAACGCCCCAAAGTGGGGCGCTCTCTGCGGTTTTTTCGCTTTGTGTTTATTTATTCATTCACCGCCTGTTCCAGTCGGGTAAGCGCCGTTTTCTTCTTGCGCACAACCTCCCGCGCGTCATAGTGCAGCCGCTCGGCCGTTTCCGTGTTGCTCAGGCCCAGCACATAGTACGCCCATAACACCTTGTGCTCCATATCCGGCAGGCCGTCGATGGCCCGCATCGCAAAGGACAGCCGCTCCGGATATTGCTGCCGCTGTGCCGTCAGAAGCGCCTGGCTTCGCTTCAGCTGCGCCTGGATCGCCAGTTCCTCCTCCGCCCCTTGCGGTTGGATCGCTTGCAGCTGCTCAACATCCGCCTGCTGCCGTCGAATGGCGAAAAGCGCCTCCCGGCACAGCTCCAGCCTTTTCTTTGCCTGCATTTTCATTCCCTCCTTATCGTCAGTCGGCACAACAATCGGGTTCTTCTCTCCGACGCGCAAGCTCCCGCCCGAAGGCGCACCCTCCGCACGTTATGCAAGCGGCGGCCTGCCCGCCGCTCTTATGGCACAAACCGCGGCGCAGCTCCTCCTCGCTCGCTTCATTCAGCGCGATGCCGGACGGGAAGTACAGCTCGTCCGTCCGGCCGCACTCCACCAGCGAGGGGACGAAGGTTTGCCGCCACGGGAACGCGGGCGTATCCTTTCGCTCATTCATTCGCGTCGCCTCCGCTTTGCGGTCTGCCGCTCAGGTACTCAATCGATTCCGCCGTGATTTCCAGGCTTGCGCAGGCAGCCCCGTTGCAGTCGACACACCCCCGCGCCGAAACAGGCCCGACGACGCACACCTTTCGACCTTTCGCCAGATACTTCATGGCATTTTCCGCCTGCTTCCGCCAGCAGGACACGCGGAAATAGTCCGCCGTTTCCGCTGCGCCCCGCGTCCGGTTGACCGCGACCGTAAAGTTGCATACGGTCTGCGGTCCGTTTGCCGTTTCCACGTCGCGACGCTTCGGGTCTGCCGTCAGGTTCCCGATGATGGTGATCTGATTCATGGATCCTCCTCCTCTTCTTTCGTCGGGTCGTTGACAAAGGGATTGCCCGCTTCATTGTCCACAATGGTCAGCTGGGATTCTCTGACCTTGAGCTTTGTGCCGTCGATGACAAATCGCGGGATCCAGATCATCCAGCCACGCACGCCGCCGCGGTTGTACTGCCGCACGTTCTGCCCCGTTCGGGCATCCTTGATCAGCTTGTCCTCCTGCGCCAGCATCCGCAAAACGGCGTTCTTCGTCAACTGCATCGACGTTCCCTGATCGGCCAGCGCCTTGTTGACCGCGCCAAACGTCAGGCCGGGGATCAGGTAGTAGTTCATCTCGTCCTTGTAGCCGATCAAGTCCTTTGCCGGCGGCGTCATCGCCTTGACCGCGCAGTCCTGCACCTGGCACCTCCCGGATTGCAGCAGCTCCCGCACCGTCGTCAGGAAGGTTTCAGAGGGCGACTCCTCCCGCATTTCCCGCCGCTGGCTCTCCACCGAGGCAACCGCCGCGTCCCAGTATGTGCGCATGATCTCCGGCACCATGTCCGGCGGCAGCAGCGCGCCGGGGCTGGAAATGTACTCAAGCAGCATCTGGATACCCAGCATCAGGTAGCTGATCCCCGTCACGGAGCGCCCGCCAATATCCTGCGGCAGTCGATCAATGGCTTCCTTCTGGAGCGCGTCCAGCCGCGTCTCAAGCGCTTCCGGCAGCGTATCGGCCTGCGTCATCAGCCATTCAATGTACCCGCGCATTACTTCGTTCAGCGCGCCCATGCGCGCCATGGCCGCAAGGTTCAAATAAGCGTCGCTCCTTTCCTGATAGGCTGGATCAGCGCCTTTTCGCGGGATGGGTACGTCGCCAGGCCGCACGTCGATCACCAACATCCGCCCGACGCTCGACGTGCTCACCCGTGGCGTTTCCTCGCCCGTCTCGATACAAAGCGCCCGAACCGGCTTCATGGTCTGCGCGGAACCGTCTGCCCGCATCCGGTCGCGAACCGCCCCGTCGCCGATCATTCGGCTGACGCTTTCCGCCGTCGCCGCCATCTGCCGCGCCTTCTGGACGTCGCCCTGCGGGTGATAGTCGTCTACAAGCAGCGGCATATCCTTGAGCTGGAACAGCTTCAGGCCGATGGCGTTCGCAGTGTTCTCAAAGCTTGCGGGCATACTGCTTTCAAAGCTCCAGTCATACCCGAAAAAGTTCAGCACCAGCGACGCAAAGGCGCTCTTGCCCGTCTGGCTCTGCCCGCGCAGAAACGGAATAAAGCTGGGCCTGTGCCCGCGCTTGAGCAGAAAATGACGCAGCGGGCACAGAAACATATATCCGACCATCGGCACGCCCAGCCGTGGCGTTGCGATGCCGATCGTCTGAAGGGCTGCGTTCATGCACTTTGCCCGGCGAAGCTCCGGCGGATCGGCCATCCATGGCCCTTCCCGCAGACCGTCCAGGCTGTACCGCTCAAACCCGTATTCCAGCTGCACGTCCACGTCCTCCGCGCCGATCGCGCCCGTGCCGTGCAGGTAGCACAGCTTCCCATCAATTTCACGCCAGCCCGTGTGACAATAAACGGATCGACGCACCGCCGCCCGTTGACCAGCCGCTTGTACAATCCGCCGCAGTTTTGCCTTTGCGCCGGTTGTCTCGGAGATGTTCGCGGACAGTCCCCAGCAGTTCAGCGGCCAATCCATCCGTCCAAAGGTTTCCATGCTCATCGTGACCGTCGGTAGTCGTCGGCCCAGGCTTGACCATCCGGCCACCCGCACCCGGAAGGCAGGCTCGCCGTTGCCGTCGTCCACCAGCGCTTCTTCCACAGGCAGCGCCACGAAGTTTGCCAGCAGCACCCGGTCGCTTCGCCCATAGGCGTATACGCAGCCATTGTCCACCGCGCACCCTGGCACGCCGTCGAAGTATTCCATGTAGTCCTCGTCCGACACCCGGCGGGAGCGCACCGGCGACGCGTCCAGCAGCTGCTCCAGCAGCTTCCGCGCATTCTTGCCGGCCTGCTGGCAAAGATCGCTCACGTCGCCCTTCTCCGGCAGCTCCACGCCCTTGACCCGCCGCAGGTTTACTACCCGGACTTCCTTCGCGTGCCCGTCCAGCGCCTTTGCCACGAGCTGACCGTGCTTGCGGCCCGGAGGGTCAACGTCCGGGCAGATGCACACCCGCGCCCCCTCCAGCGCACCTGTGAGCGCCTCGTTCCACTTGCCCGCGCCGCCCTTGTTGCACGTTGCCACAAAGCCCAGCCCTTCGAGTGTCTCCACGTCCTTTTCGCCCTCGACCACCCAAACCCACTGCCCGTTTCGCGCCGCGTACAGCACCTGCGGCAGCCGGTACAGTAGCTCGCTGTGTCCGCCGTCTCCCCAGTACCAACGCCCGCCGTCCAGGTGTACCGTCGGGAAGCTCTTTGCCTCCGTCCGGTAAACCTTCAACACGGGCTTTCCGGCCTTGTCCTGGTAGTCGTAGCAGCGCGTGATCTTCTCCCGCAGCAGGGTCGAACGGCCCTCCGCGTCCGTGCCCCGATGGACGTATTCGCCGCCCACCTTCAGCTGGGTCAGGTCGGCAGGCGTCTTTTCCTTGGGTGGCGGGGACGGCTTCGTTTCCGCGGGGTCGGCGGGTGCTTTTGCCTGCCCGGCCTTCGCTTGCCTGGCCCGGCCTTTCCCGGCGGGGCGTTCCTGCGCCGGGTGCGAATCCTCGCAGATGTCGCTGTATTTGAGTCCGATCGCGTCGAGGATGTCCTCCGTCCGGCAGCTGTTCGTCAGGCAGTGCAGCACAATCCCTTTCTCGCCCATCCGCACCGCCAGGCTGGCTTTCCTGTCATCATGGCATGGACAGCGCGCCATGTACTGCCCGTTACTCTTTCTCTCTACTCCATCCAGCCGGCGGAGCAGCTCGTTTAACGTGATCATCCAGCCTTTCCTTTCCGCGCAGCCAGCGGTATCTTGCCGGACGTGGCTGTCGCGTGATATAATGCGGTTAGTCCGAAGGGGAGGGGCGTCCATGCTGAAAGCTTACATCAAGGAACCGGCAGAAAAGCTGCTCCTGCACGTTTACGCCCTGCCCGGGCAGAAGATCGCCGTCACGGACGTGGAAGCCATGGGTGAGGAGGCGATGGCCGCCGCCCAGGCCCTCTGCGAGGAGAGTTTGCTCGAGTCCGCCGACTATGCGTGCGAGGTCATCCAATGCAGCGATACGGAAGTGCCGTTTTTCTATCCCACTGCATACCAGCTCACCGTGGAAGGCCGACTACAGGCGAAGTTTCTCCTTCAGGAGGAGGAAAAGGCCAAGGCCGCCAGGGCGCAGCTGAAACGGCACAAAGTCCGGCAAGGCTTGAAGCAGGCCGGGCTTGCCCTGTGGGACTTAGTAAAAACCATCCTTCCGTTCCTCGGTTGTGCTTGAGGATAGCGGCTTTCCTGGCCCCACCCGCTGCAAATAGTCAAAGAACCCGACGCTGTGCAGCTCTTCCCAAAACTTGTTGAACAGGTCAGCGTCATACACGCCGTTGATTTTCGGCACCAGATGGACGTTCATCGCCGCCAGATAGGCCAGTCCCTTCGCCGTGATCCGCAGCTCCTTCACAGCCCCTCCGGAAAACTTGTTGCGTTGCATATCAAGAGCCTCCCTGCTGATTATCTTTTGAGCGCCTCATACTGCCGTATTTTTTCTCCCCGCTCATGAAACAGAGAACTGATTTCCTGATTGATGCGCAGAATTTCTTGCGACAATTGAGCTGCCTTCTCTGCCGTTGGTACCATGTCCCGAATGATCCTCATGCCGCAGGGCAGGTTGTAGAAGGCGGCGATCTGATCCTTTCCACTCACGGCGTCAATCGCCGGATGCGTTGCGTACACCTTTTCGATCACTTCATAGTCGTCGGCGCTGAGCGCATCTTCCTCGATGTGTGCTCTCGCGCAGAACTCCTCTTTCATCATCGCGGTTTTCTCCTTTCGTTCTGTTGCTTCCACGTCTTGCCCGTCTTTGGGCTTCGTGCTACAATGGGTTTACATCCCCCAAGGAGGCGTTCACCATGACAGACCTTCTGTCTGGAGCCGTTCAGCTGCTCCGCCGCTTTTCTGCCGCGTCCGAAGGGCGAATCCTCGACGCTGAGCTGCCTGACGACGCGAACACCCGGCTGTATCTGAACCAGCTGACGGACGCAAACTATCTGCTGGCAACCATATCCCTGCCGCGGCAGCGGGAAGGGGACGACGGGCGACCGATTGTCTATGCGTCGAAGCCCATTGACGGGCCGCTGCCTTATCCGTTAAACCAGATGAACGTCCGTTATACGCGAACCGTCCGCAGCGCTGCCCACCAGATCACCGACAAGGGCAGGCTGTACCTCGCGCAATTAGACGAGGCTGAAATGCTTGAGCAATTCAATGATGCGGCCGATAAAATGCTCAATACCGATGCTCAACAGCCCACCCATGCCTATACCCCAGAAAAGACCAAGAGTGACCTGCCAGAGCGTTCGCAGCGGCCCCGAAAGCTGACGATTGCTGCAGAAGTCGCAACCATTGCTGGGCCAATCATCGCTGTTATCACGTTCATAATCACAATCCTGTTCCTTTGACGCCTCGTCCTCATCCCACTCCCGCCACTCAGGCGGGATTTTTCTATGCCTCATATCTCAACACTCGCTTTCTTGGCCCGTTCATTCAGGCGTGGGTCAATCGTCGTTTTCAATAAGCGCCAGTCGCTCCATTTCCTCCATGGCCTGCGCGACGACCTGCCCCATAAACCCCAGCTTGTTCAGCTCGTCCATGAACCGCTCAAACGCCTTCATGTCAACCCTGCCGCGATGTCGCGGCAGCATTCCCGCAGCGTTCGCTGCCATGAACAACATTCCCTTGACCGTTACCCTGACGCCGATCGGCGACAACCCTGTGCTTTGCCCTACGGTTGAGTTTTTCATGATTCCCCCTCCTTTTCCAGCATCGCCATCCACTCCTTTTCTCCCATGCAGCGAACGCGCATTGAACCCTGATACCCCCTTTCCTTCAGCATGGAGATAAAACGCTCAGCGGCATTCCTGGCCTCCTCGCTGTTCTCTACCCGTATGCCAATCGCTGGCGGTTCCATCAGCTTCTCCATTTCCTTCTCGGTTGGCCACGTCATCATGTTGCTCCTTTCGCATTGTTTTTTTGTCATAGCTCAATCCCTGCGGCCTTGCAGCCGTCCACATACTGCTTCATCCGCTGGGCAAATGCTCATGTACAGTAAAGAAGCAAGCAAC
>CAZRLM010000147.1:0-3273 GCA_964600835.1 uncultured Oscillospiraceae bacterium
GGGGACAGCGCCCCCTCTGGCGGGGTGCAGGGGCAGCGCCCCTGCTCACCCGAGGAGGCCGAGGTGTTCGAGGAGGATTTTGATGCCCATGAGGATGAGGACGACGCCGCCGAAAAGCTCCGCGCCGGACTTGTAGCGGGAGCCGAATACGTTGCCGATTTTGACACCGAGGGCGGAGAGCAGGAAGGTGATCACGCCGATGAACAGCACGGCGGGGACAATATCCACCTGAAGGAACGCGAAGGTCACGCCCATGGCGAGCGCGTCAATGCTCGTCGCGACGGCCAGGGGAAGCATCGCGCGGAAGGAGAAGGACGCGTCCAGCTTTTCCTCCTCGTGGCTCAGCGCCTCGCGCACCATGTTGCCGCCGATGATCGCCAGCAGCACAAAGGCGATCCAGTGATCAATGCTGGTGATCAGCGACTCAAACTGCGTACCCAGCAGATACCCCACGGCGGGCATCAGCGCCTGAAAGAGGCCGAAGTACGCGCCCGCGCACAGCGAATGGCGCAGCGTCGCCTTCTTCACGGACAATCCCTTGCAGACCGATACCGCGAACGCGTCCATGCTCAGGCCCACCGCGATCAGGAACAGCTCTGTCAGTCCCATGTTCTTTCCCCTCCTGTGTCAAAAAAAGACGAAACTTATCCCGCCCTTTCAGGCTGCGGATAAGTCTCGTCACAATGTACAAAGCCAGGAGCCTGCGCTCCAGTCTGTTGGCTTCATCCCGCGTCGCCGCGCCGACTACTCCCTTATGCAGGGATTATCTTATCACAGGACGCGACCGCTTGTCAAGCGCGTTTGACCAGGAACACCGCCGCGTCGTGCGGGGGCAGCTGGGCGGACAGGGCCGACGCAGGCTGCTTCGTCCACAGCTCGACGGCTTCCGTTCCCGGCAGCTCCGCCGCGTCCGCGGGCGCGGTCACCTGACGCGGCTCGTCCGACAGGTTGAACAGCGCCACATACACGCCCTGCCCGTCCTTGCGGGGCGCGATCCAGACGCTCTCCTCGCCGGTGGTGGTCAGCGGATGCGCGCAGAAGCTCTCCTTTTCCATCGCCAGCACGTCCGCATTGGTCAGGAGCGACAGGGTGAAGTCATCGTTCTTCGACATCTCGCCGCCGATCATCAGCGGGGAGCGCATGATGCACCACAGCGTCATCATCGTGCGCTGCTCGGCCTCAGTAAAGTGCGTCCAGTCGTTCGGATCGGTGCACTGGCGCAGCGCGCCCACGGGCAGCATATCCGCGTCCGGCCAGTGACCGGGCGCGCTGTGCACGCACCACTTCTCCGCGCGCTCGAACATTCCCTTCAGCAAGCGCCAGTCGTCCCAGAAATCATCGGTGATCCGCCACATATGAGCATAGCGCTTCAGGTGCTCGGCCTGCTCCACCGGCGCGGGGCCTGGGGACAGGCTCAGCACCATATCCCGTCCGCAGCCCTGGCACGATTCGGAGATGACCTCGATCTCCCGGCGGCAGTGGGGATACTCGCGCGCAATGTCGTCGCACTTGACAAAATCTACGCCCCAATCAGCATAGAGGCGGAAGATGCTCTCGTAGTACGCCCGTGCGGCCGGTTCATCGCAGCGCAGGCCGTACATATCCGGGTTCCAGGCGCACACGCTGTGCGGATTGGCCGCGTCCTGGCAGCGGTACGCGCTGCCAAAGATGGGCAGACGGCGGTGCGCCGCGGCGCGGGGCATTCCGCGCATGATGTGAATGCCGAACTTCAACCCCAGGCCGTGCACATAGTCCGCCAGCGGCTTGAAGCCCACGCCGTTCGCGCTGCTGGGGAACCGGTTTTCCGCCGGCAGCAGCCGACCGTACTCATCCATCGCCAGCTCGGCAAACGGCTCGTAGTTGTGGTTGAGCGCGGTGGGCTGATACCACTGGATGTCCACCACGACGTACTCCCAGCCGAACTGCTTCAGGTGCTCGGCCATGTACGCGGCGTTCCGGCGGACGGCTTCCTCGTCCACCGCCGCGCCGTAGCAGTCCCAGCTGTTCCAGCCCATGGGCGGCGTTTTCGCGACTCTTGTCTGCATCATCCTGCATTCCTCCCGATTCGTTTTTATGACTCCCGCGCGTCCTCGCCGCCTACCAGGCGCAGGAACGCGCGGGCACGTTCCGTTTTGGGCGCGGCAAAGAACTCCGCCGCGCTGCCCTCCTCCGCCACCACGCCGCCCTCCATGAAGATCACATGGGAGGACACGTTCCGCGCGAAGGCCAGTTCGTGGGTCACCACTAACATGGTCATGCCCTCGTCCGCCAGCTGCCGCATCACTGCCAGCACCTCGCCGGTCAGCTCAGGATCCAGCGCGGAGGTCGGCTCGTCAAAGTAGATGATCTCCGGGTCGGTCGCCAGCGCGCGGGCAATGGCGACCCGCTGCTGCTGGCCGCCCGACAGCTGGCTCGGATAGTGGTCGCACCGGTCGGCCAGGCCGACCTTCTCCAGCATCTTCCGCCCGATCCTCTCCGCCTCATCCCGGGGGATCTTCCGCGCGATGACGAGGCCCTCCGTCACGTTTTGCAGCGCGGTCTTGTTGAGAAACAGATTGTAGTTCTGGAACACGAACGCGGTCTTGCGCCGCACGCGGGCGATTTCCGCGCGGGTCATCTTCGCCAACTGGAACGTCTCGCCGTCGAAGCGCAGCTCGCCGTCGTCCGCCGTTTCCAGAAAGTTGACGCACCGCAAAAGCGTCGTTTTGCCCGATCCGCTCGGCCCCAGAATCGCCACCACGTCGCCCTTGTTCACATTCAGGCTGACGTCCTTCAATACGGGGGTATCCCCGAAGGATTTCCGAACATGGCTGACCGTCAGCATCGTCCTCACCCCTTCTGCGCCCCGTAGGCGTTCAGCTTCTTCTCGCCAACGCGCTGCAGCCTGGTCAGCACGGTGGAGAACAGCAGGTAGATCAGCCCGACCTCGATGTAGAGCACCAGCGGCTCATAGGTGCGGGCAACGATCCGCTGCGTCGCCATGAACATCTCCATCACGGTGATGTTCGCCGCCAGCGACGTATCCTTCACCATGGCGATCAGCGAGTTGGACAGGGGCGGGAACGCCGTGCGCAGCGCCTGGGGCAGCACGATGCGCCGCATGATTTGCAGATAGTTCATGCCGACGCAGTACCCGGCCTCCATCTGCCCGGCGGGCACCGCCTCCAGCGCGGCGCGCATCGTTTCCGCGCAGTACGCGCCCTCGTTGATGGAAAACACGATCACCGCCGCCGGAAAGGGATCCAGCAGAATCCCGACGCCCGGCAGGCCGTA
>CAZRLM010000147.1:3283-6355 GCA_964600835.1 uncultured Oscillospiraceae bacterium
CCAGCAGCGGCGTACCGCGAATGACCCAGATGTAGAACCGGGCCAGGGGCTTCAAAATCCGAATGTTGGCAAACTGCACCATCGCCACCGCGATGGCGATGATCATCGCGAAGGTGAAGGAAATCACCGTCAGCGGGATGGTCATCGTCAGGCCCGGCACCAGAATTTTCAGGAAGGAATCCGTGACGATTCCCCAGACTCTTTCACTCAGCATGGTTGCGCTTGACTGCCTCCTTCATGCGCCAGCCGTTACTTCCCTGACCGGGGCGCGGCCAGCGCCGCGCGGCCGTCGCCCATCAGCTCCAGGTGCGGGCAGCGGGCGGGCAGATAAACGCTCTCGCCCCTGCGCAGCGTCAGGCTGCCGCCCAGCCACGAGATCGTCAGGTCGCCCTCCAGCGCGGTCAACAGGCCGAAGTCGCCGATTTCCGGCAACAGCGCCTCTCCCCGGACGCAGAGCAGGTCGAGGGTGAAATACCGCTCATCCAGCACCCGGGCGCAGGGCGCGTCCGGCGCGGGAATGGGCGAGAGGGAAAAGGACAGGTCGGTCACGTCCAGCGCCTGCGTCAAATGCAGCTGCCGCCGCTTGCCGTTTTTGTCCACCCGATCCCAGTCGTAGAAGCGGTAGGTCACGTCGGAGGACTGCTGAATCTCATAGAGCATGATCCCCGCGCCGATGGCGTGCACACAGCCCGCGGGGATGAAGCACACGTCGCCGGGCTTCACGTCCACCCGCCTAAGGAGCGGCTCCACTGCCGCGCCCTGCTCACAGGCCGCCCGCAGCGCTTCCTTCGTCGTGCCGGGGCGGATACCGTACACCAATTGACTGCCTGCCGGCGCGTCCAGGATGAGCCACGCCTCCGTCTTGCCCAGCTTGCCGCCCTCGTGGTCGTTCGCGTACCGGTCGTCCGGATGCACCTGCACGGAGAGGGACTCCCGCGCGTCGATCAGCTTGAGCAGCAGCGGGAACGGGCCTTCCGCATACCGGCCCGCGAAATTCGCGCCGTACCGGGCGATCAGTTCCGGCAGCGTCGCGCCCATGTCGTCGGTGCTTTCCAGCCCCGGAATGCAGCTGACCTCCAGGCTCTCGCCGGTGGGCGCGCCGGGGATTTCCTTGCCGTACACGCTCCGCAGCCGCTCGCCGCCCCAGGGGGTCAGCGCGCCGCCCCGGAAGGCCGGATGCATCCGGAGCGGCAGCAGCGGGCATTCCGCCGTCAGCGGCTTTTCCAGGCAGTAGAAGTCCCGCGTCCTATCCGGCGGATAGTGCACCACGCCCGCGCGGCGCATCCCGCAGCTCTCATAAAGCGCCAGCGCCCGCGCGTTGCCCGCCATGGTGTCGCAGCGCAGGCAGTCGCAGCCCATGCCGCGGAGGATTTCCTCCATCTCGCCCACGAGCCTGCGCCCCAGTCCCTTGCCCTGAAAGGCCGGAGACACGGCGAACCGATGGAAGCTGCCCGGCGTGCGGCCAAACAGCCAGTTCACGCCCGCGTATTGTTCCTCCTGTTCCCGGTCAATCGCCGCGACGCCCAGCAGGTCGTCCCCCTGCCGCGCCACATAGAGCCGCCGCGCCGCAATATCGTCCGCGGCGATGTCCTCCGCCGGGTACCGCCCCCAGTACCACTGATTGTTTCCCGCGGCGTGCATCGCCGCAATCGCGCTTTCATACAGCGCGCAGACCGCGCCCAGATCGCTTTCCCGGGCCAATTCCAGCATCATTGCGCTTTTCCCTCCGTGTACATTGCATACAGATGGGCGTAGATTCCACCCTTCGCCATCAGCTCCTCGTGGGAGCCCATTTCCTCCACGCCGTTCTCCGTCAACACCCAGATGGTGTCCGCGCCGCGGATGGTCGTCAGCCGGTGCGCGATGGTGAACACCGTGCGACCGTGCGCCAGCTTTTCCAGCGACTGCTGCACCAGGCGCTCGCTCTCATTGTCCAGGGCGGAGGTCGCCTCGTCCAGGATCAGGATCGGCGGATTCTTGAGGAACACGCGGGCGATGGAGATGCGCTGCTTCTGTCCGCCGGACAGCCGCACGCCCCGCTCGCCGACGTAGGTATCGTAGCCCTCCGGCAGCGCGGAGATGAAGTCGTGCGCGCCGGCCATTTTCGCCGCCTCGATCACGTCCTCCCGCGTCGCGCCGGGCCGGCCGTAGACAATGTTGTCGTAGACGGTGCCCGCGAACAGGTAGACCTCCTGCTGCACCATGCCGATGGCGGCGCGCAGGCTCTTTTGCGTCAAACTGCGCACATCCTGCCCGTCGATCAGGATACGGCCCTCGGTCACATCGTAGAAGCGGGGAATCAGGTTGCACAGCGTCGATTTGCCCGCGCCGGAGGGGCCGACCAGCGCGATGGACTGGCCAGGCTGCACCGTCAGGTTCAGGTGGTGGAGCACGTCCGTCTCCCCGGCGTAGTGGAAGCCCACGTTCTCGAAGGCGACCGCGCCGCGGACGTTCGTGAGCTTTTTGGCGTTCGGCGCGTCGGTGATGTCCTCCGGCGCGTCCATGATCTCAAAGAAACGGTCGATGCCGGTCATGCCGCGCTGGAACTGCTCCAGGAAGTCCACAATCCGCCGGATCGAGGTCAGCAGCACGTTGGCGTAGAGCAGGTACGCCATGAACTCCGCCGCCGTCAGCGTGCCCGCCTTGATAAACAGCGCGCCCGCCACGACGATGATGATGTACATCAGCCCGTCAAAAATCCGGTTGGAGGTGCCGAAGCCCGCCATCAGCTTATAGGAAAACGCCTTCAGGCGGAGGAATTTCAGGTTGCCCTCCTCAAACTTCTGCTCCTCGATGGCCTCATTGGCAAAGGACTTCACCACGCGGATGCCCAGCAGGCTGTCCTCCACCTGGGCGTTGATCTCGCCCACCTGATGACGGCATTCTTTGAACACGGCCCGCATACGCTTGTTGAAAAAGCGCGTGCAGATGACCATGAGGGGCAGCATGGCAAAGATGATGAGCGTGAGCAGGGGGCTGGTGCCCATCAGGATCACAAAGGGAATGACGATCTTGATGCCCGCGATAAAGAACTCCTCCGGGCAGTGGTGCGCAAACTCCGTCACATCAAAC
>CAZRLM010000148.1:0-6300 GCA_964600835.1 uncultured Oscillospiraceae bacterium
TCAGCATCAATACCAGTCGTGCTTCTCGTTCCGATCCAGCGCGTTGATCTGCGCCATCTCGTCCTCCGTCAGCTGGAAATGGTATAGCTCGTTGTTTTCCCGAATGTGATCGGGATTGCTGGAACCGGGAATGACCACCACGCCTTTTTGCAGATTCCAGCGCAGGATGACCTGTGCGGAGGAGACGCCATGCGCCTCGGCGATGGCAACGATGGTGGGATCGCTCAGCAGCTCCGCCGTGTGTCCCCGCCCACCCAGCGGATACCAGCCCTGCACCACAATGCCCTTTTCCTGAATGAAGGGAATCACGTCGTTCTCCTGATAGTAGGGATGAATCTCGTTCTGCACCAGCGCCGGGGTGATGTTTACCTGCGGCAGGAACTCCGTCAGCTCTTCCACGTACCAATTGGACAGGCCGATGGAGCGGATTTTGCCCTCCGCCACAAACTGTTCCATCGCGTGGTACGCCTTCACGTCGTTCGGGTCGGGATGGTGCAGGAGCATCATGTCCACATAGCCAATGTTCAGCCGATCCAGGCACGCCTGAATGGCTTCCTCGGGGTTGGCCATTTCGCTGCCGGGATAAATCTTGGTCGTGACGAAAATTTCTTCTCGTTTGATGCCCAGCTCTTCCATGGCCTCGCGGATTGCCTGCCCGACTTCCTCTTCATTGCCGTAGGCGGAAGCCGTGTCGATCAGCCGGACGCCGCTGGCCAGCGCCGTTTTCACGGAGTTGACGCACTCAACCCCGTGCAGGCTGTAGGTTCCCAAACCGTTGATGGGCATAGCATAGCCGCTGCTGAGCAGGACGGTTCTCTGCGCCAAGTCAAACGCGCGCGCCATGCTGTCCTTCGCTGGATTTTCCAGCGAGAAAGTCACGCGGATGTCCTCGCCTCCGGCCTTCAGCACTTCACGAAGTTCGTTCTCCGCAACGCCGTCAATGTGCCCCAGCAGCGTGAAGTTCCAGGAATTTTCATCGTAGTAAATCGTGACGCTACTTCCCTGATAGAGAATGATATCGCCGGGCGAAGTGGTGATCTGCCGGTCGCTCCGGGGCAGGGTCGCGCCGATGCCGCCCACCTTCTCAAAACTGCCGTAGTCGCTCATGTCCACAGTCAGTGGCCCCTGAGACAACAGCTCTTTTAGGGCTGTGACGGAGGGATTATCCTCCAGGGGTGCCGTCCATATCGTATCGCCGATTTGCAGATACAGCTTTTCGTTCTCTCCTACGCATTCGGCTGCATGAAACAGTACAAGCAGAGTGATCAAAAGGAAAAATAATCGTTTCATGGCAGCCTCATTTCATATTCTGAAAAAAGAAATCTGCCAGCTTGTCAAAGGGAATCACGTCCATACGATCGTAGAGATCGGTATGCACCGCATCAGGAATGATCATCAGCTCCTTGTTGTCCCCGATCAGCTTGGCGAAGGCGTCCCGGCTGAAATAGCAGGAGTGCGCCTTCTCGCCGTGGACGATCAGCACGGCGCTGCGGATTTCATTCGCGTAGGCCAGGATGGGTTGGTTGAGGAAGGACATACAGCCCGTCACGTTCCAGCCGCCGTTGGAGTTGAGAGAGCGGGAATGATAGCCGCGCTCGGTCTTGTAGTAATCATAATAGTCCTTCACGAAGAAGGGCGCGTCCTCCGGCAGCGGATCGACCACGCCGCCGCCCAGGGCGTACTCGCCGCACTGATAATCCACAAGCCGCTGGGCATTCAGGGCCTTGCGCTTGGCGTAGCGGGCCTCCTCGCTGTCCTCGGCGTCGAAATAGCCGTTGGCATTGCACCGGCTCATGTCGTACATGGTCATGGCCGCGGTGGCCTTGATGCGGGTATCGATGGCCGCCGCGTTCAGCGCCATGCCGCCCCAGCCGCAGATGCCGATGATGCCGATTCTCTCTGCGTCCACATCCTCCCGCAGGGAAAGGCAGTCCACCGCCGCTTGGAAATCTTCGGTGTTGATATCCGGCGAGGCCATATACCGGGGCGTGCCGCCGCTCTCGCCGGTGAAGGAAGGATCAAAGGCCATCGTCAGGAAGCCACGCTCCGCCATGGTCTGAGCGTACAGTCCGGAGCACTGCTCCTTTACCGCGCCGAAGGGGCCGCACACGGCGATGGCGGGCAGCTTACCCTGCGCGTTCGCGGGCTTGTAGAGGTCGGCGACCAGCGTGATGCCGTAGCGATTGTGGAAGGTAACCTTGCCATGCTCCACCTTGCCGCTCTTGGGGAAGGTCTTATCCCATTCCTGGGTCAAATGCAATGTCTCGCTCATGTGAATTCCTCCTATGGATTGATGGATTGTTTTTTCAGTTGATAAAGCAGATAATCCAGGCAGTCGATCCGCTTTTCGTTCTGATGAACGGCGTTTAGGAGCGCCTGCCGATGGCTTACAAGGATGGCCGCCAGCCTGGCGGTTTCTCCCGCCTGCATCAGCAGCATACAGCGCTGAAGCGTTTCCAGGTCGCAGCCCGCGTCCAGCAGATTCTGACGCAGAATGCTTTCCGCGTCCGTTGCCAAAGCCATGGCCTCACCTCCCGCTGCTTCTATCATATCGCATGGCGGATGAAATGGCAAATGCTTGATTTCTATATCGTGTTATTCTTGATTGGAATAACATAGGCTGGTATAATGGCTTCGGAGGTGTTCGCATGGAAATTCGGGTTTTGCGCTATTTTCTGGAGGTCGCGCGGGAGGGCAGCATCACCCACGCGGCCCAGCGGTTGCATATTTCCCAACCCACGCTGTCCAAGCAGCTCAAGGATCTGGAAAGTGAACTGGGCAAAAAGCTCTTTGTCCGCGGCAGCTTCAGCGTCCATCTGACGGACGAGGGCATGCTCCTGCGCAAACGGGCGGAGGACATCCTGGATATGGTGGATAAAACCTCGGATGAATTCCGGACGCTGGGGCAGATCACGGGCGGAGACGTCCGCATCGGTTGCGCGGAGTCGGAGAGCATCCGGCATCTGGCCCGGTGCGTCAAGGCGGTGCAGGCACGCTATCCGAGCATCAGGGTACACCTGTACAGCGGCGATACCGACGATCTGTCCGAGCGGCTGGATCGCGGGCTTTTCGACTTTGCCGTCATCGCCCAGGCGGTCGATCTGTCCAAATACAACTATCTGGCATTTCCCGAGCCGGATGCCTGGGGCGTCGTCATGCGCAAGGACGCGCCGCTGGCACAGAAAAAGGCCGTCTGCATCGACGACCTGCTGGATGTTCCGCTGATGGTCTCCCGCCAGGGACTGCGCGAGGATATTCCCAGGCTGTTTGGCGAAAAGGCCGACCGTTTGAACATCACCGCCACGCTGAATCTTTCCTTCAACGGTGGCGTACTGGCCCGCGAAGGGCTGGGCTATGTGCTGACGTTCGATCATCTGATTGACACCAGCGAACAGAGCGAACTGTGCTTCAGACCGCTTACGCCTCCGTTGGAAACCCGGCTCTATATCGTCTGGAAAAAGTATCAGGTGTTCACGCCGGCAGCGGAGGTGCTGCTCGATGAGCTGAAAGCGTATCTTGGTAAATGAGCCAAATTTGCACATCATTCAGAAAAAGAGAAGCCCATGCGACAGGACTCCTCTCTTTGCATTATTTTAATTTCTTCATAATCTTTCATAAATGTTGAAATCAGATATTTATCACCGTCTATTGATTTCATATCTCCCTTTACGCCTTCAATTAATCTTACCTTTACAGACATAAAAATTTGTATCCGTATCGCTTTCGTAGTTCTTACGCTGCATTGTCCCAAATTTATATCGAAAGTCCTTTTCATATTGATCTCTCCAAATTCCTTTTTACCCGCTTTTCAATGTCAAAACAAATACTTCTCTCCAGTTTACCTGAGACGGGCGCCTATGTTCCGGCTCTTTTTGTATGCCTTTGTCCCTTGCTTCGGGCAATCTGTTTCTCAAATGCAGACTGTCAAGCCTTCTTTTCACGAACCCCCGGTGTCAATTTCGAGCCGGTTCGGCTCAAATTTGGACCGAAAAAAGCCCTGAAATGTCTGGATTGCTGAGCCTTTGGTGTCAAATATGGATCGACTCCAAACGCCTCAAAGTGTCACTTTTGACACCAAAACGCGGGCGTCGGCTCACTTTTGACGCTTTACTTTTTTCTGTGCCGCTCCTATGCTGGCGGTACAGGCAGGGGGCATCCTCTCCTGATGCAAGGATTCGAACCATCGCACCGCCTCCTGGTCTAACCCAAACGACCTCATTAGCATGAAAGGGATGCTCCCAATGGGTCACGCTTGAATTCCTCCCCACATGGAACAATGCGTTGCAACCGGGATCATGACAAGGAAGATTTTCAGTCAGCCTGATCCATCTTGCAAAACAACGACAAGCGGAAAATAACCGCAATGAAGAAAGGATTTGTCTCATGAATACGAAACTCACGTCCAACGAAACCGTTACCACGAAGGCAACCAACGCTCCCCTGCCCATGGAAGAATTGAATCGTATTCCCGGCAACGAAACCAAAGCCAAACGCACCCGCACGGGCAAGATTTTCAACCTGGGAAACAACCGCCATCAAGCCGTGCTGTTTGCGGAGCCCATTCATTACCGCGACAAGACCACCGGCGAATGGGAAGAAATCGACAACACCCTCATTCCTGTAACGGATGAAGCTGGTTCTGCCTACTTGACCAACCGCGCCAACGACGAATTCAAGGTGGAGCTGCATCCCACCTCCCATGCCGCGACGATCACCATGCAGGACGATGAAGATCACCTGCTGGCCTGGCGGCTGGAAGACGCGGGCAACGTTGCGCCGGCCGGCGTCGATCCTCCTGCCCATGAACGCAGCGAACGCGACCTGCACCGCGACGTGCTGGAGCATACCGAAAGCTCCGCGCTCTATCCCGATGTGTTCCCGGGCGTTGACCTACGATGCACCGTTCATGGCCTGTCCTTCAAGGACGCGCTGATCTTCGCAGCGCCCGAATCCGTCCGTCCTGTCGTCTTTACGCTGTCCGCGCCCGGCCTTCAGCCCAAGCAGCAGGAAAACGGCGATATCGCGTTCCTGGACATGAATGCCGAAGCCGTCTTCACCCTGCCCGCGCCGTTCCTGCGGGACAGCGCCGAGGAAAGCCTGTTTGGCGACGTGCGCTGCGAGCTGGCAGCCGCGGATGAACCGGATACCTGGCGCCTGATCTATACGCCGGACGCGGCGTGGATCGCCTCCGCCCGGTTCCCCGTAACACTGGATCCCGTTGTCATCACCCGGAAGCATTCCTCTGCCGTGGAGGACAATTTCATCACCAGCGCCCACCCGAACACGGTGCAGCCCTATGCAGGAACCGCCATGACCGTTTCGAAGGATAGCGGCAACTGGGGAACCAGCATCGTCTTCATCAGGTTTCTCGGTTCCGGTCTGCCGGAGATCGATTCCTCTTACTATGTCACCAAGGCGTATTTCTCCGTCATGACCCGGGGCACGCCCACGACCGACGTCTCCGTCTACCTGCGGGAAGCGCTGGGCGATTGGAGCAGCCAGACCATCACCTACAACACTGCGCCCGTCCTGAGCGAAAAGGCGTTGGATTATGCTTACATGACCGCCGGCAACGCCTGGTACACCTATGATATTTCCAACTTAGTGCGCAAGTGGTACGGCGGAACCAACTACGGCTTCGCGCTGGAGGCGGGCAGTCCCGCCTATCTGGAGCTGTTCACCAGCGATCAGGCGTACTACAAGCCGTACGTCGTCATCAATTATGTCTCTCTGGCCGGGGTTGCGGACTATCTGGCCTATGAGGATCAGGCGGTCGGCCGCGCGGGCGTCGGTCATGTGAGCCTGTACAACGGCAACCTGATCTTTGAACGGGAAGCAACCTCCAGCAGCGGCAGCCGGATGCCTGTATCGGTCAGCCAGGTGTACAATTCCTGCTACCGTAGCGAAACGGCCTTCTGCATGGGCGCGGGCTGGAAAACGAACCTCCAGCAGGCGCTGTACCGGGAGACGCTCATGGGGCCAAACGGCGAAACGCTCTACTACGTCTATCTGAACGCCAGCGGTACAAAGATTCACTTCAAGCAGGACGCCGGCGAGTGGAAGGATCAGGCGGGCCTGGATATGATCCTGACGCTTTCCGGTGCCACCGCTACCATCACCGACAAGGGCAACAACACCTTGGTCTTTGACCTGCCGACCGTGGAGTTTGCGGACAACTACGCCAATGCCAAAATGCTCAAGTCCATGTCCGACGCCTGCGGCAACACGGCGAGCTTTGTTTCCAGCGGCAGCGTGCTGCTCAGCGCCGCAGACGGCGTGGGTCGGCTGACGATGTTCTCC
>CAZRLM010000149.1:0-1205 GCA_964600835.1 uncultured Oscillospiraceae bacterium
GTGGGAATAAGTTCAGATCAACTCACCCCCACCTGTTTTCATCATTTTGCCCGTTACGGTGCAGGCCGCATCGTAACGGGTATTTTCCATTTCAGAGGGCAACGCCAACCTGTCCGAACGCTTGCAGGAGGTGAAGATGGAGAACAAGACCCTGCGGGGAACAGCCGCCGACTTTGAGCGGGTCAAGCGGGCTTTCGGCTCGGAGGAAGTAGAAAGGGCCGTGGAGGATGCAAAACGCCGGGAGGCGGTAGAGAGGGAGCAGAGGAAAGCAAAGCGGAAGTTTAGCCGGGGGACAAGGTAACAAACAACAGGAATGTTCTAAAGAGCAACTTATAGGAACGATGGCTATGGGAATCTACTTCTCCACAGCCATCGTTCTAATTTTAGACCTCAATCTTCTGCTCGATCAATCGTCTCATTGTTTCTTGTATCATTGCACGTGTTTGCCGTAAACACAAGAGAGACTCTGCAATACTTTTTTGAACGTCAATGTCAAATGTTCCATCGGCTCTAATTGGTATATCAATTTTGAACCGTTTCATATTAGTTAATGATGCTCTCAATCCGCGATCAAATCCATATTTATGCCGTGTCTCTTCCATCATATAGGCAAGGTAATATGGGTCTATCTCTTCGTTTAGTATTTTGATGGTTCCACAATGATCTGTTGATGCAAATGGCTGCCCTTTTTTCATCACATTAAATGTAAATACACCGTCAATTCCCCACAACACAAAATCCTTATCAAATTTTGTAATATTGGATCGGTCTGTATAAACAAACGGTTCAAAAACATTAGCGCTGAAAACAGGAATATCTCCTTTGCTCGTTATATAGTCTTTTTTTAGCACCCGCTTACCTAATGACAGTGTGAATAAATCCGTGTCAGACAAAGCCACTTGCTTTCTATTAGAACTTGCAAGCTGCTTTTTAATGAGTTCTTGAAGCGGCTCAATTGATTCTGTAAGCAATTGGCTTGTATCATTGATCATTGAAATATACGTGTTTATATCAACTGCGCACTCTTCCTCCTCTATACCAAGTTCAATTCGTTCATCTCTTGTCCACCAACGGTCAACTGACCAATGCGAGCTTGTATAAAACTCATCAATATTAACGACTTTGCAACGCTTGTCACCGGTTTTAAATTTAGTCTTTGCGCCCTTGAACATATTAAAGAGGTCTGATGCAATTTCAAGATCATT
>CAZRLM010000149.1:1215-6217 GCA_964600835.1 uncultured Oscillospiraceae bacterium
TGTCCTATATTAAAACGATAAACGTCACGGCTTTCCCCGATTTCCGAACATAGATAGGTAAATACTGGTGTCTTTTGTCGCTCAAGCGTATCAACTCCATCAACTTTGACTAAAGTTTTCTTTGACATGGCTTATATAAGTTTTTTTATTTGTTGTAAAAAATGTATTTACGGGAAGAGAAATGACAGCATCAATAATACATTGGTCTAAAATGAACTCTCTTAGTTTTTTGTCATTGCTTCGATTCATAATGCCATCCGGAACAACAACGAAAGCTTTCCCACCTGGTTTGAGCGCACGAACAATCCATTCCATAAATAACCCTTCGATGCCCATGGCATTAACAGAATAATGTTTTTTTAGGGCATCATCCTTAGCAATTTCCTCCTTTAAATTGCTACTACCGCTCATAACATATGGTGGGTTTGTAAGAATGAGATCGTATTCATCATTAATCGGTTTGGCTAATGTACCAAGGATCGAGTTTGTTTGAAGCAAGAAAGTATTATTAAATACTTGGGCAAATTCTTTCGTTATACCAGGATGCTCTTTAATCATCCCAGACATATAAATGAGCATATTTGCTTTGGCAAGTATAATAGTTTTTTGTTCATCTTTGTCAAAGCCCTTATCAAAGCCTGAGAGTGTAATTTGCGGAACGAGTGTTTCGCTTCCGTCAGCAGCAGACTCTATCTTATAAAATCTGTCGAGATCATTTAAAATGAGTTCTAAAAGGAATTTTCCAACGCCACAGGCAGGATCACAAACTTTTATTCCAGGCGCAGCATCTGCCATATCAACGATTGCCCGTACAACTTTAAGGGGTGTAAAGTATTGGCCCCAGTTCTTTTTGCTAATAGATTCTTTCAAGAACGTTTCAAAGAGTTTGCTTTTAAAGTCATAATCTATATTATCAAGAACGCCGAAATCATTAAAACGTTTTAAAATGCGGTGAAAAACAGTAGCATAGCCAGAAACGGCCCTATCATCTTTCGAGACAAAAATTGTACCGTTAATAATAGTCGTTTTATCAATTGGATTACGCGGAAATAATTTTTCCTTTATGTGCGGGCGAATTGTATGTGCGTATATGTTCAGCACGTCTTCTTCCGTATCTGTAGTATATTTAGACAAAAGAGAATAAAAGGAAAATGAACTACGCAAGATACCGAGGTCACTTAAATATTTAAATATAAATATTTCAACAAAAGTATACAAACAATTTTCTGGTGTTGCTCCCGAAACTGCCCACAAATCCTGCCATACTTTTTCCGCCAGAGGTAGTGGATCAACAGGTGCAGTGACTTTAAGGCAGTCATTTGTATCGCTAATAGAAGCTCTGATTTTATTAATTAATGTAATACAGTCTGTGCTGTTTTTATCAAAATTAAGGGCAATCTTTCCACCATCCTCTTGAAGTATCTCATTTCCTGTAAGAGGATTAATCCAGAATGTTTTCTTGCCATCTGTGACAATATACACTCTTGCCTCAAGAACTTGAGCAGTTCCTAATTCTTGCGCGATTGCAGATGCAATTTGTTTCTGTGTCCGCAGTTGAGCAGGTGTCTTGTATTCTATAGCTGCAATTACAATAGGTTTCTTTGTTATAAGCGCATCGGGTTTCTTTCCTTCATATGCATCATAATCGCGATTCGGAATGATTTTTGCGTTTTTAAGCGCTTTAAGTGTAGTTGCGCCAATATTGTAAAAATTCCAATCGCCCATTTTCTCAGGGGTTTCTACCAAATTACGCTGAATCAGCTCTTCACTCATTGATAGCAACTCCTTTCTCTGTGTTTGTATGTTCAGCCAGATATGCATCTATATCTTCTTTCTTTATGCGAAGGGATCGTCCCCCAATTCGTGAGGCTACGAGCTTATTAGAGGAAATAAGCCTACGGACAGTCTTTTCACAGACCTTAAGATATTGTGCCGTCTGTGCAACTGTATAAATTTCGTCACTCATAACATAATCCCTCCATTTTGTCAAGTATAACATAATTACCCTTGGGATTGCAATAGTTAATTGAGACTTCTGTGGATTTTAGGGGACTCAAGCAGACATTATAGGACGCCATAGTATACATCCCCTACAGAGCAGTACGGAGGAAATTGGGAAATATCGTTGCAATTCTCTACCTTTTGTGATACTATTTTGATACTAAGAAATTGAGCAGCCAAAAATAGCGAGTGAAACATTAACAATTTTGCGAATATTTCACCCGTGAAAACACAGAAAATACAGTCCCATATAATAGGATTTGTCGAGTGGGAATGATCATTTCGTGGTTCCTGAATCCCGGAAAGAGTTGATTTTGCAGCGTTTTCCGGGATTTTTTTGATTGGCTACAATCAAACTCCCTCCGAAACGGTGAGTTTCGGAGGGAGTCCAGAGGGGGCAGCGCTCCTCTGACGGAGCTCAGGGTCAAAGCCCCTGGTTAATAGGCGATGGCGCTGTCGGAGTAGAGCTTGCGGAGGGTGTCGGAGCCGGCAACGCCGTCGACGGAGAGACCGTTGCGCTGCTGGAAGCTCCGAACGGCGAGGACAGTGGCGTCGTCAAAGATGCCGTTGACCTCGCTGGTGAGGTAGCCGAGCTGCTTGAGCACGTCTTGCATCTCGACCACCGCGTTGCCGCTGTCGCCCTTGCGAAGCGTGGCAAACTCCGTGGCGGGGGCGGTGGCAGGCTTGGCGGAGGAGGAGTACAGCTTCTGCTGCGTCTTGCTGCCCGCAATGCCGTCCACCGGCGTAACCTTGTTCCGGCTCTGGAAGGCGCGCACCGCGTCCCGCGTGGTGCTGCCGTACACGCCGTCAATCTTGCCGTCGTAATAGCCCAGCTCATAGAGCGCGTATTGCAGGTTCGAGACGGCCTTGCCCTCGTCACCCTCGCGAAGCGTGGTGTAAGCGGACGCGGAGACCGCGTTCGTGCCGTACAGCACCCGCTGGGTCGCCGGGCCGGCCTTGCCGTCCACCCGCAGATTGTTGCGCTGCTGGAAGGCCATGACCGCCTGCACGGTGCCGCTGCCATAGCTGCCATCCACCGAGCCGGAGTAGTAGCCCTTGTTCTTGAGCGCCTGTTGCAGCTTGCGCACCGCCGTGCCCTTGTCGCCTTCGCTGAGGGTCTGGTAGCCGTCGTCCGAGGTGGTATCGCCGTCACCGCTGGCGGAGATCGCGCTGTCGCTGTACAGCTTGTTGAACGTGCTCGTACCGGCCTTGCCGTCCGCCGTCAGGCCGTTCTTGCTCTGGAAAGCCTTCACGGCGGTTTCCGTTGCCGCGCCGAAACTGCCGTCCACCGAACCGGTCAGGTAACCCAGCTCCTTCAGCCGCTTTTGCAGCGTACGCACCGCCGCGCCTTCGGAACCCAGCTTGAGCGATTCGCCGATGATTGCGGCGGGGGAGGATGTCTTGGGCGCGCTGGAGGAGTACAGCTTCTTGAGCGTGTTCGGCCCGGCAACGCCGTCGGTGTACACGCCAATCTTTTTCTGGAAGGCGCGCACCGCCGCGTCCGTCGCGCTGCCGAACTCGCCGTCCGCGCTGCCGCTCAGCCAGCCCAGGGCGATCAGGCGCGTCTGCATCGTGCGCACATCCTTGCCGCTGGAGCCGAGCTGGAGGTACTTGTTTTCCACATTGGGCGTGCTGGTGGGCCGGGGTGTGCTGGTCGCGCGAGGCGTGGCCGTCACATTGCCATAGGATGTGCCCTTGTTGGGAACAGCGTTGTCGCTGTACAGGCGGTTGAGCGTTTTGCTGCCCGCCACGCCATCAGCGGTCAGGCCATTGGCGGACTGGAACGCCTTGACCGCGTTCTCCGTGCCGGTGCCGAAGTCGCCGTCCACCGAGCCGGAGTAATACTTCAAATCCTTCAGGCGCTGCTGGAGCTTGCGCACCTCGCTGCTGCCTGAAACGCCCTTGCGCAGGGTTGTCGCGGTCGTTGCGGTGGGCGAGGGAGCCGCGGAGGGCGTGACCACCGTGACTGGATTCGGCGTGACCACCTGCACCGGATTCCCGGACGCGGTCGCCTGTCCGGCGGGGGTCGCGGTGGAATTCCAGTCGTCCCAGTTGATCGTCGGCTCCGCGCCCGCCTGACGGGTGGGCGTGGGCGTGGCGGTCGGGGCATTGGTTGCAACGGGATCAAAGGGGAGGCTGCTGGAGCCTACCGTCATATTGGTCGTGTTGCCCGATATATCGTCCGGCGGAATATAGCATCCGGAAAGCAGCAGGCACAGCGACAGCGCGCCTCCCAGCGCCAGATACCGCAGTGCGCGTTTTCTGCTCAATTGCATCAGCTCAACCTTCCTTCCATAAAAACAGCAAAAGCGATTTTTCTGCCGCCACCCGGCAGGGCGAAAACAATCTTTCGCCTACCCCTATTGTATATGTTCCGACCGTTTCTTGCAAGCGCTAAATTTGGCCCATTTTGGCGGATCGACTGTTTTCCGACCATAAAACGAAACAGCCGGGAATAATCTTCCCGTTTTCGGCAGGATAAAGCGCTTTCAGGCGCGAATACTAAGATGAATCGCCCGCAGCGACGGGCAGAATCTGAGGTGAAAGATTTCCATGTCAGAATGTACACACGATTGCTCCACCTGCCAGAACAAGTGCTCCTCCGCCAAGCCGGAAAGCCTGCTGGCGCCGGAAAACGCGGGCAGTCACGTGAAGAAGGTCATCGGCGTGGTGAGCGGCAAGGGCGGCGTAGGCAAGAGCCTGGTCACCTGCCTGCTGGCGACGCTGATGCGCCGCCGCGGCCATGAGGTCGCCGTGCTGGATGCGGACATCACCGGCCCTTCCGTGCCGAAAATGTTCGGCGTGACCGAGAAGGCTATGGGCTGCGACGAGGGTATCCTCCCTGCCGACACTAAGACCGGCATTCGCATCATGTCCATCAACCTGCTGCTGGAAAAGGACACCGACCCGGTGGTTTGGCGCGGCGCGCTGATTGCCGGTACGGTGAAGCAGTTCTGGACGGACGTCATGTGGGGCGATGTGGACTATATGTTTGTCGATA
>CAZRLM010000150.1:0-6074 GCA_964600835.1 uncultured Oscillospiraceae bacterium
GCTGGGGCGCCTGGGGCAGCGCGTAGAACTGACCCGGGTGCTTGCGCGCGGGCACCAGATAGTCCCGCGCGCCCTCGGGGGACGATGCGGTCAGGATGGGGGTCGTGATTTCGAGGAAGCCGTGCTCGGTCATCGCCCGGCGCAGCGCGGACACCACGTTGCAGCGCAGCACGATGTTCTTCTTGACCTCCGGGTTGCGCAGGTCGAGATAGCGGTACTTGAGGCGCAGCGCCTCGTCCGCTTCCTTCGAGCGGTTGATCTGGAAGGGCAGCGCGTTGTAGCGGCAGCGGCCCAGCACTTCGATCTTTTCCGGCACGACCTCGATGTCGCCGGTGGGCATCTTCGGGTTGTTGCTGTCCCGCTCCCGGACGACGCCCGTCACGGAGAGGACGCTCTCCTTGTTCAGCTCCCGCACGACCGCCATCATGTCCTCCGACTCGATGACGATCTGTGTCGTGCCGTAGAAATCCCGCAGCACCACGAAGGCCAGATTGCCGCTGACCTCGCGGATGTTCTCCATCCAGCCGGAGAGCTGAACGGTCTTGCCCGCGTCGCTCAGGCGCAGCTCGTTACAGGTATGTGTACGGTTCTGCATTTGAAGCAGCTCCTTTCTTCTCTTACAGCGTAATTCGGGGCTTATTTCAACATTTCCCGCGCCGCGCTCGCCGCGTCCTGAAGCGGCACGAGGCGCTCTTCTTTGGTCTGCATATGCTTGATCTTTACCGCGCCCGCGGCGACCTCGTCGTCGCCCAGCGTGGCGCACAGCGGCGCGCCAGTCTTGTTGGCGTACTTGAACTGCGCCTTGAGGCTGCGGCCGGTGTGATCCATGTCCGCCTTGAGGCCCGCGCCGCGCAGTTGCTGCACCAGCTTGAAGGCGGGCACGTCGTTTTGACCCATGTAGGTGACGAACACGTCGTACAGGTTCGGCTGCGGAATGACCACGCCCTCGCTGTCCAGCAGCATCAGGACGCGCTCAATGCCCATGCCGAAGCCGACCGCGTGCAGCGCGGGGCCGCCCAGCTGCTCCACCAGGTGGTCATAGCGCCCGCCGCCGCAGACGGTCAGATTTCCGTCCTTCGTCTGCGTGATCAGCTCGAACACGGTCTTGGTGTAGTAGTCCAGGCCGCGTACAATGCGGCTGTCCACCTGATAGGGAATACCCGACGCGTCCAGATAACGCTGGAGCTGGGCAAAGTGCGCCTTGCAGTCGTCGCAGAGCACGTCCAGCATACTGGGCGCGTCCTTCACCAGCTCCTGGCAGCGCTTTTCCTTGCAATCCAGCACGCGAAGCGGGTTGCGGTCGAAACGGCTCTTGCAGGTGTCGCACATCTGGTCGATGCGCCCAGACAGGAACTCCTTGAGCATCGCGTGATACTTCGGACGGCATTCCGGACAGCCGATGGAGTTGATGTTGACGGACAGGTTCTTCACGCCGAGGGTGGAGAGCAGCCTGTACGCCAGCAGGATCAGCTCCGCGTCGGCGGACGCTTCCCGCGCGCCGAAGCACTCCAGGCCGAACTGATGGTGCTCCCGCAGCCGACCGCTCTGCGGCGCTTCGTAGCGGAAGATCGGCGCGTTGAGGTAGTACATCTTGCAGGGCAACGCATCCGCATAAAGGTTGTGCTCCAGCAGGCAGCGCGCCGCGCCGGCGGTGCCCTCCGGCTTCAGGGTGATGGAGCGGTCGCCCTTGTCCTTGAAGGTGTACATTTCCTTCTGCACGATGTCGGTAGTATCGCCCACGCCGCGCAGGAAAAGCTCCGTGTGTTCAAATACAGGCGTGCGCGTTTCCCGGTAGCCCGCCTCGGCGGCCGCCTCGCGCATCCGCTGTTCCACATACTGCCAGCGATAGCTGTCCGAAGGGAGCACGTCCCGCGTGCCCCTGGGCGCTTGCGTCAGCATCATTCATGACCTCCTTATTCCTGTCCGTGCCCCGCCGCGAGCCTTCGCCCCGCGGGAACACAAAAGCCCCACGCGGCAAACGCTGCCTGCATGGGGCGAAAATACTTTCGCGGTGCCACCCTGCTTCGCGGCAGACAGTGCATCCGCCGCCTCATTCCCCCGATAACGCAGGGCGCGCGTCCGGCTCTCGCCGGATGGCTCAGGGCTGTCCGCGCGCAGCTGCTGCCGGAAGCTTTCAGCCAAGGCTTCCTCTCTTTCAGGCCCGTCGCCGCGCGTCTTTCCCCTCATGGCCGGTATATACATGATTTATTGTACCAGCATCCGGTTTGCTTGTCAATCCTTTCAGGCCCCGTTATCGTTCAATGCTTTGCAGATAGACTGCCTGACCGAGCGCGAACGCGTCCCCGCCGAAGCAGTCCGCGGCGACGATCAGCGGCAGGTCGCGCAGCGTCAGACGCTTGACGGACTCCGGGCCGAGATCGTCCCAGGCGATCACCTCGCAGGCGGTCACGCAGCTGGCCATCAGCGCTGCCGCGCCGCCCACCGCCGCGAAGTACACCGACGGATGCGCCTGCATGGCCGCCATGACCTCCGGGCCGCGCATTCCCTTGCCGATCATGCCGCGCAGACCGCGTTCCAGCAGCGCCGGGGTCGCCGCGTCCATTCGCGCCGACGTGGTGGGGCCGATCGAGCCAATCGCCTTGCCCGCCGGCGTGGGCGTCGGGCCGGCGTAGTAGATCACCTGGCCCTCCAACGGCATGGGCAGCGCCTCGCCGCGTCGGATGCAGTCCAGCATCCGCAAATGCGCCGCGTCCCGCGCGGTATACACGGTTCCGGACAGCAGCACATGGTCGCCCGCGCGCAGCTGTTTCACATCCTCCACGGAAAGCGGCGTCGTCAAATGCAGCATAGGTTTCCTCCTTATAAAACGGCGGTTTGATGCCGGGTGACATGGCAGCTCACGTTGACCGCCACCGGCAGCCCGGCGATATGCGTCGGCGCGGCCAGCATATGCAGCCCCAGGCAGGTTGTCCGCCCGCCCAGTCCCTGCGGGCCAATGCCCGTTGCGTTGACCGCCTCCAGCAGCTCCGCTTCCAGCGCCGCGTAGTAGGGATCCGGATTCGCCTGTCCCAGCGGCACCATCAGCGCGCGCTTGGCCAGCTCCGCGACCCGCTCAAAGTCGCCGCCTACGCCGATCCCCAGCACCATCGGCGGGCAGGGATTCGCTCCGGCGCGGCGCACCGTTTCCAGCACGAAGCGCTTCACGCCTTCCACGCCCTGGGCGGGCGTGAGCATCGCCAGGCGGCTCATGTTCTCGCTGCCAAAGCCCTTGGGCGCGACCGTCAGCGTCACTCTGTCGCCGCGCGTCAGGCGCGTATGCAGCACGGCGGGCGTGTTGTCCCCCGTGTTGACGCGGCGCAGCGGGTCGCCGACCACGCTCTTGCGCAAAAGGCCCTCTACATAGCCCCGACGCACGCCCTCGTTCACCGCTTCCTCAAAGTCGCCGACGATGTGCACGTCCTGCCCCACGTCGGCGAACACCACCGCCATGCCCGTATCCTGGCAGACAGGCATCGCCGTCTCTCGCGCGATCCGCTCGTTCTCCGTCAGCAGCCCGAGCAGCTCCTTGGCGGGCGCAAACGGCTCCGCCGACTCCGCCGCCCGCAGCGCGCACGCCACGTCCTCCGGCAGATGCCGGTTTGCCTCCACGCACAGCCGCGCAATCGTCTCGGTAATGAGCGACGCATTGATTTCCCTCACGGCGCTTCCTCCTGCTCAAACAGCTTTTTCAGCCGCAAGGCCGCAGCCTTCACGGCGTTCTTCTTCTCCCCGGCCGCCGTCAAGGCCGCCTGCGCCTCCCGCGCCGTCTCCCCGGCCAGCATCCGCTCGACAAGCCGCGCCTCCAGCGAGGTTTGCGGCGCTTCCTGCGCCGTCTCCTGCGGCGGCACGTCGTGCAGATCAAGCACGAGGCAGTACTCGCCCTTTTCCGCCTTCGGATTCTCCCGCAGGGCCGCAAGCACCTCGTCGGCGCTGCCGCGGACGGTTTTCTCGTGCAGCTTCGTCAGGTCGCAGGAGGCGGAGATGCGCGCGCCAGGCAGCGTTTGCGCCACCTGATCGACAAGCTCCACCACGCGGAAGGGCGACTCATGCACCACCGCGATGCGCGATTCCCGGGCGATTTGGAGCAGCTTTTCCCGCAGCGCCTTCTTCTCCCGCGGCAGGAAGCCGTAAAAAGCGAACTCCCGCGTGTCGAAGCCGCTGACAGACAGCGCGGCGACCGCGGCGCAGCAGCCGGGCACCGGCATCACGTCGATTCCCCGCTCCACCGCCGCCCGCACCAGCCCGTAGCCCGGGTCGGACACGCAGGGCGTGCCCGCGTCGGTGGTCAGCGCCACGTCGATCTGCTCCGCCAGCATTTTGTCCGCCAGCCAGCCGCCCTTCGTTTCCTCGTTATGCTGATGGCAGCTGGTCAGCGGCGTGTGGATGTCGTTCACCTTTAGCAGCTTCATCGTCACCCGCGTGTCCTCCGCGGCGATCAGCTGCACCTGCCGCAGCGTTTCCACGGCGCGGGGCGACAGGTCGCCCAGGTTCCCGATCGGGGTAGCGACCACATAGAGCGTCGGCATTATGCTTCCTCCAGCTTCTCCGCCACGCGCAGCTTGGCGCTGCGCGCCCGGGGATTGCGCGCAATTTCCTCGGCGCTGGGCGCAACCGCGCCCTTGGCCAGCACCCGAACGACCGGCTTGCGGCCGCAGGTGCAGATCGGCGCTTTGGGCGGACAGACGCACGGGTTTTGAAGCCGCTGAAAGCACCGCTTGACGATCCTGTCCTCCAAAGAATGGAAGGTAATCACCAGGATGCGCCCGCCGGGGCGGAGGCAGTCCACAAAGTCGCACAGCGCCTTGTCCAGCGGATCCAGCTCGTCGTTGACCGCGATGCGCACCGCCTGGAACGTCCGCCGGGCGGGATGCCCCTCGTCGCGGCGGCGCACCGCCTTGGGGATGGCCGCGTCCACGACGCGCACCAGGTCGAAGGTCGTTTCCAGCGGCTTGACGGCGCGGTGCTCGCACAGGATGTGCGCAATTCGGGCGGCCCACTTCTCCTCGCCATAGTCGCGGAGGATGCGGCAGATTTCCGCTTCCGGCGCGGTGTTGAGCAGCGACGCGGCAGTCAGCGTCTGCGTATCGTCCATGCGCATATCCAGCGGCGCCTCCTCATGGTAGGAGAATCCCCGCTCCGGGCAATCGAGCTGCGGGGAGGATACGCCCAGGTCAAGCAGCACGCCGTCCAGCGGCGGCGCGCCGGCGGCGTCAAGCAGCGCTTTGCCGTCGTGGAAGTTACCGTGCAGCGCATGAAAGCCCGCGTAGCCCCCCAGGCGCTCCGTCGCGGCGCGGATCGCGGTCATGTCGCGATCAATGCCGTAAAGCGTGCAGCATCCGCCGGTCAGGCGCAGCAGCTCGCCGCTGTGACCGCCGCCGCCCAGCGTGCCGTCGCAGTACGCGCCGTCCGCACGGGGAGCCATCCAGTCCATCACTTCGCGCAGCAGCACGGGCTCATGCTGAAACTCCATGCAAAGCTCCTTTCACGTTTCAAAGGGCCGGGTTACAAAATCACCCCGTCTGTCATGGGCCGTAGCGCGGACAGACGGGGTGGGATAAACGAAGCTCGGGCTTACGCCTTGGCCACTTCCACCAGCTTGGCGAACGCGGCCGCGTCGTTGACGGCCAGGTCGGCCAGCATCTTGCGGTTGACCTCGATCTGATGCTTCTTCAGGCCGTTGATAAAGGTCGAGTAGCTCATGCCGTTCAGACGCGCGGCGGCATTGATACGGGTGATCCACAGGCGGCGGAAATCACGCTTGCGCAGCTTGCGGCCCTCGAAGGCGTAGCGCAGGGAGCGCGCCACCTGTTCGGACGCGGCGCGGTACTGCTTGGACTTGGCGCCCCAGTAGCCCTTCGCCAGCTTCATTACCTTGCGGCGTTTCTTATGAGCGTTCACAGCTCTCTTAATGCGTGCCATGGTTATGATACCTCCTTGCCAGCTATCGGCTTACTTGTAGGGCAGCAGCGTATGAATGGTGCGTGCCTCGGCGTTGTTGTGCAGCACGCCGTCCGCCCGCAGGTGACGGGTGCGCTTGGTGGTCTTGAGACGAATCTGGTGCGTCGCGTTCATCT
>CAZRLM010000151.1:0-5793 GCA_964600835.1 uncultured Oscillospiraceae bacterium
TCTTTTTTGTCTCCTTTCCTTTATTTCTCTGTTGCACTTGGAATGATAACCTACCCTTCGCCCCCTCTGGTGGGGTGCAGGGGCAAAGCCCCTGCCAGCGCCCCTGGTTAGTCGTTCAGCGCGTCGCGGTCGACCTTGGGGTTCAGGTCGGTCGTCCACTGGGTCAGGGTTTCGTCGTAAACGGTGTCCTGCTTGGTGGACAGGGTGGCGGTCATCAGGGTGTCGCGCACTTCGTCCAGGGCAACGGGGCCTTCCGTCACGTCGGAGGTGTACTGGATGATGTAGTAGCCGTAGGCGCCCTCCGTCTTGGGCGACACATCGCCGACCTTTTCCAGCGCCATGGCGGCGGTGGTGAAGGCGGTGTCAAAGCCAGAGAAGTTTTCGCAGACCGCATAACCGTTCGCGGCAGTCGCGCGGTCGCCCTGCATTCCGGGATCCTCGGTCGTCTCGGCCATGACCGCATCCCAGTCCTCGCCAGTATCGAGCCGGGCAAGGATCTCGTCCGCCTTCGCGTCAATGTTCTCAAAGGCGATCGCCTTCGCGGCGTCCAGCTGCTGCTGATAGAAAGCCAGCAGCGCCTTGGCTTCGGCCAGCGCGCGGGCGGTCTCCGCCACGTTCTCGTCGGTGTCCTCGGCAAAGCTCGTCATGGTGCCTTCAATATCGGTGCCCGTGGCGACCTGCGGCTTCACGCCGTTCTCGTCCGCCTCGTCAGCGGGCGCTTCCGGCTCCTTGAGCGTCACGTCCACATTGGCGAGCAGCGCGTCCACGTCCTCCACGCCGTCGTTGCGCAGGCTGGTGGTCAGGGAGCTGATCTGCGAGTTCTGCGTGGAAATGGCGCTGTTCAGATCGTCGATAACGGCCTGATCCGCCTCCAGGAACTTGACCAGAATCTGCTTGACCATCCGGTAGCCTTCCGGACGGTAGTAGACAGTCGACTCGTTGTTGACGGCGCTGCCGTAGCTGCTCAGGTTGCTGGCATAGCTGGTCTTGGCGCTCTCGACGCGCTCGTCAAAGGCAGCTTGCAGCTCCTCGTCGCTCACGGTCACATCCTTGATGATGTACTCGCGCAGCTTGTTCTGATTAAAGGTGATCGTCTGTCCCTCGACAACGTTCTCCTTCTCCAGGCCGATCTCCTCGCACTTGGCGGCGATGGCCGCGTCCAGCTCCTCGCCGGTCAGCTCGGTATCTGCAAAGTAGGTCGACTTGACGCTGTCCAGGTTGGACTGCCAGGCTTCCTCGATCTTCTGATCCAGCTCGGTCTGCTCCTCGTCCGTCAGCTGATCCAGGCCCAGCTCCTTGACCTTGATGTTCTTCACCGCGTCCTCAATGAGCGCGGAGATGGTCTGCTCCTGCGCGTCGGCAATCGCGGCGGGATCCGTCGGGTCAAAGCTCATGCCGTACATCTGGTAGACAAAGCTCATGTAGCTGAGGTTGTAGTTCACCTCATCCTGCACGCGGCCCTTGGTATACACGGTGTCGCCCACGCGGATGATCTCCCGGGCACGGTCGACCTCCAGATCCTTCTCGATCAGCGAGCAACCGGTGAGCAGCATTGCCGCCACCAGCAGCAACGCGAGCAAAGCTTTTTTGCGCATGAAACACTCTCTCCATTTCAAAAACATAATTGGGCACTTTTGATATTATACCGCATACCCCGCCCCAAACGCAAGGAATTTCCTCATTTTGTAGCGGAATTTACGGAAATTTCACGATTGCGCCGTGCGCGCGGCGATTTCGCCCCTCAGGGCGTAGCGGCGCTTGATGTAGCCGTCCAGGTTGCCATACTCGCTGACGGTGATTTTCTCCGCGCCCAGGCGGCGCATCGCCGCGATCAGGATGCAGATACCATGCACCACGATGTCCGCCCGATGGGGCTGCAGCCCGGGCAGGGTCAGCCGCTCCGCCATGGGCATATCGGACAAAAGCCGCGCCTGATGTTCCACGCCGGACAGCGTCAGCACCGTGCCGTGCATATAGGTGCGCTCCGTCCAGCGGATGCCCTTGGCCATTGCGGCCAGGGTGGTGAAGGTACCGCCGGTGCCAACCCAGCGCGCCGGCAGCGTCAGCGTGGGATGCTGCCTGAGCTGCTCCTCCAGGATGTCCGCGGCCAGCGTTTCCACCGCCGGCAGATCGCCGTGGCCCGTGATCAGCAGGCGCTTGTACAGCCGCACCGCGCCCATCTGGCAGGAAAAGGCGCAGCGGATGTCCAGCCCGTTGCCAACGACCAGCTCCGTCGAGCCGCCGCCGATGTCGATCACGCCGCAGTCGCCGCCGTCCGTCGCCCCCAGGAAGGACAGCGCCGCCTCCTCATCGCCGGAGCAGACCTCCAGCGGCACGCCGGACGCCTGAAGCAGCAGATGCGCGAACTCGTCCTTGTTCGCCGCGTCCCGCGTGGCGCTGGTGGCGAACAGATGCACCGCCTCCGCGCCCTCTTCCCGGGCCGAGGCGGCCATCCGGCCCACCGCCTCCGCCGTCGTCTCCATAGACTCGCGGCTCAGGCGGCGCTGCGCGTCCAGCCCGGCAAACAGCCGCGTGCCGGCCCGGTCGCGCCTCAAGCGCCACGCGCGATCCCCGTCCACCTCTGCCACCAGCATCCGCACCGAATTCGAGCCAATCCCAATCGCGGCCACCTTCATGCGGTTTCCCCTCCCGTATTTTTTTCATGCAGGATTCGCGTCTGGATGAAAACAAAGGCCGCGCACACGCACGGCCCTCCGTTAATACAGGGTTTCATCCATGATGATCTGGCATTCCTCTTCCGTGTAGTTATCCAGCGCTTCGGGATTGAGAATCTCGAAGCACAGTTCGCCCTCCTTGACATAGCCGTAGCCCCGGGCGGCGCTCTCCACGCTGCTTGGGGTGCCAACCCGCTCGATCCTGGCGCGCAGATCGCTCTGCTGAAGACGCAGCTGAGCAAGCTGCGCTTCCAGCTGCTGCCGCTGCGCCTCCGCCTCGCTGATCTCGCCCTGAAGCCCGATGTAGTTCCACGCAAAGACCGCCAGCACCACCGCGCAAACTGCCCCCATCGCCTTCCAGCGGACGATATTGCGCTCCAGCCAGCGGGACGCACGGTTCTCCATGCGGCTTGCCCTCCCTTACTTCCCGGATGATACAGGTATGATAATCATTCATCGCGGGACGCTTTTTCTCCTGCAAGATCTTGAAAATTTCAGGATGGTTTCTGCCTGGCTGCGGCGCGACGTTTGACGCGCGCGTTCAGCGCCGCCAGCAGCGTATGCACGCCGGCATAATACAACAGCAGCCCGATGATCAGCCCCAGCAGCGCGTAGGCGCGCAGGCCCTCTCCGCCCGTCAGGAGCGCCAGCAGCACCAACGCCAGCGCCGTGATCACCGTCACCCCGTCCCAGAGGAGCGCCGCGCGGCGGAAGCGCCGCCTCAGCCACTCTGTCCCCTGCGCCAGCGCGCCCAGGGCCAGCCCACCCGCCGTCAAAAGCAGGAACACCCGTTCTTGTCCGGCGCGGGCAAACAGCGTTTCCAGCATCAGTTCGGCACGCGGCGCGTCAGCCAGCCGCGGCGGCGGCCAGGCGCGCTGTCGTAGGCCGCGCTGTCGATGGTGCCCTCCAGCGTCAGCCTGCCCTCCTCCAATTGCAGGCTCGAAACGTGCAATCCATTGCCGGTGAGCGTCAGCCGTCCGCCATGGGTATGCAGGATCACCGCCTGATCATCGAAGCTCTCCACGTCGGTCACGCCGGTCACCACCGCGCGCGCCCGCCTGTCAAGGGTCATGCCGTAGACCTTCTCCGTCTGCGCCGTTTCCTTGTTCATGGCCTTCCCTCCCTGTCCGCTTGCCCTGGGAAAGCCTATGCGGCCCGAAACGGATTCATGCCCTGATTCATTGCGCGCGCCAGGCCGCCTCCACCGCATCCAGGCAGGCCAGCCAGCGGGCGTTGTGCTCCGTTGCCCACAGCGCTCCCTCCGCCACCCGGCATTGGAGCCAAAACAGCTCGTCGTACTTCCGCTCCTGACGGCAGCGCGCCATCCTCTCCCGCAGCGCCTCCCCGTCCGCCGTGTCCTCGGCAATGGCACACAAATTGCGCCGACAGCTGTCCAGCAGCTCGTCCACGGTCATGTCGCACTCCTCGCGGGCCATCGTTTCCGACAGGCGCGTCAGGCGCGCAACCGCCTCCTCCGGCGGATAGCTCCACTCGTAGGTCTGAATCAGCCACAGCCAGGTTTCGTTCATCCGATCCCAGCAGTCCTGCGCCGCCCCGCCGGTGAACACGGTCATACCCTTTTCCCGGGCAAAGTCCCAGGAGGCGTGCTGGGCCAGCATCGGCAGGCGGTTGCAGCGCAGGTGCAGCCGCAGCCAGTCCTCCGGCTGAAAGGCAGTCAGCCCGTCGTAGGCAAAGCAGGCCGTCCACAGCCCACAGGGCGTTTCCCGGACGGTCAGGCGGCAGGTGCTCGGCTCCGCCTCGCCATAGGTGACGGGCGCGACCATGCCATAGAAAAAACCGCAGCTCTCGCCGCCCTCCTCCGCCGAGTGGGCGCGCACCTGGTCGGAAAGCTCCTCCAGGCTGTACGGCGGCCGATCCTCCGGCGTTTCGAGCCAGTCGCAGTTCTCCAGCATCACCCGATGCAGCCGAACCATGTCCTCCCCGCTGCCGAAGGCGACCACCCGCGCACGATGCAGACTCGCCATGTCGTCATCCCTCCGCTTCTGTATATGCGCCGCGCCGTTTTCCCGTGCGGGCGGCGGTCAGAACATACTGACCTGGCTTGTTTCCGCCAGCCCTTCGAGCGAGCCGTGCGCCCGCAGCAGATCCACCACGCCGTTGCCCACCTTGCCGCGCTCCTTCAAGTCCTCCACGGAGAGGAAGGGCGCCTGCTCCCGCGCCGCGGCGATGGTCACCGCGGCGGCCTCGCCCAGCCCGCCCAGGCTGGTGAAGGGGCAGCGCAGGTTGCCGTCCTCGTTGCGGAACTTGCGCACGTCGCTCCTGTACAGGTCGACCGGCAGGAACCGGAAGCCCCGCATATTCATCTCCAGCACGATTTCCAGCGCCGTCTGCGCATCCTTGTCCTTGGCGGTGGCGTTTTCCATCGCCTTGATGTCACGAATCTTCTGCCGGCACGCGTCGGGGTCGAGGATCATCGTCGCCGCGTCGAAGCCGTCGCCGCGGACGGTGAAGTACGCCGCGTAATACGCCAGCGGATGATGTACCTTGAACCAGGCGATGCGCAGCGCCATCGTCACATACGCCACCGCGTGGCCCTTGGGGAACATATACTTGATCTTCTTGCAGCTGTCGATAAACCAGGGCGCGACGTTGTGATCCAGCATGGCCTGCTCCATCTCGGGCTTCAGGCCCTTGCCCTTGCGTACCGCCTCCATGGTGGTGAAGGACAGCTTCGGCTCCACGCCCTTGTCGATCAGATAGTTCATGATGTCGTCGCGGCAGCAGACGCATTCCTTCAGCGTCGCGGTGCCGGAGCGGATGATGTCCTGCGCGTTGCCCAGCCACACGTCCGTGCCGTGGCTCAGGCCGGAAATGCGGATCAGCTCCTCCATCGTCGAGGGCTGCGTATCGTCGAGCATTCCGCGGACAAAGGACGTGCCGAACTCCGGGATGCCAAAGGTGCCGGTGGTGCAGTCGATCTGCTCCGGGGTCACGCCCAGCGCCTCCGGGGAGTGGAACAGGCTGCGCACCGCCGGATCGTCCAGCGGAATATCGCGGAAGTCGATACCCGTCAACCCGCACAGCTCGTGGATCATGGTAGGATCATCATGGCCCAGGCAGTCCAGCTTGACGAGAATGTCGTGCATGGAGTTGAAGT
>CAZRLM010000151.1:5803-6017 GCA_964600835.1 uncultured Oscillospiraceae bacterium
AGATCGTCGGCGGGATGCTGCACCGCGGTGAACTGGTAAATCTCATACTCCTTGGGCACAACGACCATGCCCGCCGGGTGCTGGCCGGTGGTGCGCTTCACGCCCACGCAGCCCTGCACCAGCCGATCCTTCTCCGTGTTGCCGCACTGGACGCCCCGCTCCTCAAGGTACTTGCTCACATAGCCGTAGGCCGTCTTGTCCGCCAGCGTGCCCA
>CAZRLM010000152.1:0-5908 GCA_964600835.1 uncultured Oscillospiraceae bacterium
CCGCTACAAACATACAGGGGCCGTCGAAATACTTGGCAATCAGGGTTTCAGGGGTCTCGGGGCCAAAGTTGCCCAGGAACACGCACGCGGCGTTGCACTCGTTGGCCTTCAGTTCTTCCACGGCCTTGAGCATATCCTTTTCGTTCTCAACCGTGGTCTTGATCTCGACGATGTCGAGGTTCTTCTGCCCGCACTTGGCGGCGATCGCGGCGCGGCGCTTCTCGCTCAGGGCGATCGGGAAGCAGTCGCGGGAAACAGCCACCAGGCCCAGCTTGACAACCGGAATATTCGCCATGGTTAACTCCTCCTATGTTCAGAAAATGATCTGTTCCGTATAGACGGATTTCCTTCATTAAGGATAACACGATTCCCTGTTTTCGTCAATAAGAAAGGCGGCATTTTAGCGTATATTTTCTGGGTGATATAATGAAAGGAAAGCATTGCCTCCGGCCGGAGCGTATGCTATAATAAGTGCGAAAAAGAAGGGAGACAAACAGATGAATGCGAATGAAATCATGACCCGGCGTTTTGGCAGGGACAGCGTCATCGCTCTGGCGATGACATCTGGCGGCGTGCCGCACGTTCGCTATGTGAACGGCTACTATGAGGACGGCGCGTTCTATGTGATCACCTATGCCCTCTCCGGCAAGATGCGCCAAATCGCGGAAAATCCGCAGGTGGCGGTGGCGGGCGAATGGTTCACAGGACACGGACAGGCGGAGAGCCTGGGCTGGTTCGGCAGCGCGGAGAACAGCGCGCTGGCCGCGCGGCTGCGCAGCGCCTTCGCCGCCTGGATTGACAATGGACACAACGATTTTTCGGACACGAACACCTGCATCCTGCGCATCCATCTCACGGACGGCGTGGTCTGGCAGGAGGGAACGCGCTATACGCTGCCCTGAGCGCCCGAGGCGTGACGCGGGGAGGAGAGGGACGGAATGGATACGCGTCTTACCGTAGCGGTGGCCGGATGCGGCTCCCGCGGACAGGATACCTACGCGAAGCTGCTGGCGCAGATGCCCGACAGGGTGCGTATAGTCGCCGCGGCGGACATCGACCCGGAAAAATTGGCCGGAATGCGCCGCCTGTGCGGGCTGACGGAAGCGCAGTGCTACGCCTCCGCAGAGGAAATGCTGGCCGAGCCGCGCCTGGCGGATCTGATGCTAATCTGTACGCCGGACAGGTGTCACTATCCCGAGGCAAAGGCGGCGCTTTTGAAGGATTATCATCTGCTGCTGGAAAAGCCCATCGCCCCCGAGGCGGCGCAGTGCAGGGAACTGGCGGAGCTGGCAGAGCAGCGCAACCGGCAGGTGGTGGTGTGCCATGTGCTGCGCTACACGCCCTTCTATCAGAAAATCAAGCAGCTGATCGACTCCGGCGCGGTGGGCGAGGTGATGGCCCTGCAGGGCATCGAGAAGGTCTGCTACTGGCATCAGGCGCATTCCTTTGTGCGGGGCAACTGGCGCAGCGCGGAACGTAGCTCCTGCATGATCCTGCAAAAGTGCTGCCACGATATGGATATTTTGCTGTGGCTGACGGGCAGGCATTGTCTGCGGGTCAGCTCCTTCGGGCACCTGACCCACTTCCGGCCGGAGCAGGCGCCGGAGGGCGCGGCGGCGCGCTGCCTGGACTGCGCCGTCGAGGGCTGCCCGTATAACGCCGTCCGGTTTTATCTGGACAGGCTGCGGGAAAGCGGCGACGACTGGCCGGTGAACGTGGTCGCATTCGAGCCGACGGAGGACAAGGTGCTCGCCGCGCTGCGGACGGGCGACTATGGACGCTGCGTCTACCGGTGCGATAACGATGTGGTGGATCATCAGGTGGTCGCGCTGGAGTTGGAGGGCGGCGTCACGGTGGATTACGCCATGTCCGCTTTCACAGCCCACGGCGGGCGTACCCTGCGGGTGATGGGCACCCGGGGCGAGATTGATGCGGACATGAAGGCGAACGTCATCCGCGTGATGCGCTTCGGCCAGGCGGACGAGGTTATTGACGTGCGCACCCTGGCCGACGACTTTTCCGGTCACGGCGGGGGCGACGCGCGGATGATCAGCGAGCTGGTGGCGCTGCTTCAGGGCCACGCGCCCGGAACGAATACGCTGACCTCCATTGACCGGTCGGTGGAGAGCCACCTGGTCGCGCTGGCGGCGGAGGAATCGCGCCGGGCGGACGGACGGATGATCGCGCTGCGGTGAGAACGGAGGAAAGGAGAGGCACATGATTGCGGAAATCCTTTGCGTGGGTACCGAGCTGCTGATGGGGCAGGTGCTCAACACCAACGCGCAGTTTCTGTCCAGGCGGCTGTCGGCGCTGGGCGTTGCGCAGTATCATCAAACGGTCGTGGGTGATAACGCGCAGCGGCTGGAGGAAGCGTACCGGCTGGCGCTTGGCCGGGCGGATGTGGTGATCACCTCCGGTGGCCTGGGGCCGACGGTTGACGACATCACCAAGCGTGTCGCCGCCCGGGTGGCCGGGAAGAAGCTGACGCTCCGCCCGGAGGCGGAGGCGATGGTTCGGGAGCGCTTCCGGCAGTACCACCGGGAGATGACGGCCAATAACCTGTCCCAGGCGATGTTCACGCCCGACAGCACGCTGCTGATGAACCCCAACGGCACCGCGCCCGGCGCGATCGTCCCCATGGGCGAGGGCAAGGTGGTGATTCATCTGCCCGGCCCTCCGGCGGAGCTTCAGCCGATGTTCACCGATCAGGTGGAGCCGTGGCTGCGGGAGCGCTCGGGTCAAACGTTGGTCAGCCGGTACATCCGCGTGTTTGGAATGGGCGAGGCGGAGGTTGACGAGCGGCTGAACGACCTCGAAATGGGCGGCAATCCGACGCTCAGCCCGTACTGCTCCCTGGGCGAGGTGCAGCTGCGCGCGACGGCCTGCGCCGCGACGGAGGCGGAGGCGGAAGCGATGCTCACCCCGCTGATCGCCGCGGTTCGCGAGCGATTGGGTGACGCGGTCTACGCCGTGGAGGAACGGGAGGACGGCTCGCTGGCCAAGGCGGCGATCGCGGCGCTCCGGGCGCGGGGCTGGACGGTCGCGACGGCGGAAAGCCTGACCGGCGGCATGATCTCCGCCGCGCTGGTGGAGGTGCCCGGCGCTTCCGAGGTGGTGCGGGGCGGCTTTGTCACCTATCAGTCGATCGCCAAAACGCGGCTGCTGGCCGTGCCCGAGGAGATCATTGAGCAATGCGACGTGGTCAGCCCGGAGGTGGCGGTCGCCATGGCGCGGGGCGCGCGGGCGCACCTGGGCGTGGACATTGCCGTCAGCGCGACGGGGCTGGCCGGCCCCGGCGGCGGTACGCTGGAGCGCCCGGTTGGCACGGTGTATCTGGGCGTTTCCACCAGGGAGAGAACCTACCCCATTGCGCTCCGGCTGTCGGGCAGCCGGGAGCGGATCAGAACGCTGACGATGAAGCGCGCCGTCAACGCCCTGCGTCTGGAGGCGCTGGGCAAGCGCGCGGATTGATCATGAACAGGAGAGATGAACCATGATGAAACCGTTGCCTCTGCGGGATGTTGTGATCGACGATCCCTTCTTCAACGCGCGGATTGATACGGCGCGCCGCATTGCGATTCCCTATATGTGGGACGCGCTGCACGACCGCATTCCGGGCGTAGCGCCCAGCGGCTGCATCGCCAACTTTGCCATCGCCGCGGGCGAAAAGACCGGCGCGTTCACCGGCTTTGTTTTCCAGGACAGCGATCTGTGGAAGTGGATTGAGGGCGTGGCCTACTCGCTTCAAATCCATCCGGACGCGGCGCTGGAGGCGCAGGCGGACGAGGCCATCGCCCTGGCGGGCCGCGCGCAGCAGCCGGACGGCTACCTGGACACCTACTACATCATCAACGGGCTGGACAAGCGCTTTACCAACCTGCGCGACAATCACGAGCTGTATGTGGCGGGCCATATGTTTGAGGCGGCGAGCGCCTACTGGCAGGCCACGGGCAAGCGGGCGCTGCTGGATATCGCCAGCCGCTTTGCCGACTGCATTGACCGTACCTTCGGCCCGGAGGCGGGCAAGCGCCGCGGCTGCCCGGGCCATGAGGAGGTCGAGCTGGGGCTGGCGCGGCTGTACGAGGCGACCGGCGAAGCACGGTATCTGCGCCTGGCGGAGTATTTCCTGAACGAGCGCGGCAAGGCCCCGAACTTCTTTGACGAGGAAGCGGCAGCCCGCGGCGAGCACAGCAAGCAGACCTGGACGGGTCTGAAGCCGCACGAGTACTGCCAGGCGGCGGTGCCTGTCCGCGAGCAGACCGTCGCGGTGGGCCACGCGGTGCGGCAGGGCTACCTGCTGGCGGGTATGGCCGAGGTGGGCGGTCTGGACGGGGACGAGACGCTGCTTGACGCCGCCCGGCGCGTGTTTAACAACATCGTGACCAAGCAGATGTACATCACCGGCGGCGTGGGCGCGACCGACAAGGGCGAGGCGTTCTCCTTTGATTACGACCTGCCGCCGGAGCGCTGCTACAACGAGACCTGCGCGTCCATCGCGCTGATGATGACCGCCGCGCGGCTGAACCGGTCGCGTCCGGACGGCCGCTATGGCGACACGGTGGAGCGGGCGCTGTTCAACGGGATGCTCTCCGGCGTATCGCTGGACGGCACGAAGTATTTCTACATGAATCCGTTGGAGGTGTGGCCCGAGCGCTGCGAAAAGCGGCAGGATCTGAATGTGGACGCGGAGCGCCAGGGCTGGTTCGGCTGCGCCTGCTGCCCGCCTAACCTGCTGCGCACGCTGACCGGCCTGGGGCAGTACGTCGCCGCGGTGGATGAGGACACGCTGCTGATTGACCAGTACATCGGCTGTGAGCTGCGCCCGACCTTCGGCGGCAAAAACGTCACGGTGCGCCAGCGCTCCGGGATGCCCTGGGACGGCCATGTGACGATCGAGATCAGCGGCCACGCCGCCTTCGGGCTGATGCTGCGCGTGCCCGCCTGGGCGCGGCGCGCCGAGCTGACGGTGGACGGAAAGCCCTGCGAGGCGACGGAGAAGAACGGCTTCCTGTGCCTGCCGAAGCGGGATTACGACGGCGCGGTATTGGCGCTGACCTTCCCGATGGAAGCGCGCTTCATGCGGGCGAACCGGGAGACGCCGAACTATGCCGGCAAGGCGGCGCTGACGCGCGGCCCGCTGGTCTACTGCCTGGAGGCGTGCGACAACGGCCCCCGGCTGTGGAACCTGTCAGCGAAGCTCGGCGAGGTTTCGGCGGAGGCGCGGCCCGAGCTGCTGGGCGGCGTGACGGCGCTGCGCTGCGACGGCGTCCGCGAGGAGCAGGCGGGGGACGCGCTGTACACCGATGAAATGCCGGAGTGCGTCGACGCGCCGCTGACCTTCGTGCCCTACTACGCCTGGGGCAACCGGGGCAAGGGCGAAATGTCGGTCTGGGTACGGACGGTCTGATCAACTTGTTTTCCATGGGCGGGAGGAGCCTGCCCAATTGAATGATACGAGGAGGAATGCGCCATGAAGATCATGGTCAACCCGGGCAAGAGCCAGGGAACGATCAGCCGGAGAATTTTCGGCCACTTTTCCGAGCACCTGGGACGGTGCATCTATCAGGGAATGTACGTCGGCGAGGACAGCGGCATCCCGAACAAGAACGGAATGCGGACGGACGTGGTGGAGGCGCTGAAGAAAATCGGCGTGCCGGTGCTGCGTTGGCCCGGCGGATGCTTTGCCGACGAGTACCACTGGCAGGACGGCATCGGCCCCAAGGAGAACCGCAAGCGGATGGTCAACACCAACTGGGGCGGCGTGGTGGAGGACAACTCCTTTGGCACCCATGAGTTCCTGGAGCTGTGCGATCAGATCGGCTGCGAGCCGTACCTCAACGCCAACGTCGGCTCCGGCACCGTGCGGGAGATGGCCGAGTGGGTGGAATACCTGAACAGCGAGGGCGAC
>CAZRLM010000153.1:0-5861 GCA_964600835.1 uncultured Oscillospiraceae bacterium
CGTGGGAGCGGCTGCGCCAGCTGCGCAAGGCGCTGCCCCATACCAAGACGCAGATGCTGCTGCGCGGCCAGAACCTGCTGGGCTATCGCCCGTACAGCGACGACGTGGTGGACTTCTTCGTGAAGAAGGCGGTGGAGAACGGCATCGACATCATCCGCTGCTTCGACGCGCTCAACGACCTGCGCAATATGCAGACCGCCGTCAAGGCGACGAAGAAGTACGGCGGTACGGCGGAAATCGCGCTGAGCTACACCGAGTCTCCCGTGCATAACGAGGACTACTTCGTCCGCCTGGCGGCCGACATCGAGAAAATGGGCGCCGACCTGATCTGCATCAAGGATATGGCGAACCTGCTGCTGCCCTACAAGGCGTACAGCCTGGTCAAGCGCCTGAAGGCCGAGACCAGCCTGCCTATCGTGGTGCATACCCACAACACGACCGGTACCGGCGCGATGGTGCTGCTCAAGGCCATTGAGGCGGGCGCGGACGTGGTGGATACCTGCCTGTCGCCGCTGGCGAGCGGTACCTCCCAGCCCGCGACCGAGTCCATCGTGGCGACGCTCCAGGGAACGGAGTACGACACGGGCATGGACTTGAATCTGCTGGCGAAGCTGGCGGAGCACTTCCGCGGCGTGGCGGATCGGCTGACCAAGGACGGCTGGCGCGATCCCGGCCGCGTGCTGTCGGTGGACGTCAAGACGCTGCAATATCAGGTACCCGGCGGAATGCTGTCCAACCTGATCGGTCAGCTGAAGGCGGCCAACGCCATGGACAAGTATTACGACGTGCTGGCCGAGGTGCCGCGCGTCCGCAAGGACTTCGGCTATCCGCCGCTGGTCACGCCCACCTCGCAGATCGTGGGCACGCAGGCGGTCATGAACGTGCTCAACGGCGAGCGCTACAAGATGGTGCCCAAGGAGAGCAAGGATCTGCTGGCCGGTCATTACGGCAAGCTGCCCGCGCCGGTCAACGAGGAAGTCCGCAAGAAGTGCATCGGCAACGAAAAAGTGCTCACCTGCCGCTTTGCGGATACGCTGCCGCCCGAGCTGGATAAGCTGCGGGAGGAAATGCGCGAGTGGTATCAGACCGAGGAGGATGTGCTGACCTACGCGATGTTCCCGAAGGTCGCGCCGAAGTTCTTCGAGTACCGTCAGGCCAAGCAGCTGAAGATTGACCCGTCGATGCTCAACAAGCAGGATAAAACGATGCCCGTGTAACAGCGGGATAAAAAAGCGGCAGCCATGGCGATTGCGTCATGGCTGCCGTTTTTGTATGGATTGGCGATCGGATTGTCGGCGGAACGCGCGCGTTACGCGTTTTTGACCAGCGTCTCCAGCACGTCGACCATCTTTTCCATCGCGGGGACGGGGATCAGTTCCTTCCGGCCATGGAAGTTATAGCCGCCGGTGGACAGGTTCGGGCACAGCAGCCCCATGTAGGACAGCCGCGCGCCGTCGGTGCCGCCGCGAATCGGGCTGACAATGGGCGCGACGCCGCAGGCGAGGAACGCGTCCTTTGCCTTGTCGACGATCTCCATATGGGGCGCAAGCATCTCCTTCATGTTGCGGTAGCTGTCCCGCACCGTCAGTTCGACCGTGCCCTCGCCGTATTTCGCGTTCATGTAGTCGGTGATGCGGCGCACGGCGTCCTTGCGCGCGTCAAACCGGGCCGCGTCGTGGTCGCGGATGATGTACACCAGTGTCGCGCTCTCCTCATTGCCCTCCATGTGGCACAGGTGATAGAAGCCCTCGTAGCCTTCGGTATGCGCGGGGATTTCGCAGGGCGGAAGCATCCCGTTCCACTCCATCGCCATCAGCGCGGCATTCTTCATCTGATTCTTGGCGCTGCCGGGATGGATGTTCACGCCACGCACCTTCACCAGGCAGGAAGCGGCGTTGAAGTTCTCGTATTCCAGCTCGCCCAGCGCGCCGCCGTCGACGGTGTAGGCGTAATCCGCGTGGAAGCCGGGCACGTCGAAACGATCCGCGCCCCGGCCGATCTCCTCGTCCGGTGTGAAGGCGACGCAGACCGTGCAGTGTTCCGGTGCGTCGGGCGCGGTCAGGCGGGCGACGAGCGTCATGATTTCCGCCACGCCGGCCTTGTCATCCGCACCCAGGACGCTCTCGCCGTCAGTCACGATCAGCTCCTGCCCCTTCAAATCGGGCAGAAAATCGAAGCCGTCGATGACCACACCGTTTTTGAGGGTGATCGGGCCGCCGTCATAATAGGGGATCACCTGCGGATGGGTGGGGCCTTTGACGCCGTCGGAGGTGTCCATGTGCGCGATCAGGCCGACGCGGGTCGGGTGGTTGCCCTTGGCGGGCACGGTGCCATAGACGTAGCCGTTTTCGTCCACGCGAGCGTCCTGGACACCCATCGCGGTCAGCTCATCGACGAGCAGACGAGCCAGCGTCCATTGACCAGGAGTAGACGGGCAGGAGTCATTGGCTTCGCAGGAGGTGGTTTCCACCTGCGCATACCGCAGGAAACGTTCCTTGACAGACATGAGATTCACTCCTTTTTCAATATCAAGCCTTCCAGCTGATTCAGGCTGGTCAGCAGGTGATCCACATAGGGGGCCAGCTCGGCGGTATAGGGCAACAGATCGGGGATCATCATGCAGCGCATCCCGGCGGCGCGCACCGCCTTTACGCCGTTGACAGAGTCCTCCACGCCGACGCAGGACGCGGGCGGCACGCGCAGCTTTTCCGCGCCGAGCAGGTAGACGTCGGGCGCAGGCTTGCCATGGGGAACCATGTCGCCGGTGACAACCGTGTCAAAGGCGCTCTCCCAACCGGCGATGCGCAGATATTCGGCGACCACATCCGGCGCGTTGGACGTGCACAGCGCGAGGCGCAGTCCGCGCTCCCGGAGGGAGACGAGCGTCTCCCGCGCGCCGGGCTTGTAGGGCAGACCGTCTCGCCGGACGTGGGCGAGCATCAGGTCGCACCAGTCCTCGACAAAGCGGTCGCCGTCAATCCGACCGGGAAACCAGCGCTCAAAGGCCTCCTTGGTGGACTGCATATTCGCGCCGATCAGCGCGTCCTGCTGCCACGAAAGCAGCGTGCAGCCCTGGAGCTGGGCCGCCTCGCCAAGGATGGGGCCACCCAGCAGCTCGGTGTCCAGCAAAACGCCGTCCATATCGAAGCAAACGGCTTGTGGAAGGGAAAATGTCATAGCGTGCTCCTTTCCATGGCGGCGACGGCGGCCTCGATGCCGTCCACCGCGGCGCTGACGATGCCGCCCGCGTAGCCCGCGCCCTCGCCGACGGGAAACAATCCGCCGATTTCCGCCGCCTGCCGCGTGTCGTCGCGAGGGAGGCGGACAGGGGAGGAGGAACGGGTTTCCACGCCGGTCAACACCGCGTCGGGATGGGCGAAGCCGCGCAGCTGGCGATCCATCTGCGTGAGGCCAAGACAGAGGTTGTCGGCGACAAAGGTCGGAAGGCATTCACGCAAATCGCAGGGCGTGACACCGGGACGATAGGTCGGCTGCACGTCGCCCAGGCGGGACGAAGCGCGGCGCAGGAGGAAGTCCTCCACGCGCTGAACCGGCGCGCGGAAGCCGCCTCCGCCCAGCCGGTAGGCCGCCTGCTCGATGCTCCGCTGCCAGACAAGCCCGGCGAGCGGATGATCGTCGCCGAAGTCCGCGGGAGAAACGCCCACTAACAGCGCCGCGTTGGCGTTGCGTCCGTCCCGCGCGTGGTAGCTCATGCCGTTGACGACCACGCCGCCGGGCTGGGACGCGGCGGCGATCACCTCGCCGCCCGGGCACATACAGAAGGTGTAAACGCCCCGGCCGTCTGGCGTGTGCAAGGCGAGCTTGTAGTCCGCGGCGCGAAGGGCCGGATGGTCGGCAAAGCGACCGTACTGGCAGCGGTTGATCAGCGCCTGCGGGTGCTCAATCCGCACGCCGACGGCGAAGGGCTTGGCGGTCATCCGCACGCCCTGCCGGAACAGGATTTGCAGCGTATCGCGGGCGCTGTGGCCGATGCACAGCAGCACCGTATCGGTGCGCAGCTCCTCCGTTTGATCGCTATGCACGACGGTCGCGCCCACCACCTGCGAGGCTTGCAGCGTCAGGCCGGTCAGTCGGGTGGAAAAGCGCACATCGCCGCCCAGCGCGATGATCTCCTTCCGGATGGACGCGACCACGCCGGTCAGCCTGTCCGTGCCGATGTGCGGCTTTTGCAGATACAGGATCTCCTCCGGCGCGCCGTGTTGGACGAACGTTTCCAGCACGGTGCGCTGCCAGGGCGACTTGATGCCCGTCGTCAGCTTGCCGTCGGAAAACGCGCCCGCGCCGCCCTCGCCGAACTGGACGTTGCTCTCCGGCGCGAGAATGCCCTCCGTGCGCATGACGGCTACGTCCCGGGCGCGCTCCTCGACCGATTTGCCGCGCTCAATGAGGATCGGGCGCGCGCCGGCGCGGGCCAGCGTCAGGGCGGCAAAAAGCCCCGCAGGCCCCGCGCCCACGACCAACGGCCGATGATCAAAGCGTGGCCTGGGCAGCGGCTTCATGGGGCGCTGGGCGACGGGAGACGCCACGCCGGGCTTCAAGCGGCGCAGAATATTCGCCTCGTCCGGCAGCTCCACGTCCACGGTGAGCACAAAGTGCACGTCGCCCTTGTCCCGCGCGTCGACGGACTGCTTGCACAGCGTCACGCGCCGCAGCTGATCGGCAGGCACGCGCAGGCGTTTGGCGACCAGCGCGCGCAGCGTTTCCTCCGTGTAGGAAAGCGGCAGGCTCAAATTGCCGATGCGAAGCATAGTACCTCCTTGCAGGGTCAATCCTCATGCCAGCGAATCGTTTCGGGCAGGACGAACGCCGCCTCCGGATAATGGACGCGGGTCAGCTCCAGCCCGTGGGGAGGCGCGGTAACGCCCAGCGACAGGCGGCTCAGCGTGGCGTAAGCCTCGGTGAACGCGTCCTCGCCGCGCTTGTGACAGCCGATCTCGATCAGCGTTCCGGCAATGATGCGCACCATGTTGTACAGGAACGCGTCACCTTCCACCACGAGGGTGATTTCGTCCCAGGCGCGGGCCAGCTCCGCGCGGCGAATGGTGCGCACGGTCGTTTTGGCCGTTCCGCCGGAAGCCTGGAAGGCGGCGAAGTCGTGTGTTCCCAGCAGCTGCGCGGCGGCGCGCTCCATGGGTTCGAGTGAAAGGGGAACCGGAACGTGCACATGGGTGTGGCGGCGGATCGCCGTGCCATGGCGGCTGTTGAGGATGCGGTAGGTGTATGTTTTGCCGCAGGTCATGAAGCGGGCGTGAAAATCCGGCGGCACCTCGCGCCCAGTATGGACGCGGATATCCGGCGGCAGCATGGTGTTCAGCACGAAGGGAAACTTCTCCGGCGGAATGCGAGTGGCGGTGTCGAAATGAACGGCCTGTCCCAGCGCGTGCACACCCGCGTCCGTCCGGCTGGCGCCCGTGACGGCAATCCGCTCCCCGCAGGCGCGGGCGAGCGTTTCCTCCAACACCTGCTGCACCGCGAGGCCGTTGCATTGCCGCTGCCAGCCCGCGTAGTTCGTTCCGTCATACTCCACGGTCAGCAGAATGCGCTTCATAACGGCAGCCTGCTTTCCAGCACGATGACCGCAATCACGCCCGCCATCGTCAGCGCCGCGTACAGATCCTGCTTCGTATAGCGCAGCACGCGCAGCCGGGTGCGGTGCTCGCCGCCGTGGTAGCAGCGGGCCTCCATTGCCATCGCCAGATCGCCCGCGCGGCGGAAGGCGCTGACGAACAGCGGCACCAGCAGCGGCACCATGGCCTTGGCGCGGGCGAACAGATTGCCGCTTTCAAAGTCCGCGCCGCGGGCCATCTGCGCCTTCATGATCTTGTCGGTTTCCTCCAGCA
>CAZRLM010000154.1:0-5796 GCA_964600835.1 uncultured Oscillospiraceae bacterium
GGCCACGGGGTCGGGCGCGGCGGTGATGGGACGTCCCACGACGATGTAATCGCTGGCCGCCCGCGCCTTTTCGGGGGTCATGATGCGCACCTGATCGCCCACGTCGCCGTCGGCAAAGCGGATGCCGGGCGTGACGGTCAGGAAATCCGGCCCGCACGCCTCCTTTACCAGCGCCGCCTCCAGGGGCGAGCACACCACGCCGGACAGGCCGGCGGCCTTGGCGTTGCGGGCGTACTGCCGCACCGTGTCGGGCATCGTCGCGTTGATCAGCAGCTCCTGCTGCATCCTCTCCTCGCTGGTCGAGGTCAGCTGCGTGACCGCCAGCAGCGTGGCGCAGCTGCCGTCGGGCTTGGTCAGGCCCTCTTTGGCCGCCTCCATCATGGCGATGGTACCCGCCGCGTGCAGGTTGGTCATGTCCACATCCAGATTGGAGAGCACCCGCATCGCCTTTTTGACGGTGTTCGGGATGTCATGCAGCTTCAAATCGAGGAAAATGCGATGGCCGCGGGCCTTGATCTCCCGCACGACGTCCGGCCCCTCGGCATAGTACAGCTCCATACCGATCTTCACAAAGGGCTTGCGGCCCGTGAACTGCTTCAAAAAGTCCAGCGTCCGCTCCCGGTTTTCAAAGTCCAACGCAATGATAACGTCCTTCGCCATGGTTGACCGCTCCTTTCGTATTAGACCCGTTCAATGTCCGACAGCCGCGCGATGCCGAGCCTGTCCATTTCCTCCGGCAGCGCGTCGATGATGTCCTTGCAGGCCGTCGGGTTCACCAGGTTGGCCGCGCCCACCTGCACCGCCTTCGCGCCCGCCATCATCATTTCCAGCACGTCCCGCGCGGTGGACACGCCGCCCATGCCGATCACGGGGATTTTAACCGCACCGGTGACCTGGTAGACCATCCGCACCGCCACCGGGAACACCCCGGGGCCGGAATAGCCGCCCATCACGTTGGCCAACACGGGCTTGCGGCGCTTGAGGTCGATGCGCATCCCCAGCAGCGTGTTGATCAGGCTCAGGCCGTCCGCCCCCGCGTCCTCGCAGGCGCGGGCAATGGCGACGATGTCCGTCACGTTGGGCGACAGCTTCATGTACACCGGCTTGGTCGCCACGCGCTTAACGGCGCGGGTGATCTCCGCCACCGCGTTGCAGTCCGTGCCGAAGGCCATGCCGCCGTGGCGCACGTTCGGGCAGGAGATGTTCACCTCCAGGATGGCGACCTGCTCCTCCTGCGTCAAAAGCTCGACGCAGCGGACGTACTCCTCCACCGAAAAGCCGCTGATATTGGCGATGATCGGCTTGCGGAACACCCTGCGCAGCGCGGGCAGCTCATGGGCGATGACGTGCTCCACGCCCGGGTTTTGAAGCCCGACGGCGTTGAGCATCCCCGCGGGGCACTCGGCAATGCGGGGCGTCGGGTTGCCGTAGCGCTCCTCCCCCGTCGTGCCCTTGAAGGACAGGCTGCCCAGCACGTTGATGTCATAATAGGGCAGGAATTCCTGACCGAAACCGAAGGTGCCGCTGGCCGGGATGACCGGGTTGTCCAATCGCACGCCGGAGAGCGTAACCGACAAATCCTTTACCATAGAATCTCCTCCCGATCCAGCACCGGCCCATCCTTGCAGATGCGCTTGAAGCCGTTTTTCGTCCGGACGGTGCAGCCCATGCACGCGCCAAAGCCGCAGCCCATCCGCTCCTCAAAGCTGAACTGACCCGGCACGTCCGACGCGTCGTACACCGCCCGGAGCATCGGCAGCGGGCCGCAGGCGCACACGCTGTCGAAGTCCGCGCCGCGCATCAGCGCCGTCACCAGGCCGCGCGCGCCCGCGCTGCCGTCCAGCGTCGCCAGCAGGAAGGGCGCGCCCAGCGCTTCGATTTCCGCTTGCAGGAACACCTCCCGCGCACTGCCGAACCCCGCCGCCACCGTCGGACGCTTGCCTGCCTCGATCAGCCGCCGACACAGCCCGACCAGCGGCGGCAGCCCAACGCCGCCGCCCACCAGCAGCGGCTTCTCGCCGCAACGCGCGATATTGAAGCCGTTGCCCAGCCCAGTCAGCAGGTCGACCGTCTCGCCAGGGGCCATGGCCGTCATCGCCTCCGTGCCCTGCCCGACCACCTTGTACACCAGCGTCAGGCACGTTTCATCCCAATCGCACACGGAGATCGGGCGGCGCAGGTACAGCCCCGGAACCTTCACCTGCACAAACTGTCCAGGCCGGGTGAGCGCGCCCGTGTCGCCGCGCAGCGTCATCCGCCACACGCTGTCCGTCAGCGCCCGGTTTTCCGTCAGCAGGAATTCCATCAGCATTCTTCCTTTCGTCCGTCGTAGGCAATGGTTTCTCCGCACACCGTCAGGCGGCACGACGCGTCAACCCGCCAGCCGGCAAAGGGCGTAGCGCGGCCTTTGGACAGGAACTGTGCCGGGTCGACCGTCTCCCGCGCGTTCAGGTCAAAGGCGGTCAGCTCCGCCCGGTCGCCCAGCGCCAGCCCGCCGTCCAGGCGGAACCGCTGCCGGGGCGCGGCGCACAGCTTGTCCACGAGCGTTTCGAGCGGCACCTTGCCCGCCTTCACCAGATAGGTGTACAGGAGCGGGAACGCCGTTTCGATGCCCACCACGCCCATGGCCGAACCGGCCAGCCCGCGGCTCTTTTCCTCCGCGGCGTGGGGCGCGTGGTCGGTGGCGATCATGTCGATGGTGCCGTCCAGCAGCCCTTCCAGCAGCGCCTCCTGATCCGCCCGCGCGCGCAGCGGCGGGTTCATCTTGAAGCGTCCCTCATCCCGCAAGTCGTCCTCACACAAAAGCAGGTAGTGCGGCGCCGTCTCGCAGGTCACGTCAACGCCCTCCGCCTTCGCCCGGCGAATCAGCGCCACCGACTCGGCGCAGCTCACGTGGCACACATGGTAGCGGCACCCGGTCTCCCGGGCCAGGCGCAGGTCGCGGGCGATCGGCCCCCACTCGCTCTCGGCGGGAATCCCGGCGATGCCGTGGTCGCGGGCAAAGGCCCCGTCATGAATCGCGCCGCCGGGCGGGATGAGCGACACGTCCTCGCAGTGCGCGGCGATCAGGCTGTCCGCCGCGCGGCAGGTCGTCATCGCCGCCCGCATGGTGTCCTCCGCCTTCACGCCCCGGCCATCGTCCGAAAAGCCCGCGACGCGACCCGCCAGCGCGGCCATGTCGGTCAATTCGCCCTCGCCCCGCTGCCCCAGCGTGATGCACCCGTAGGGCAGCACGCGGATCACCGCGTCCCGGGCGATGAGTTCCTCCTCCTGCCTGAGGTGCTCCGGGGAGTCCGGCGCTGGGGACAGGTTGGGCATCGCGCACACGGTGGTGTAGCCGCCCCGCGCGCAGGCCCGCGTCCCGGTCGCGATCGTTTCCTTATAAGAAAATCCCGGCTCACGAAGATGCACGTGCACATCCACAAAGCCGGGAAAAACAGTCAGCCCATTCAATGCCAAAACACGTTCGCCCTCGCGGGGAACAAGCGACTGTCCGCGGGCGGTCACACGCCCGTCGGTCAACTGAATATCCATGGGGACGAAAGCGCCGCCTTCGCAGACCATTCCGTCCTTTAAGAGCATCCTCACGCGCATCCTCCTTTTTAGACCCGTCTGATTATACCGGATAACGAGGCAGAATGCAAGGGCTTTTTCCTGCCTGTCGCGCGGAAAAAAAGCCGTTTGCCATTCGGGCCGATTTGCATTATAATGGGGAGCGAAATACTTCTGAACCGGGGAGTCTTGCAAATGAAACGGGAAAGCTTTGGTTCCAGGCTGGGATTCCTGCTGGTCAGCGCCGGGTGCGCGATCGGCATCGGCAACGTGTGGCGCTTCCCTTACGTCACCGGACAGAACGGCGGCGGGCTGTTCGTCGTCTTTTACCTGATCTTCCTGATCGCGATGGGCGCGCCCGTCCTGACAATGGAGCTGGCCGTGGGCCGCGCGGGCCGCTCCAGCGCGATCAAGGCCTATCGGGCGCTGGAACCCAAGGGCAGCCGCTGGCACATCCACGGCGTTTTCTGCGTCATCGGCTGCTATCTGCTGATGATGTACTACACCACCGTCTCCGGCTGGATGCTGGGCTATTTCTTCAAGTTTGCCTCCGGGCAGTTTGCCGGACTGAGCGGCGAAGCGGTGGACGGGGTGTTCAGCTCGCTGCTGGCCAGCCCCGGTGAAATGACGCTCTGGATGGCCGTCACCGTGCTGGCGGGCTTCCTGGTGGTAAGCTTCGGGCTGCAAAAGGGCCTGGAGCGCATCTCGAAGGTCATGATGGCGGCGCTGCTGGTGTTGATGATCCTGCTGTCCGTCCATGCGATGACGCTGCCGGGCGCGTCGGCGGGGCTGCGCTTCTACCTGGTGCCGGACGTGCAGCGCGCGCTGGACGCGGGCATCGGAAACGTCCTGACCGCGGCGATGAACCAGTCGTTCTTCACGCTGAGCCTGGGCATCGGCGCCATCGCGGTCTTTGGCAGCTACATCGATCGGGATCGCAGTCTGATGGGCGAGGCGGTGACCATCACCGCGCTGGACACCTTTGTGGCGCTGTCCTCCGGCCTGATTATCTTTCCGGCGTACTTCACCTTCAACGCGGGCGCGCAGGGCATCCCCGCGGAGCAGGCGGGCGCGGGATTTCTGTTCACCACGCTGTCGAGCATCTTCAATTCCATGGCGGCGGGGCGCGTCGTGGGCACGCTGTTCTTCCTGTTCATGATCTTCGCGGCGCTTTCGACGGTCATCGCCGTGTTTGAAAACATCGTGTCCTTCTGGCTGGAGCTGACGAAGCTCAGCCGCCGCAAGATTGCTTTCATCAACGTGGCGCTGATGCTGCTGCTGTCGCTGCCCTGCGTGTTCAGCCTGAACATTTGGAGCGGCGTGACGGTCTTTGGCAAGGGCTTCATGGATCTGGAGGATTATCTGGTGTCCAATCTGCTCCTGCCGCTGGGCAGCCTGTTCTATGTGATCTTCTGCACCAGTCGCTACGGTTGGGGCTGGGAGCGCTTTGAGCTGGAAGCCAATTCCGGCCGCGGCCTGAAGCTCGCCCGCTGGCTGCGCCCCTACATGACCTATGTCCTCCCCCTCATCATCCTCCTGATCCTCATCATCTCCGCGTTCTAACAATCGGTGACGGCGGCGACTCGCCCGCGGTGATTCATATTCTATACCTTATAAATAGGAAGAAACTCTTCCGAAATTACATGCCTGCTTACCAACGCAAGACTCCCGCCCCTTTGATTTATGGGGGCGGGAGTCGGGGGAAAGACTGTCATATCAGGCGGATAGAAACCTAGAACCCCTGCCCCTTTGATCTGTGGGGGCAGGGGTTCGGTCGCTTAAAGGCGGGAGCTTGATGTCAGCGGCGACTCGCCGCGGGGCAGGGGTTCGGTCGCTTCAGCGCGGTAGCTAGTCGTCAGCGGCGACTCGCCGCGGGGCAGGGGTTCGGTCGCTTTAGCGCGTCAGCTAGTCGTCAGCGGCGACTCGCCGCGGGGCAGGGGTTCGGTCGCTTCAGCGCGGTAGCTAGCCGTCAGCGGCGACTCGCCGCGCGGGAGCTAGCCGTCAGCGGGTACTGCCTGCCGCCGCTGTCCTCTTGACCCATGGGGGTTCATTCCTTGTGAAAATTGTTCCAGTGAATATGATCCCTGAGCCTTTCGCATTCCATGCTCGCGGGAGTAGGTTCATCGTTTTCGTCGATCAAGGTAATGTATAAGTCATCCAACGCGTCCAGAATCGCCATTGCGTCACCTGCTGCGAGCAATGTTTCTGCTTGATCTGGAATAATGCGCCGCAAAAGCTGCGCCT
>CAZRLM010000155.1:0-5743 GCA_964600835.1 uncultured Oscillospiraceae bacterium
GCTATCTGATAAGGGGTGCTCATGTAGATGATTCCTGGTCTGATCATGGTTGCCTCCTTATTAACCTATGGTTATTAAATCATCACTAACAGAAGAATTGAAGGGGGTGCGGGGGAAACAATCAGGGCGGGGGAGTGCCGACCGCGTCCCGCCTTCTCCCCCTTGGCCTCCACCGACACCAAAGTGACCGGCAGCGTCAAGGGCGTAGTCTTTAGATGCTTGCACCCTTGACGCTGCCGGGCGCTTTGGTGTATCATCGGCCAACGGGGGGGAGAGGGGGACTAATTCCGCGCCCGTACGTACGCGGGCGCAGCGCGGGGCGTTCGCGTTTTCATCTGGGCGAGTAACTCCGCCCCGCGAGGGAAGCGGGGGAGTGCCCATTCCTACGGCGGGCGCTGCGGCCACGCGACCAGGCCGCGTTTTCGCGGCGTGGCGCGTAGCATCGCCCGCCGCCCATGGCCTCAGGCGGTGCATCAGCTGCGGCGCTGAACCCGCCTGGGGCGCATCCGGAACGGCTGCGCCCGTGAGCACTCGCCGGTCGCCTCCCCGCGTTCCGGTGGTGGACTGTAGGAAAACTATTTGTGAAACCCAGGTATTAGCGAAGTGTTGCCGTGTGAACGGAAGCTTGCGAAAGTGTAGCGGCAACACTTTGCTAAACCTTGGTTTCACGAATAGTTTGACGTCCATCGATGCGAGGCCGCAAGCTTCATCTCGGGCTGGGTGGGCCCATGGCGCAAGGCAGCAGGCAGGCAAGCGGCGAGGGCCGCGCAGGGTGTGGCCATGGCCGCGCCGCGTGCCTGCTGCCGACGGTACACAACGCCTGTGCGGGTGGGATGGTATCCTTTCGTAAGCGAACACGCGTTCTCATTCATCCGGTGTCCAATCCTTCATGAGTTCGTCGAGTGCGTCTTCGTTGTTGGTGTAGCGGCGTTGGGTGTAGTGCTGGCCGGTTGATGATGCCGTTTGGCGTTTCTGCTGCGCTCTGATCGTTTCCCAGTTGAGCAGCCCCTCATTGTTGCAGCGCCTCACGATTGCCTGGATGTACCGCATGGAAGGGCGAGGGGCAAAGGTTGTTTCCTGGACAGCGTATTCCAGCACATCAAGGGATGTCTGCTCTATCCAGCTTTCGAGTTGTTCGACAACCCAAGGTGTGATTTTGATACTCATTTTGACGAGCTTCGCGGCGATGGCGGCTTTCCTTCCATTAGCGCGCGCGTGCGCAGTAGTAGTACTACTGACTACTTCTTGTTCTGTTTCTTGTTCTCTTGTAGGGAAAGGAACGATCATGGTATAATCCTCCTATGCCCTGTGTTGCCGCACAGGAGTGTTTTTTATGGAGGCGCATAGAAGATGCTGTTTGGCGAATGGGTTGCAACCTGGTTATCGCTCTACGTTGATACGGGGGATCTTGCGCCGTCGACTGTGGCTTGTTATCGGCGCGCGGCCAACGCGATTCCTGAATGGCTGCGCGGGATCCCGGTTGCGTCGCTGACGCCGATCGACGTTCGTCGATGGCTTCTTGAGGTTGCGCACGACACACCGCGCGCCGCCCAGTTGGACAGGGTAATGCTGATGCGCTGTTTAACGATAGCCCGCAAGTGCGGCTTGACAAGCATTATCTTGGATGAGGACACCTGCCCGCCGATCGTGCACCGTGCGGCGCGTGCCGCGGTGCTGCGGCCGGAGGAGATACGCGCATACATCGCCGCTGCGGAGCAGACGGACTGCGCGCCGCTGCTCCTTCTGTGCCTGTGTGGCCTTCGCCGTGGGGAGGCGTTGGGTGCTCGTTGGGAGGACTATGACGAAGCCACCGGCGTATACCATGTGACAGGCCAGCGTGTGCGCGTGGCCGGCGTTTATGAGTACCGCCCTACAAAGACGAAACACGGCGAACGCGCGTTATTGCTTCCAAATGGCCTCCAGGAGCTCTTGAAGCATTGGCCGCGTATTTCCCCATGGGTATGCGATACATCGCCTGAGAGTTTGCGTTTTGCCCATCGTAGGGCTATGCTTGTGGCTGGCATCACTACTGCCGTCACTTTGCATGGCCTCCGGCACACAATGGCAACTGTCGCTATCATGGCGGGCGTACCCGTGAAAGTGTTGCAATCTGCCCTTGGTCATGCAACCTACACTTTGACCGCTGATCTTTACGCCGATCACCTGCCTTCCATCTCAACATTCTTGCCGGGGGTGTACGCCTGTGTAAGCTGAATCTCGTTTTTTGCGCACGACTGGAAATCGTGTGTGGGCTTATACCCCACCTAGGGTTCAAATCCCTAACTCTCCGCGCAAAACGCTGGTTCCTTCAAAGAGGAATCAGCGCTTTTTTGTGTGCCCGGCGCTGAAAAATTGCTTGAAAAAGCGCGGGCGACAACGTATAATGAAAACGGATACAAATCGTTCATACAGGCAGGTGGCGAGCATGAAGCGATTTCTGGCGCTGGCGGCGGTGTTGACGCTGCTGATGAGCTGTTTTCCCGCGGCGGCGGAGAGCGCGCCGCGGAACTGGTACGAGGTGTTCGTGTACTCCTTTCGAGACAGCGACGGCGACGGCGTGGGTGATCTGCCGGGGCTGGAAAGCAAGCTCGACTACATCGCGGACATGGGCTTCAACGGCCTGTGGCTGATGCCGGTCATGCCCAGCCCGTCCTATCACAAGTACGATGTGACGGACTACTGCGCGATTGACCCGCAGTACGGGACGCTGGCGGACTTCAAGCGCCTGGTTCAGGCGTGCCATGAGCGGGACATCCGCATTGTGATCGACCTGCCGCTGAACCACACGTCCACCGAGCATCCCTGGTTTGTTCAGGCGAGCGCGGCGCTCCGGGCAGGGGAGACGGACAACCCCTACGTCGACTACTATTGCTTTTCGCGGGAAGCGGGCGACCATACCGTCGCGCTTGCGGACACCGGCTGGTACTATGAGGAGCAATTCTCCGGCGGCCATATGCCGGACTTGAACCTGGACAGCGAGGCGGTGCGCGGGGAAATCAGGGAGATTCTGCGCTTTTGGCTGGCGGAATGCGGCGTGGACGGTTTCCGTCTGGACGCGGTGACGAGCTATTACGCCGGGGACAAGCAGCGGAACATTGATTTTCTGCGGCAGTTGAAGGCGGAGGCGGAGCAGATCAGCCCCGGCAGCTACCTGGTGGGCGAGTGCTGGAAGGGCCTGTCGGATATTGCGGAGTATTACGAGAGCGGGATCGACGGATTCTTCCTTTTCCCGGCTTCTCAGGCGGAAGGGTACGTCGCTGCGTCGCTTCGCAGCAAAAAGCCCGCCGCGACCTATGTGAAACACCTCAAAAATTTGCTGGCGAAGATTCCGATGCGGAGTCTGGCACCTTTCCTGAGCAACCATGATACCGGTCGGGCCGTCGGATCGCTGCGGGCGCGCTCTGCGCCGCAGAACGCGAAATTCGGCCACGGCGTTCTGGCGATGATGGGCGGCAACACCTTCACCTATTACGGCGAGGAAATCGGCATGATCGGCTCCGGGGAGGATCCGAACAAGCGGATCGGGATGTACTGGCGCGACGGCGAAGTCACGACGCCTCCGCCCGGCGCGACGGAGACGGAGTATTTCTTCCCCGACGTGGAGGCGCAGCTGGCGGATGAAACGTCTATCCTGCGCTATGTGCGGGCGCTGAACCGGCTGAAATTGGCGCATCCGGAGATTTCCGGCGGCGAGAACAGCTTCGTCTATTCGGACAACTTCGTCTGCGTGATGGAGCGTGTGCTGGACGGCGCAGTCTGCCGCGTCGCGATCAATTTTTCGGCGAAGGACGCGCAAACGGTCGAGGCGGAGGGCTGGCGGATTGCCGGCGATCTGGAAACGGGGACGGACGCGGCCTCGATGGCGGACGGCGTGCTGACGATGCCCGCCTACGCGATCGTAATTCTTGAAGCGGAGAAGGACTGACTGGGGCGCTGACGGCGTATAGCCGAATGCAAATATGATCAAAAAACGGAGGAAAAAACCATGCTGGTCATCAAGAATGCTTATTTGAAACCCATAACCTCGCCGGACATTCCCTGCGGTCAGCTGCTGGTGGACGGCGGCAAGATCGTCGCCATGGGCGAAACGGTGGACGCGCCCGCGGACGCGCAGGTGTTTGACGCGGCGGGCTGCCTGGTGACACCTGGCTTCATTGACGCGCACACCCACATCGGTCTGCACGAGGAGTCGGTGCGCTGGGAGGGACAGGACTACAACGAAATGTCCAGCCCCGTCACGCCGGGAATGCGCGCCATCGACGCGATCAACCCGATGGACGAGGCGTTCATGAACGCCATCCGCGGCGGCGTGACCTCCGCCGTGACCGGCCCCGGCTCCGCGAACGTGATCGGCGGCACCTTCGTCGCCATCAAGTTGCATGGTCGCCGGGTGGACGATATGGTGCTGCGCAATCCCGTCGCGATGAAGGTGGCCTTCGGCGAGAACCCGAAGGGCTGCTATGGTCAAAATGGCAAGAAGGAGCCGAACACCCGCATGGCGATCGCCGCGCTGCTCCGGGAGGAGCTGGCGAAAACGAAACGCTACGCCGACGACATCGCCGCCGCCGAAGCCGATCCCACGAAAACCCGTCCCTATGATTTTGACCTGGAGGCCATGCTGCCGGTGATCCGCCGGGAGATTCCGCTGAAGGTGCACGCGCACCGGGCGGACGATATGCTCACGGCGCTGCGCATCGCCCACGAGTTCAACGTGGACGTGACCCTCGACCATGTGACCGAGGGACACCTCATTGCCGACATACTGGCCGAGGAGGGCAGGCCGGTGCTGGTCGGCCCGAGCCTGGGCAGCAAGAGCAAGTTTGAATTGAAGGAAAAGACCTTCGCGACCCCCGGTATTCTCCATCGGGCGGGCCTGCCGGTGTGCATCATCACCGACGCGCCGGTCATTCCGCTGTGCCACCTGCCCCTGTGCGCGGGCCTGGCGGTCAAGGAAGGGCTGGACGAGGACGAGGCCTGGCGCGCCATCACCATCAACCCGGCGCGGGTCGCCGGCATTGACGCGCGCGTCGGTTCTCTTGAGGTGGGCAAGGACGCGGACGTCGCCGTGTTTGACGGCAATCCGCTGCGCGACGTGCAGTGCGTGACCCGGCAGGTGTTTATCGACGGTGAACCGATGCTGTAAGCTGCTTCCCACCCAATCTGGCAATAAAATTACCAGAGAACAAAGAAATGGATGGACAAACGCTGACGTATGTGCTATAATATGCCTATGAAAGAGAGGCGGTCGCGCTTCTCTTGCGTATGAGCGTTTGCTCTAAAAAAGGAGGATATTCAATGAAGAAACTGCTTGCCTTTGTCCTTGCTGCCGTGATGGCGCTGTCCATGCTGAGCTTCGCCTCCGCCGAGACCGCCGCCTTTGACGGCGATGTCAAGGTGTGGGTGGCCGACGCCGTGTCCGCGATGACCGTGGAAAAGATTGAGGAGTTCAAGGCGGCTCATCCCGAGTATGCGAACATGACCGTGACCATCGAGGCTGTTGGCGAGGGCGACGCCGCCAACAAGATGGTCACCGACGTGGAAGGCGGCGCTGATATCTTTGCCTTCGCGCAGGATCAGCTGGCCCGTCTGGTCGCTGCCGGCGCGCTCGAGGTGCTCTCTGACGAGAACGCCGAGATCGTCAAGGCGGAGAACGACGCGGGCGCTGTCGCGGCGGTCATCATGGGCGATATGATGTATGCCTATCCCATGACCAGCGACAACGGCTACTTCATGTACTACGACA
>CAZRLM010000156.1:0-2014 GCA_964600835.1 uncultured Oscillospiraceae bacterium
AGCCTTGCGGCGGTCGGATTTTTTGACACGCAAGGCTCGTTTCTCATTTCGGGCTGCATCTTTTAACGATACCCCCGTTAGTATGTGCATTTTCGGGCAGGTATGTGCATCTTTTAACGATTCCTCGGAAGCAAAGAAAAAGCCGGAGCTTTACGCTCCGACCTTGACCTCCGCCCCATTGTAGAAGCGGAAGGTTACGCTACCGTCCCGGTGGACGGTGGCGCTTTCGACCATCACAATCCAAATGGTATTGTCCCATTTGTAGAGTACCAAGGGCTGTTTTTTTGAGCGCCCGCATGAAAAGCCCGATGGATTTATTACTCCCTCTGGGGCTGCACCTACCACTGTACACACGTCATGGCACAGGTCTTCTGACACTTTGTCGGCGGCAGCTAATCGTCAACGGGAGGGCCGTACAGGAAAACGGGTTACTATTGCAACGGAGGTGCGTCAGAGGGATCTGCCTCTCTGACAGGGGAGTTTGCGATTCATGAGTAGGCGCGATCACCCCTGCCGCTGATTTCAAATAAGCCCCTCACTACCTTTGGAGTGATGAGGGCGGTTTTGAACGAAACATTCGCAAATTTCACCTATAATCGATGAAAAAGGAAGAATCGAACCGGCAAGGCAGGCTCACTTTACTATTGGGACATATATCACGCAATGTGGACACCTGAGCGGAATTTTCGAGGTCTAAGGGACGAAAAATAGCCGAAATAATGATGAGCATAAAGGCTCAATCACTACTCCGGCCATTTTGGTGGCATTTGCCCCGGCGGTCAGTCAGTAATGCACTGCTTTACAATATGAATTTCATTTGTATCACTTGTAGGCGGCCACCTTGGTCGCTTCCATGGTCAGCAGGTTGATTCTGTAGCAGTGCTGGCACTTGGGGAAGCGAACGGTCATATGCACCTTGCCGCTGCCCTCCACAAAAACTTGCCCTTTTTCGCACCATGGACAGAATACACCCCTTGAAGTCGTAGCATCAACCCCCTGCGGTTTTTTTTTCGGGATGGCGATCACTATTCCGAATGTAGTCGGTATTATTTTCTTGGACTCTTATATCCGAAGTTCTCCATGCGGATCGCCGCTGTTGTACGCGACACCCGATAGAGCCACGACAGCCGCTCCGCCACATGGGCAAACAGCTGAGGCGAACGGCTTACTTCGCGCATACCATATGCGCCGCCCAGACAACCAGCATCCCACAGGATTTGTTCGATGGCCATTTGCACGGTCTTTCGGGGTATCAGGAGCGCAGCGTCAAAATAGTCTGCCTGCCATTCTATCCAGTCCACCGGTGATTTCTGGCCGTGGTGAGGATAGCGCTCGCCCTCGGGGCGGCACATGATGACGCTTCAACCAGCGATCTGCCTGCATTGAATGCCATTGCTGACAGTAACGCCATCATGGCAAATGAGATGGCTGGCTTCGTGCGCCAGCGTAAAGTTGAACCTTCCCGGTTCACGCTGATTGTAGATGCCCTCTTCGATAAGGATCGTATGATTCGGCACATTCAGAGGAATGAACGTCCCCTTCATGCGATCATACACGGGAACACAGCCTTCGTTAAAGATGGCTACACCGAGAATGGTGTTCGTCATCGTGATAGGATGCACATCGAGGTTGGCGCAAAGATAGCATTCCACCAACTGCTCGATGTCCGTTGGCTGTGGAGATTTCAACAAATCCGGGCGATAATCGCCAATCAGTTCCTCTGCAAACTGTTCCAATTTGGTGCTGGAGCTGACCGGCACTCCGTACTGATCCCTGCCACTGTTCAAAGACAACATATCCCTATCACTCCCGTTTGTGTTTTTGCTGAATCATTTCCGCGAAACGCAGCCATTCCTCGGCGGAGATATCGGCATCGCGGGCGGTACGCAGGGCGATTCCCTTCTCCAGCCGCTTCTCTCGAAAATAGCTTCCAAAGCTCCTCCGCTTTTCCATTTTCTCACCTTTTCCAGTCCACGGGCCGTGGCAAGTTGATGGATGAGTCTTACTCATCTGC
>CAZRLM010000156.1:2024-5632 GCA_964600835.1 uncultured Oscillospiraceae bacterium
CTAAGTGAAGAGGTGTTATATACGGATTCAATGAGCCTGTCAAGGGATAAAATGACTTATTCTTTAAAATGTGTTCAGATATTCATTTCATTGAATTGACCAGATTCATCAGCAATTCTTTCTGTTCGGCGGACAATGTTGCCCAACGAGTGATGAATTGCTGACAAGTATCTTTACAACTTCATATATAGTTTCAGGCGTTTTCTGTAGAATAAGGCTTATACCTTAATGTACAGGAGGCATGAAAATGAACACAAGAACTTACGGATACGTCCGCGTCTCAACCCGTGAGCAAAACGAAGATCGCCAGCTTATCGCCATGCGCCAGTTCGGCGTTGATGCAGCAAGCATTTTCATTGACAAGCAGTCCGGCAAGGACTTCAACCGCCCACAGTACCGCAAGCTGGTCAGGAAGCTGAAAAGCGATGATACGCTTGTGATCAAGAGCATTGATCGCCTTGGGCGCAACTATGAGGAGATCATTGAGCAGTGGCGGATCATCACCAAAGAAAAAAAGGCAGCCATTGTAGTGCTGGACATGCCTTTGCTGGATACCCGGCAGGGACGGGATTTGACCGGGACGCTGATCGCTGATATCGTGCTTCAGTTGCTTTCGTATGTAGCCCAGACGGAAAGGGAATTCATTCGACAGCGACAGGCCGAGGGCATTGCTGCCGCAAAGCAGAGAGGTGTGCGGTTCGGCCCGAAGCCGAAAGTGCGCCCAAGAGAGTATCAGCATTGCTATGAGATGTGGCAGCGAGGGGAAATGTCAGCCAGAGAAGCCAGCCGAACACTCGGTGTATCACATACTACTTTTCTCCGCTGGACTCAAAGATGCGATTGAGGTTGATCGTTAAAAACTGAACTATTTCGATAAAATTTGGTTTGGGTAGTAGGAATCGTGAACCAGTTGTTTCATGAAGATACACCAAGCTTTTTACGCAACATATCCCTTTGAAAGCGCCGGATTCACCCTTCTAATAGACAAAATTATTCTAACATAAATGGCTCATAAAGTCTACAATATGCACCGCTAAAGAGAGAGTATAAAGCCTAGAGGAGGTAGATCATAATGATCATGACCAGAAATTATACCATGAGCCGCAGATGCCAGACAAAGCATTTACTTCGCATTCTTCTGCTGTTGATAAGCAGTGTATGTATGGCATTGATTGCATTGTATCTGGGTCTTCAACCGTTGCCGAAAGCAAAAATTCCAGGCGTAAATGCTTTATCATTGTTGTTTGCCATAATTGCCTTTAATTTACTGATTCACCTGAGCGGTTATCTGGATACTAAGGAGAATCGGCAACAGGTAAGCCTGGTTTTTATGATTGGCAGCGTTATTGTCGCTGCTATAGCGTGGGTTGTGATGGCACTTACAGATACCCATGCCTCTTTTGATGAGCTGATATTTTTCTTGGATTTGGTGCTGTCTGGCATCCTGTTCGGGAAAACCTATATTATGCTTAAGAACATGTGGCGTGCCCTAACTGATGAAACAGGGTCAGACGATGGACTCATAGCATTTCCCGGCGATTATGTTCTACCCTATGTTCACATCGGCGAATCACTCAACTCGCCTTTTGGCCGTGTGCTTATCATGGGAAACGTGGTTCTGTTTGTAGTAGTGAATAATATCAGAGGATTTGTGATGATCGACCCACGCGGAAAGCTGGATGTCAGAAAGGGACATTTGCTCAGCGACAAGACAGAGAGCGTCGTTATTAACACAAGCGAAATGTTGATCACAGGTTCAGAGGGTATCAGCCGCGTTATGAATATCGTACAGCAAGAATGCGCGCGGCGTGGTGTGCCGATGCCCAACATGCGTTATGATTTTGCGCTGTTCTTGCCGCAATTTGAGCGCAGTACATATGTGTTTGATGAGGATTCCTTCAAGAGCATTCCCTTCTCGGAGCGGAAACACTTTAGATATAAGAACTACATTAAGGAGGCTGCACTTACGGATACAGATTTGTTTTGCGGCAAGGCTTGTCTCTCTGTCACAGAACTGAAATGGGCAGCAGCCCAGTTGGGCAGAAATCCTTCAGATCCGCCAGAGGTTATTCGTAATAATGCAGCATTGGTTGCCGATTGCATTGCAAAAGTCTGCGATCTGGTGGAGGTAAATCCTACTACTAAGAAAGCCTGAGTGTCGCTTTACTATGTATATATGGATAATGAATAGCTGGCGGTTCTAACAAGTTTGTCGACATCCGCATTGATTTTAAGTACAAGCTGACATGTCCAAACTGCAAGCCCATTTTCCCCCGAATCTACTTTTGCTAAAGTTATCTGTAAAGAAAGGAAGGTATCCCACCATGAAAAAGACACTGTCGCTCGTTCTCCTGCTCGCCCTGCTGCTCCCCATCGTTTCGCTTGCCGAAACAAAGCCCATTGAGGTTACTACCGGCGGCATCACCATCATGGTTGATGGCAAGGAAATCAACATTACCGACAGCTACGGCGCGGCCGCCGAACCGTTCATCTACAACGGACAGGTGTATGTGCCGCTGGATAACCTTGCTTACGTGCTGAATAAGTCCTATCAGTGGGATGGTGCAAGCAAGACGGCCTATATGGGCGTTTTGCCGGGCGAAAAGCAGTATTTGCTGGATGTGTGTCCTCCCTACGAAACACAATACGTGAAGCAATTTACCTTAATGAACGGAAAGAGCTTCTCTATGGCAAACCAAAGCTATACGAATGGAATGAGCATGGAAGTGGATGCATATGCGCTCTTCAACCTGAATGGCGCGTATGAGAAATTAACTTTCACGTTTGGGCACATTGATGGTTCCACCATGCGGGATGGTGTTTTGTCGATTTTTCTGGATGGCGAGCTTGTCGATAAGATCGAACTTGGCGCGGAAGATTTGCCAAGGTCTGTAGAAATCAACTTAAATAAGGCCCTGAGCATGAAATTAGCTTTGGATGTGACCAAACGGAGCGGTTGCATTGGCACATCGTATGGCCTTGCGACTATGGCTTTGGAATAAAGGACAAACGTTACCTGCTCAGCCCCAGACCACGGCCGGTTTGGGGCTGAGCAATACACCCTTGATTGCAATTTGCAGATCAGACAAAAGAAAAGGATAGGAGGAACAAATTCATGAAGAAGTACTTAGTGATGGTAGCGATACTGGTGCTTGCCATGTTACTGACCTTTGCGGGTACAGCAATGGCAGAGGATACCTACATAGAGGGCGACTGGGAACTGCGCACCCTGGATGACGGCTCGAAGGAAGTGGTGAGATTTCTAAATTCCGAGGCAATCGAGGCAGTGATTCCGGAGGATGTGAACAGCATAGAGCCAAATGCAGTCCAAGATTGTCCATCGTTAATTAGTATCTACGCGGAAGATTCTTGGTTTGGCTGGGTCAATTATGATAATGCCTTGCTTATTCCAAGAAAGGTAGATACACTCTATATATATGAGGGTGATACAAGCTGCTGGATAGTGAACCCCACAACATTTACTGCGGTACACTGCGTATCCTTTGGCCATTACCCTCAAAAGGCTGAGGGAACAGACGATACGCCGATTCAGTGGATTGTTTTGTATAAAGATGAGTCCAAGGCGCTGCTTCTTAGCCGCTATGCGT
>CAZRLM010000157.1:0-5632 GCA_964600835.1 uncultured Oscillospiraceae bacterium
GCGTCTTGCCCGTGTAGATCAGGATGCGCACGGTGGTCGTCGTTTTGCCGGCGTCAATATGTGCCATGATACCGATGTTTCGGATCATGTCCAACGGATGACTACGGGCCATATAGGCGTTCGCTCCTTTCGATTTTCGCGCTCAGGTTGGCTTCTTTTGCAGAAGGCAGCCCGATTACCAGCGATAGTGGGCGAAAGCCTTGTTGGCCTCGGCCATGCGGTGCATTTCTTCCTTGCGCTTCACGGCGGCGCCGGTGTTGTTGGCGGCGTCCATCACTTCGGCGGCAAGGCGCTCGGCCATGGTCTTCTCGCCGCGCTTGCGGGCGAAGTCGACAATCCAGCGCAGCGCCAGGGTCTGACGGCGCTCGGGCCGAATCTCGATAGGCACCTGATAGGTCGCGCCGCCGACACGGCGAGCCTTGACCTCCAGGGACGGGGCGACGTTGCTCAGCGCGGCCTGGAACACCTCGTTGGCGTCCTTGCCGGTCTTTTCAGCGACGGACTTGAAGGCGGTGTAGCACACGTTCTGCGCAATGCCGCGCTTGCCGTCGAGCATGATCTGGTTAATCAGCTTGGTCACTACCGTCGTGCCGTAAACGGGATCCGGCAGCACCTCGCGCTTGGGGATAAATCCGCGACGGGGCATAGGTTGATTCCTCCTACTTATTACATCGTTGTGGGGACGGATGGCGCGCCCGCGCGACGGCCTCCCTGCGGCGGTATGTCAGCATCATACCGTTCCCGCCGCGTTTTCCGGCGGGGCGATGAGCAGACCTTCCCGGGCAGATCCACTCCCCCGGTTCCAGGAGGAAGGGACTTGTCCGGCAGCCCGCGTCTCACCGCGAAGGGCAGCCTGCGCCGCGACCGTGGCGCACGTCAGACCGGCTTACTTCTTCGGACGCTTGGCGCCGTACAGGGAGCGGGCCTGCATCCGCTTGGCCACACCGGCAGTATCCAGCGCGCCGCGGATGATGTGATAACGAACGCCAGGCAGGTCGCGCACACGGCCGCCGCGAATCAGCACAACGCTATGCTCCTGCAGGTTGTGGCCGATACCGGGGATGTAGCAGGTACCTTCGATGGAGTTCGTCAGACGGATTCTGGCAATCTTACGAAGGGCGGAATTGGGCTTCTTGGGCGTGGTGGTTTTCACGCTCAGGCAGACGCCGCGCTTCTGCGGGCAACCCTGCAGAATAGGCGCCGTGGACTTATTGACAACCTTTTCCCGTCCCTTACGGATCAACTGATTGATCGTGGGCATGGAAGCACCTCCAAATGTATTTCCAAAAATTTCCGCAACCCTCGGAAACTTATTGGCGAGATTGAGAAAGGATTACCGGAGGATCGCCGCGGCCGCGCAGCCGATGGCCACGCCGCAGGCGTTTCCCAGCTCCTTCATGGACGCGACCCGCGTGAGCGGCACGCCGGCTTCCTCAGTCGCCTGGCGCACCCGCTGGAACAGGAACGTGTCCGCGTCGTTGGCCACATACACGCGGGCGAGCGAGCCGGCCTTCAGGCCCCGAAGCACCTGCTTGGTCCCGACGACGCGGGCAGGGGCGTTTTTGAGCATCTCCACCGGCGAACCCTCCTTCATGAGTTTGAGCGCACCCCAAAAGGGCACACTTCAACCCTGTATGCAATCAACCAGGTCATGATACCATTTTTTCGGGCCGATGTCAACGTTTTTCCGCGATTTTCATTGCTTTTTTCGGCGGAAAGGGCGCTCGATGATACGCCCGGAGCCGTGGTGGCTCCTGGCGGGAATAGACGGCGCGCGGGGCGGCTATCCTGAACGATGAAACGAGGTGGACGAATCATGAAAAGAGCTTTGCTTTGGGTGCTGTGCGCGCTGCTTGCGACTGGCTGCGCGGCCAGCGGAGACGCGGCGTCGCAGGAGCCGACCGGTACGCCGCCGTTGCCGTCCCTGCCACCGGAGCTGATGGCGGACGACGGGCTGCCCGTGCTGTCCGTCTATATTGCCGAGGAGCAGACGATTCACGAGATGGACATTGAAACCTACGTCGCGGGCGTGGTGGCGGGAGAAATGCGCAACGACTGGCCGATGGAGGCGCTCAAGGCGCAGGCGATCCTCGCCCGCACCTTCGTCGTGCGCTTTGTGGAGGAAAAAGGGAGCCGCTATGCCGGCGCGGACGTGTCGACGGATATATCGGAAGCGCAGGCGTATGACCGGACGGCTGTCAATGACCGGGTCACACAGGCGGTGTCGGAGACGGCGGGACAGGTGCTGGTGACGGCGGACGGGAAATTCCCCTACACCTGGTTCCACGCCCATTCCGGCGGCGTGACGGCGCTGGCGCGGGAAGGGCTGGGCTGGCAGGACGCGGAGCCGTCCTACACCCGGTCGACGGAAGGACTCGATAGCGACGCGGCCCCGCCGGAGGCGCGCTCCTGGCGGGCGACGTTCGCCGCGGAGCCGTTTCTGGCCGCGTGCAGGCGGGCCGGATGCGACGCCGAGCGGCTGCGCGACGTGGAAATCGCGCAGGTCGGGGAGAGCGGCCGCGCGGTGACGCTGGCTGTCGACGGCCGGGAGGTGAACGCGGCGCGGCTGCGCATCGAGCTTGGGTCGACGACAATGCGCTCAACGCTGCTCACCGAGCTAAACTGCGACGGAAAAACGGTCGTGATGGCGGGGCGCGGCTACGGTCACGGCGTGGGGATGCCGCAGTGGGGCGCTTACGCGCTGGCGGAGGACGGCATGACGGGCGAAGAAATCGCGCTACATTATTATGACGGACTGCGGGTGGTCACACTCTGGCACGCGAACGGGCAACGCCAAAACGGCGCTTGAAGCGCTAATTTCCGAAAAAAGATTTTTTTGCGCGAAGAAAAGGATTTTTTCAAAACATGGCGAAATTCTATTGACAATCATGCCAACGAATGGTACAATCTTATATTGCATCAGTATCTTTTTTCTGGTGTCGTATTTTCCTGCGCTTGCCATTGTAATCCAACAAGCGGTTTTTTGCAAGCGGGAATTTTCGGCAGTTACGGTTGCAAACGGATGCTGGTCGGACGATATAAGGGGTGATGGCTTTCTATGGTGCACGAGGTAAATATGGGGAAGCTCCGGAAGCGGAAGAGCTTTGCGCGCATCGAAGAGGTTGTGGATATGCCGGACCTGCTCGAGGTGCAGAAGAATTCCTATCAGCGCTTCCTTGATACCGATATGCGAGAAGTGTTGGCCGACGTGTCGCCGATTACCGATTACAACGGCAATCTGGTGCTTGAATTTGTAGATTATTCGCTGGACGCGCCCACGAACTCCGTGGAGCGCTGCCGCGAGCGGGACATGACCTATGCCGCCCCCCTGAAAGTGTTCGTCCGCCTGAAGAACCGGGAAACCGGCGAAATCAAGGAATCGGACGTTTTCATGGGCGATTTCCCCCTGATGACCGACTATGGCACCTTCATCATCAACGGCGCGGAGCGCGTCATCGTCTCGCAGCTGGTTCGTTCCCCCGGCGTTTATTTTGACGTCGCGCTGGACAAGGCCGGCAAGCCGTTGTATTCCTCTCAGATTATCCCGAACCGCGGCGCGTGGCTGGAGTACGAGACGGACTCCAACGACGTGCTCTGGGTTCGCATTGACCGGGCGCGCAAGCTGCCCATCACCGTGCTGCTGCGGGCGCTGGGCTACGGCACCGACAGCGAGATTCTCGAGCTGATGGGCGACGACGAGCGCCTCAAAACGACCATCCAGAAGGGCGACAACGCGAAATCCCGCGCCGAGGGCCTGATCGAGATCTACAAGAAGCAGAAGCCCGGCGAACCTGCCAGCGAGGAAAGCGCGACCAACTTGTTCAACTCCCTGTTCTTTGATCCGAAGCGCTACGACCTGATGCGCGTGGGCCGCTACAAGTTCAACAAGAAGCTGTCCATCGCCACCCGCATCAACGGCAAGGTCGCCGCGGAGGACGTGATCGACCCCCGCTCCGGCGAGGTAATGGTCATGAAGGGCGAAACCTTCGACCTTGAAACGGCCCGCCGCGTGCAGAACGTCGGCGTGAACGCCGTGTGGGTCGACGTCGAGGGTACGACGCGCAAGGTGATCGGCAACAACTTTGTCGACGCGCGGGAGTATCTGCCCTTTGATCCCAAGGAAGCGGGCATCCTCGAAATGGTGCACCTGCCCACCCTCAAGACGATCATTGAGTCCGTCGAGCCGGATCAATTGAAGGACGCGGTGCGCGAGAACGTCGCGTCGCTGGTGCCCAAGCACATCCTGGCCGACGACATCGTCGCCTCCGTGAGCTATCTGCTGGGCCTGCCCTTCGGCATCGGTTCCACCGACGACATCGACCACCTGGGCAACCGCCGCCTGCGCTCCGTGGGCGAGCTGCTCCAAAACCAGATTCGCATCGGCATGAACCGCCTGGAGCGCGTGGTGCGCGAGCGCATGAGCATCCAGGATTCGGTGGACGTGAAGCCCGGCGAGCTGATCAACATCCGCCCGGTCAGCGCGGCGATCAAGGAGTTCTTCGGCTCCTCCCAGCTGTCCCAGTTCATGGATCAGCCCAACCCGCTGGCCGAGCTGACCCACAAGCGCCGCCTGTCCGCCCTGGGCCCCGGCGGCCTGAACCGCGACCGCGCCTCCTTCGAGGTTCGCGACGTGCATTACAGCCACTACGCCCGCATCTGCCCCATCGAGACGCCTGAAGGCCCGAACATCGGCCTGATCGGCTCTCTGGCGACCTATGCGCGCATCAACGAATACGGCTTCATCGAGGCCCCCTATCGCCGCGTGGACAAAACGACCCACCGCGTGACCGACGAGATTGTCTACATGACCGCCGACGAGGAGGACTTCTACGTCGTCGCCACGGCCAACGAGCCGCTGAACGAGGACGGCTCCTTCGTCAACGAGTACGTCACCGTCCGCGACAAGGCGGAGATCATCGCCGTGCCCGCCGAGCGGGTGGACTACATCGACGTGTCGCCCCGTCAGGTCGTGTCCGTGGCCACGGCCATGGTTCCCTTCCTGGAGAACGACGACGCGACCCGCGCCCTGATGGGCTCCAATATGCAGCGGCAGGCCGTGCCGCTGCTGGTGCCCGAGGCCCCCGTCGTGGGCACCGGCATGGAGTACCGCGCCGCCCATGACTCCGGCGTGGTCATCCTTGCCAAGGAAAACGGCGTGGTCGACAAGGTCAGCGGCGACGAAATCATCATCAAGGACGAATTTGGCGAGCGCCATCGCTATCACCTGACCAAGTTTGCCCGCTCCAACCAGGGCACCTGCATCAACCAGCGCCCGGTGGTCAGCGCGGGGCAGAAGATCGAAAAGGGCGACCTGCTGGCGGACGGCGGAGAGACCTACGAAGACCGCTGCCTCCAGGCCAGGGCGCTTTTGAGCGAGGCCGGCTACGACAGCGGCGCCAGCCTGGGGGAGATGACCTACCTCTACGTGGACAACGGCGGCAACGGCGCCGTGGCCCAGCTGATCTGCCAGATGTGGCAGGAGGCGCTGGGGATGCGCGTGACGCCGGTGGGCGTCACCAACCGGGAGCTATGGAGCGCCCTGCGCACCGGAGAATACGACCTGGCCGGGGCGGACCTCACCGCCGTGGGCAACGACGCGGAGTGCTTTTTGATGGACTGGACCTCCGAGAGC
>CAZRLM010000158.1:0-5509 GCA_964600835.1 uncultured Oscillospiraceae bacterium
TATCGGTCAGCACGACGACCTTGCCGGTCTCAACGTCCTTGATCAGGCCCATGGCTACGCCGGCGACCGGCGCGTGAATCGGCACGCCCGCGTCCATCAGGGACAGGGTGGAGCCGCACACGGAGGCCATCGACGAGGAGCCGTTGGAGGACAGGATCTCGCTGACCAGGCGCAGCGCGTAGGGGAACTCCTCCTCGGAGGGGATCACGGGCAGCAGCTCCCGCTCAGCCAGCGCGCCGTGGCCGATTTCGCGGCGGCCGGGGCTCTTCATGCGGCCCGCTTCGCCGGTGGCGTAGGGCGGCATATTGTAGTGGTGGATATAGCGCTTGAAGTCCTCGTTGGACAGCCCGTCCAGCACCTGGCCCTCGCTGGTGGAGCCAAGGGTGGTAACGGTCAGGGCCTGCGTCTGGCCGCGGGTGAATACGGCGGAGCCGTGCACGCGCGGGAGCACGCCGACCTCGCACCAGATGGGCCGCACCTCGGTGACCTTGCGGCCGTCGGGGCGGATGCCCTGCTCGACGATCTTCTTGCGCATGACTTCCTTGTTCAGGTAGTACAGTGCGTCGGCGATTTCGGCCTCCCGCTCGGGGAAGCGCTCGGCGAGGGCGGCGAGGGTCTCTTCCTTCACCTGCGCCTCGCGGCTTTGCCGTTCCTTGCGGTCGAAGGTCTCGAACACCCACACGCACTTGTCGTAGGCGAACTCGCGCACGGCGGCCTTCACGTCGTCGCCGGTCACGCCGAAGGGCACCTCGGCCTTGGGCTTGCCGATCTCGGCGACGATCTGCTCCTGGAACGCGACGAGCTGCTTGATCGCCTCGTGGCCGAAGAGGATCGCGTCCATCATCGCGTCCTCGCTGACCTCGTTGGCGCCGGCTTCCACCATCATGATGGCTTCCTTGGTGCCGGCGACGTAGACGTGCATATCGCTCTTGGCGCGCTGCGCCTCGTCAGGGTTGATGACGTACTGGCCGTCCACCCGGCCGACGACCACCGCGCCGGTGGGGCCGCCCCACGGGATGTCGCTGACGGCCAGGGCGATGGAGGAGCCGATCATCGCCGGAATTTCTGGCGGCACATCCTGCTCCACGGACAGGATGGTGACGACTACCTGCACGTCGTTGCGCATTCCCTTGTTGAATAGGGGGCGCAGCGGGCGGTCGATCAGGCGGCAGGTCAGCGTGGCCTTCTCGGTCGGACGGCCCTCGCGCTTGATGAAGCCGCCGGGGATTTTACCCACGGAATACTGCTTTTCCTCCACGTCCACCGCCAGGGGGAAGAAGTCCACGCCGGGCCGGGGGGTGGGAGACATGGTGGCGTTCACCATCACGACCGTGTCGCCCAGGTGAACCCACACGCTGCCGGCAGCCTGCTCGCAGTACTTGCCGAACTCGAGCGTCAGCGGCTTGCCGGCCAGATCCATCGTATACTTTTTGGATTCCATGCTTTTCTCCTCTACTCGTTCCATGGGGCGTTTTGCCCCGCTGCCCGCGGATGCTATCATATGAAAACCCCATCCAGGGATTTTCAAGGGATAACATCCGCCAGGCGATGACCAGTTTGGTTCCGGAAAAAGCCGCCGGTGGGCTTGGAAGCATCCTGCCCGCCCGGCGGCCCTATCCATGCTGCCAGGGTTCCAGCCTGAAGCTTACTTGCGCAGGTTCAGCTTCGCGATCAGGGCGCGGTAGCGCTCGATGTCGGTCTTCTTCAGGTACTCCAGCAGGCCGCGGCGACGGCCAACCATCAGCAGCAGGCCGCGGTTGGAATGGTGGTCGTTCTTGTTGTTCTTCAGGTGCTCGTTGAGGTGATTGATCCGGTCGGTCAGCAGCGCGACCTGCACCTCGGGGGAACCGGTGTCGCCCTCATGCTGCGCATAGGCGGCGATGATCTCAGCCTTGGTCATGGGAAACTCCTCCATTTTTTCGCGCGAGGAAACCGCGCGTTTTTCGGGCAATCGCCTCCCCACGCAGCGCGCCGCCGGAGAAGGCGCACGCCCGCGCGGGCGGTTCATCAAACCCAACAGCCATTGTATCAGAATCTTGCCCGTTTGTAAACCTTTTCTTGCGGATTTTTTGGGAGAAAACCGCAAAGTGGAGCGGTCTGCGCGGTCAGCCGCCGACTTCCTCCGCCCCGTTTTTGGCGCGGCCGTCCGCTTCACACGGCATGGGCGCTTCCGATTTCCAGCAGGTTTCCTTCCGGATCCGCTAGATAGAAGTTGCGAATGCCGAACGGATAGGTGATGGGCGCGCCCGCCGGAAACCGCACGTCCAGCTTCGACAGGCGCTCGTACTCCAAATCTACATCGGAATAGCGGGGAAGCCAGAGGGCGACCTCAAAGGACTGGTTGATCCCCTTGGGCGGGAGATAGTTTTCCCCGATGGCCTTGACAAATTCCTCCCGGCTGTACATGAACAGGGACAGATCGCCGCTCGCCGTGTGGAAGTCGGCAAAGGGGCCGCCATCCCACTGCGTCTGAAAGCCCAGCACGTCCCGGTAAAAGCGAACCATGTTGTCCATATCGCCGACGAGGAAGCATACGCCGATGTGCGTTTCGCTGCCGTTCATGGTCTTGATCTCCTTACGATTCAGGGTGTGTCGCGCGCCTACCGGAGCGCCATCACGCCCCGCGGATCAATCCGCACATAGCGCGGCAGACCGGCCTCTGCGTAGGGCTGCCACGCGGTGCGGTCGATCTCCCAGCGGACGCGCTCCCGCCCCGCGCGGAAGAGCACGGACACGGAAAAGGGCGTTTGGCTGATCTCCGGGTCGCGGAGGGGAAGCACGTTCTCGCCGGGGGCCTGGGCGGCGGTCATGGCGTGGGCGCGCAGGCCGACGAAGCGCGTCTCCGGCGGCACGTCATGATCGAGCGTCAGGGTGACGTCCCAGGCGTCGCAGCGCAGGCTGCGGGCGGAAACGGGGCGTGCCGGGGCGATGTTCTTGCAGCCGGTGATGGCGGCGGCGGCGGCGGTACCCGGGTTGGCAAACACCGCCTCCCGCGTGCCCTCGGCGACGATGCGCCCGTTTTCCATGATCGCCATGCGCGGGCAGAGCCTGTACGCCTCGTCCCGGTCGTGGGTGACGAGCAGCACGCGCTGACCCACGTCCGCAAGCATCTCGTTCAGCTCCACCTGCAAGCTGGTGCGCAGGTAGCTGTCCAGGGCGGAAAACGGCTCGTCCAGCATGAGCAGGCGGGGCCTGTTGACGATGATCCGCGCCAGCGCGACCCGCTGCGCCTGTCCGCCGGACAGCTGGCTTGGCCGGTGGTTTTGCAGCCCCTCCAGCCGGAAACGGCGGATTGCCTCCCGCAGCGCCGTTTCCCGGGCGCGGCGATCCTTCTGCCAGCGAAGCCCGCAGAGAATGTTTTGCTGCACCGTCATGGTGGGGAAGAGCGCATAGTGCTGGAACAGATAGCCGACGCGGCGGCGCTGGGGCGGCAGGTTGACGTGCCGCGCGCTGTCAAAGAGCGTCTCTCCGTCCAGCACGATGCGCCCCGCGTCGGGGGTCGCCACACCCGCGATACATTGCAGCGTGCAGCTCTTGCCGCAGCCGGACGCGCCCAGCAGCCCGAAGGTTGCGTCCTCCGTCTCAAAGTGCGCGGAAAGATGGAAATCCCCCAGCTGCTTTTCGATGTCCACGAGCAGGCTCATTTCTTCACCGCCTTTCGCTGCCTGGCTTCCAGCAGGTTCACCGTCAGCATGACCGCGGCGCTGATGAGCAGGTTGATCATGACCCACTGCATCGCCCCGGCCTCATCATTTGTGCGCCAGAGCTGGTAGACGGTGGTCGAGATGGTCGCCGTCCGCCCCGGCGTGTAGCCAATGAGCATACTCGTCGCGCCGTACTCGCCCAGCGCCCGGGCGAAGGCCAGCACGGTTCCGGCCAGAATGCCCTGGCGGCACGCGGGCATCCGGATGCGCCAGAAGATGTAGCGGTTGGACAGCCCCAGCGTTTGAGCGGCGGAGGCCAGCGTTTCGTCGAAGGCTTCAAACGCGCCGCGGGCGGTGCGGTACATCAGCGGGAAGGCGACGACCGTCGCCGCCAGCACGCCGCCCTGCCACGTCATCACAAACCGGACGCCGACGCTGTCCAGCAGCGCGCCTAAGGGGCGCTTCACGCCGAAGAGCAGCAGCAGAAAGTACCCGCACACCGTCGGCGGCAGCACCATCGGCAGGGTGAGGATCACGTCCAGCACGCCCTTGACGACGCGCGGGAGCTTCGATGCCCAGTAGGCGCAGCCCACGCCGAGGAAGAAGATCAGCACGCTGGCGATGGCCGCGATGCGCAGGGAATTCCAAAGTGGGAAGAGATTCATGCGTTTCCCCCATTCAAAGCAGGGCAAACCGGCGGTTGATGCGTCGATTTGCCCTGCTGAAAAAACGTTATTGCGCCGGGCTGGAGAAGCCGACCGCGGCGAACACGGCGGCGGCCTCCTCACCGGTCAGATAGGTCAGGAAATCCCGGGCCGCCTGGGGAGCGGCGGCGGTCTTGAGCACGGCGGCGGGATAGATCACCTGGCCGCACATCTCGGCGGTGGCGTAGTCCGCGATCGAAAGCCCGGCGCTGAACGCATCCGTGCAGTAGATCACGCCGCAATCGACGCTGCCCTCGCGAACCTGCATGGTCACTTCCTTCACGTTGGTGCCGTAGGTCAGCTTGCCCGCCTCGGCCAGCTCATTTTCGTCCAGACCGTACCAGGCGAGAATCTTCTGCGTGTACTGGCCGACGGGCACGTCCGCGTTGCCCATGGCGAGCAGCACGTCGCCGTCCTTGAGCAGCGCCGCGAGCTGGTCAAAGGTCGCGATTTCCTTCGCGTTGTCCGGGGACACGACCAGCGTCACGCGGTTTTCCAGCAGGTCGATGCGCGTCTCGGGGGCGACAAAGTCAAGCCCTTCCATGTTGACGGCGGGGTCGGCGGTCAGGTCGAGCTGGTTCATCTGCTTCTGACCCGCGGAGATGAACAGGTCGCAGGCCGCCCCCTCGGCGATCTGCGTTTTAAGCGTGCCGGAGGAGTCGAAGTTGTAGACGATACTTACGTCTGGATGAGCGGCCTCGTAGAGCGTCTTGATTTCGGTGAGCGTCTCGGTCATGGACGCGGCGGCGAACACGATCAGCTCGGCGGGGCTTTCCTGCGCCAGCGATGCGGCGGGCAGAAGCGACAGCGCGAGGGCTGCCAAGAGGGACAGCAACCTTTTCTTCATGGGAACCTCTCCTTTTCAAATTTAGAAAAAGGAGAAGCGCCGCGTCACGGCGATGGGCGCGCGGAACCCGGCGCGTCTCCTTCTCAATCACGGAAGGTTGGCGCGTTTCCACGCCAGCCCTGCGGAGCGCGTTCGCGCCCCTACGGCCGGGCCTCCATGGCAAAAGCGGTAGGAGAGCCGGCTCGGAGATGCTGCTTGATGGACTTGTTCGGTTGTCAGGCTTTTTCCGGCGCGGCGCACTCGCTGGCGTCGCCCACTAAAATGGCGATGCCGTGTTCCAGCGCGGGCAGGATGTATTCGAGGTTCTCCCGCAC
>CAZRLM010000159.1:0-5506 GCA_964600835.1 uncultured Oscillospiraceae bacterium
AGACCGCGTTGGCCTCGCCGCCGCTGGCCGCCCAGCCGACGCCCCAGGAGGTGGCCTGCGCCAGCTCCGGCTCGATTGTGCAGCGCTTCATCTGGCTGGAGAGCAGCCCGTAAATTTCCAGCACGCTGATCGCGCCGTCCACCGACGACGCCTCGTGGCCGATGGGGCTGCGAATGGCCGTCACCTTTGCCGGGCAGGGCGTGATGAAGAAGCACCCGATTTCCGACTCGTCCACGCCGTTTTTGCGGGCGAACTCCCGCTTGGCGATGGAGGCGGCGACCTCCATCGGCTGGCGCACGTCCACCAGATGGTCGATCAAATCCGGGAAGCGCACCTGAATCAGCCGAACGACCGCCGGGCACGCGCTGGAAATCAGCGGACGGGGCAGATCGTCCTGCCGAAGGCGCTCGCGAATGGCGCGTGTCACGACGTCCGCCCCGCGGGCCACCTCAAACACATCGTCGAAGCCCATGTACTTTAATCCCGTGAGCACCTGCGCGATGCTTTTGAGACTCTTGAACTGGCCGTAAAGCGACGGCGCGGGCAGGGCGATCTTGTACTTGAAGCGGCTGATGGACGACAGCGGGTCTGTCACGGCAATCTTGGCGTGATACTCACAGACCCGGATGCACTCGCCGCAGTCGATGCACTTTTCGTCGATGATATGGGCGCGTCCGCCGCGCACGCGAATCGCCTCGGTGGGGCAGCGCTTGAGGCAGTTGGTGCAGGCGCGGCATTTGTCCTTGTCCAAACGGACGGAATGAAATCGTCTCTCTTCCATGAAAAATTCTCCTGTGCTCTTTTACCCTTTCAGCGCAAAGGACATCGTGATCGTCGTTCCGACGCCCACCTGGCTGACAATCTCAAAAGAGGAGGCGTTGCGGCGCATATTCGGCAGACCCATGCCTGCGCCAAAGCCCAGGCTCCGCGCCTCCTCGTTGGCGGTCGAGTAGCCCTCCGTCATCGCCTTGTCAATATCCGGGATGCCCGGGCCGACGTCCGCCGAAATCAGCGTGACCTTCTCCGGGTCGACCCGCAGCGTAAGCGTGCCGCCCATGGAGTGGATGACCAGGTTCAGCTCCACCTCATAGCTGGCAACGGATACGCGGCGCAGCACGTTCACGTCAATGCCCAGCTGCTTGAGCTTGCGTTTGATGGTCGTGGAAGCCTCGCCTGCCGTGGCGTAAGCGCCCGCCTCCACTGGAAAAACCTGTTCCAGCAAAATCGCCATGGTTCCGTGCTCCTTTACGCTTTTTCCTTCGTGCCCGGCAGCCCGCGCAGGTACAGCTCCCCGCAGGCGGTGTAGGTCGTCATGCGGGTGGACAGCACCGCGATGCCCGCCTCGTCCGCCTCCGCCAAAATGTCCTCTCCCGGGCGCTTGCCGCGGGAAAACACGATGCACGCAATATCCAGCATCTCGGAGGTTCGCACGACGTGCGGGTTGATCAGCCCGGTAATCAGCACCGTTTTTTCCTTCACAAAAGCCAGCACGTCGCTCATCAGATCCGACCCGCAGGCCGTCTCCACCGGGCGATCCAGATACTTTTCGCCAGTGAGCAGCTCCGCCTGCAAAACCTCCTGTACATCCCTGATCGTCAAAAAAACTCCCCCTGTGTCCTCTTAAGATTCGTCAATCGCCGCCCGAAGGCGGATGGATTCCTCATACAGCGTCATCGCCTGGCGCTTCATTTCCGCGGACAGCGCCGTCGCGTCCTGCCTGGCCGCCGCCCGCAGCGCGGCCGCGCCCTCCGCCCAGGCCTGATGCACCGCCAGTTCCTGGGCGATCAGCGCCGGATAGGGCGGCGTGAACCGCTCCTGCGCCGTTTTTTCCCACAGCGCCAGCTGTCCCGCCAGCGCGTCGACGGTGGCGACCGCCTCATCGACCATGATTTCCCCCGCGTCCAACCGCGCCGCGCTGTCCCGCAGGAGTGCCGCCGTCTGCATCGGGCCGGTCAAGCCGGCCTCCGCCACGTCCAGCTGACCCGCCATGCCGCTCAATCGCAGCGTGATCGCCGGACAGTCCCAGCCGTACAGGTACGTCTCCACCATCTGCTGCTCCGCCAGGCGATCGCGGACGGCGGTCGCGTCGTCCTTGTCGCCGTAGCAGGCGATGAACACCCGCCACTTCTGCCCGTCCTGCGTCACATAGCCCGGCGCGCCGCGGTCGGCGTACAGAGCGGCCTTTTCCTCCGCCGCTTCTCTCCCCGCAAAGATGCCCGTCTGAATGGCGTACCAGGTGTCGCCCCGCAGCGCGACCTCCCGGCTCACCACCGTTTCGTCAAAGGCGGAGGCAACCGGCGTCGCCGTCGGCTCGCTCACCCGCCGCGCCGTCATGCCGTCGCCGCCCGTCAGGCGGGAAGCCAGTCCGGCCAGCACCACAACCGCCGTCAGGAACAGCATTCCCCGCCGAAGGAGGGCCTGTCCCCGCCGCTGCCTGTACATCCGCTTTTCCACCCGTCCCATACGCTCTCCCCCTTTTGTCAGGGGAGCCTATGCCGAAGAAGGAAAAAACATACTTGCCAAACGGGCCGAGCCGTGTTACCATGAGCATCATCAGGGCGGGCCGATCCGCCCGCAGGAGGAGGATGCGCCATGCGCTATCATATCGACACCATTCCCGTCTGGGACGCGATCAAGCTGGACGGCGAATGCTTTCTGTGCGCGCTGCACCGTAAGGTGGAGCTGGGCGAGGCCGAGCGCTGCCTGGGCGCGTCCGTCATGGAGCCGGACGCCCGCATTCAGGTCAACGAGCGGGGCTTCTGCCAGCATCACCAGCGGATGCTCTTTTCCATGGAGAACCGCCTGGGACACGCGCTGATGCTGGAATCCCACGTCGCCGAAACGCGCGCCCGCACGCAAAAGACCTTTTCCGCCCTGCAAAAGGCCGCGAAGGCCTACTCCGAATCGTCCCTCATCGCCCGCGCGACCAGCAAGGGGCAAAGCGCCCGCAAGGCGTATGAGGAGCAGGCGCAGTCGCTGTCCGCGCTGTCCCACACCTGCATCATGTGCGACCACATCACCGAAAACATGGAGCGCTACCTGCGCACCTTTTTCCACCTGTACAAAACGGACACCGAGTTCCGTCATCGCTTCAGCGAGTGCAAGGGCGTGTGTCTCCCCCACGCGGCGCGCCTCTTGGCCCTTGCGCCGGACGAGCTGCCCGCCAAAGAGCTGTCCGCCTTCGCCGATCAGCTTTGCGCCCTGGAAACGGCCAATATGGATCGTATTCAGGAGGACGTGAGCTGGTTCATCAAGAAGTTCGATTACCGCTACGAGAAGGAGCCGTGGAAGAACAGCCAGGACGCGGTGGAGCGCTCGGTCAACAAGCTGCGCGGCTGGTGCGTCGGCAAGGAACCAAACCCCAAGGAATAACGATTTTGCCTGGCCGTTCCCGTCCGATGGACGCGGGGCGGCGCTTTTTTATGCGTCTTGCTCCTCCGGAACATACTTTTCCAGCAGGATGCCCGCCTCCCTGAAGATGTCCAGGGAGAACTCGTCCGGGTAACCCTCCTGATAAACCACACGACGGATTCCCGCGTTGATGATCATTTTCGCGCAGACGCTGCACGGCTGATGAGTGCAGTAAAGCGTCGCGCCGTCGATGGACACGCCCAGCTTTGCCGCCTGAATAATCGCGTTCTGCTCGGCGTGAATCGCGTAGCACAGCTCCGCGCGCGTGCCGGACTGGATGCCCAGCTTGCGCCGCATACACTCGCCGCGCTCCCGGCAGGTTTTCAGGCCGGCGGGCGCGCCGTTGTAGCCGGTCGTCATAATCCGCTTGTCCTTCACAATCACGCAGCCGATGCTTCGGCCAGGCACAAAGCAGCTTGTCCAGCCGGCGATGACGTGCGCCATTTCCATAAAGCGGCGATCCCACTTGTCCATTTTCGATCTCTCCCTCCCTGCAAAAAAGGGGGCTTTTTGTTTATTATACCTTGATCTCCCCGCGGTGTCAACTTGAAGTCATCCCGCGCTTTTCCGCCGCATAGCTCTATCCCGGAAGGGAGCGATGCGTGTGGGAGAAACCCTTCGGCGTCAGGCGCTGATTCTGACGCTGGCCAATGGCGCGACAAGGGCCGTCGGGTTTGCGCTGCATTTGATGCTGGCCCGCCTGATGGGCGCGGAGGCGCTGGGCGTGATGGAACTGGCGAACACGGTCGGGATGCTGGCGCTCACGCCGGTGACAGCGGGCATTCCCGCCGCGATGAGTCGCCTGACCGCGCGCCGTCCCGCCTGCGACCAGGCCAATGTGCTCCGCGCCGGGATTCGCCTGGTGACGCGCATGGCGGCTGTCTTGATGCCGGCGCTGCTGCTGCTTTCTCCGTTGCTTAGCTGGCTGCTGGGCGACAGCCGGACGATGCCCTCCATCCTGCTGACCGTGCCGGACGTGCTGCTTCTGGGACTGTGCGCCGCGTACAGCGGCTACTGCTACGGCCGGGACGACGCGAAAACCCCGGCTGTGTGCGAGTGTGCCGAGCAGGGCGTGCGCTTCCTGCTCTGCGCGGGCCTGCTGCTTTTTCTGCCGCAGCTGCCGATCCGCTGGACGGCGGCGCTGCCCGGCATTGCGGAGGGCGTGGCGGGCGTAGTCGCCGTGCTGCTGATGCGGCGGGCCATGCCGCTTGCGCCCCGGCTGGACAAAGTCAGCAGTGCGCTGACCCGGCAACTGTTTCGTCTGTCCGCGCCCACCACTGCCGCGCGGCTGTGCATGACCGGCTCCCGGGCGCTGGGCGCGGTGCTGTTGCCGGTCTGTCTGCGGCGCTCCGGGCTGTCCGCGTCGGCGGCGACCGCGCAGTTCGGCCTGCTCAATGGCATGGCCATGCCGCTGATCATGCTCCCCGGTATCGTCACCAGCGCGGTGTGCATGGTCGCCACGCCCGCCGTCTCCCGGCTGGAGGGAAGCCCTCAAAAACTGACGCGAACCGTGCGGCAGCTGACCCTTTCCGCCTTTGCGGTGGGCGCAGCGGCCACGGGCGGGCTGTTTTTTCTGTCCGACTTTCTGGCAAGCACGCTCTACGCCCAGCCGGCCCTTGCGCCGCTGGTGCGCGCGCTGTCCCCCGCCGCGCTGTGCTTCGCGCTGCATCAGGTAATGCACGGCATGATCGCCGGGCTTGGACTGCAAAAGCGCGCGCTGGGCGGAACGCTGCTTTCCTGCACGGTCAACCTGGCGATGATCGCCTGGCTGTGCCCCCTGCCCCGCCTGCGCCTCTTTGGCGCCGCGGCAGCCTGTATCGCCAGCCACCTGACCGGCCTGTGCTGGGACGCGGCGCTTCTCCGCCGCACCCTGCGCCGTGCGAGCCCTGTCCCGCTGCCGATGCAAAGTGCAGGATAATTTCTCCCTTTTCAAAAAAATTTCAAAAAAGTTCTTGACAACTGGATGGAAATCGTGTATTATATCAATCGTTGTCGCGGTCATCACGATTTGTGGCAACGGATGACGCGGGGTAGAGCAGTTTGGTAGCTCGTCGGGCTCATAACCCGGAGGTCGTAGGTTCAAGTCCTACCCCCG
>CAZRLM010000160.1:0-4226 GCA_964600835.1 uncultured Oscillospiraceae bacterium
GTTGATTGACTTTGGCAAAGAAAGCGTCGAAACCTACGTCGATTACGAGGACGCGATGCTGGACGCACAGGTTGCGCTGGCGACGCAGTACACCACCACAAGCGAGCTCGGCAAGGTGATGGAACAACTCGACAAATCGGCGATGCAATGGGCGGCGGCCTCGCGCTTTACGACCGATGACGTGGCGGGAGCGATTTCCAACGCGGCACACGCGGGCTGGAATTTGGAGCAAATTCTTGGTGGCGTGCCTGCGGCAATGAACATATCCCTTGCGGGCGGAATGGATTGGCGCAGGGGCTTGAATATCTGGTAGACATCACCAATGCGGCAGGCTTGCAGTTTGACGAACTGGGCGAACTGACGGACTACTGGGCCTATGCGGCCAACTCATCCTCTACGACCATCCCTGAAATGGGACAGGCCATGCAGAAGATGGGCGCGACGATGCAGTTTGTCAAAGGCGACATGGCGGGCCTGACAACAATGCTGGCTGTGCTTGCCGACAATGGAGCGAAGGGCACAGAGGCAGGTACGCTATTGCGCAACAGCATGATCCGACTGATTGCGCCGACGCAAAAAGCGGCGGAGGCAATGGATTCGCTGGAACTGTCCTCTGAGGATTTGGAGGACATCTACAGCGACAGCGAAGGGTTGGAAGAGGCCGTCGCGCTGCTGAAAGAGGCGGGATTCAACGCCTATGATTCCAACGGGGATCTGAAATCCTTCCTTAAAATCTGGGAAGAGCTGGACAAGGCAACCTCCGGCATGACCGAGGAAAAGCGAAACCAGATTCTTTCCGCGATCTTCCCGACGCGCACGATTACGGGCGGTTTGGCACTGCTGGATGCGGCGAGCAAGGGCTGGGATGGGCTATATGATTCCATACTCGGCAATAGCTCCGGATATGCGGACTACGCGCGGGAAACGATGGAAAGTGGGCTTGGCGGCGCGCTCCGCGAAGTGGAAGCGGCATGGGATGTGCTGGAAGCGAAAACCGGAAGCGAGCTTTCCGGGCAAGTGGAGGGTGTAGCCGATTCGATCAGCGACCTCATCAACTCCGTCAACAGCATGGATGATGCCCAGTTCAGCGCGCTCGTATCCGGTCTGGAAGTTGTTGCTGGGGCTGGCCCCGCACTATTGATCGCGGGCGGCGCGCTTAAGGCCATTGGCTCGCTGGGCACGGCGGGCGCTATTGGCCTTGCGGCTATTGGCGTTGCGGCATTTGCTGCCGCGATGAATGACCTGAACGAATCCATCTACGAGGATAAATTTGGCGACATTGCGCTGGATCAGGGTACGATCGGCAGCTATCTTGAAGGACTGGGCACGTCGTTTGCGACAGCGCAGGCCGACATCGACAAGTACAACACGGCGGTTGAAAAGGCGATTTCGGACTACACGACGGCCAGCGGTACATTTAAGGAATCGTTACTGACCACGATGCTGACCGGAGCAAAACTGACCGACGAAGACATCAGAACGCTGAACGGCCTGGGTGACCAGATGCGGCAGGCACTTTTAGACGGCATAGATGGAAGCTACAGCGCCGCCGAGGAGACTGTTGCGCAATACGCAGGCGATTCCGCTCAAAACGTAGCCCTGGATGACAGCGTTTGGTCGAGCGTGATGGATACGCTCAACTACGGCTACGAAAGCGCGATCGCGCAGGCGGAAGAGCTAAGCCAGCAGCTGCGGGACGCCATGACAAGCGCCTTTGAAGACGGGAATCTGACCAGCGAAGAGATAGACAATATTCAATCCATCCTGAACCAGCAAAACGAGCTGCTTGCCATGCAGGCAGACGCGCGGAACGCCACGGAACGCCAAAAGCTGCTGAGGCAGGCACAGACGATGGGCCTTGAAGGGATGGAAGAAATATCTCAAATGGCCGAGGGGCAGCGCGACGCAGAACTTGCCACGCTGGAAGATAATTACTGGCAGACGTATGAGCAAACGCTTCTTGGCGGCCAAATGAAGATTCGCGATGGCGTTCGCAAAAAGGACGGCACCTTATATACACAGGAGGACTTGGACAGAGAACTCGCTCAACTATACAGCGGCGACCCAAACGACCCGTTTGACGGCTATGAGGGGCAAAGACGAGCGAAGGAAGCGGACTTCGACAAATACCTGATCGGGCTTTGGAACAGCACGGTGCAGGGCAGCGAGCTGCGCAGTGTATGGGATGGGCTTGGCGAACTTGCCGATAGCTATATCCAGACCGGAGCGGTAACGACGGACGACTTAAACCGGTATCTCTCTGGGTATGACGCGGGAGAACGTAACGATGCCGCCAGATACATCGGAGATATGTTGGACGCGCTGGGCGGATATGAAAACGTGCAGGCGCGCGCCGATTATTACGCGCAAATCGGCGACTACGCAAGCGCAAATGCGTTCAGCCGGATCTTGGCGATGTACGATCTATCTTATGCGCAGACCACCGGACAGCCGACGCAGGAAAAGCCCAAGCAGTATTCCGAAAATCCGTATTCCGTAGAGAACGCCAGAGAGCAAAATGAATCCCTGCGCGCAAAGGATACCATGACGGATTTGGCGTGGGACTATCTGTCCGAAGCCATGGAATCGGGATACAGTTTTGACTTTGAAAACCTGATGAGCGGAAACTATACCGACACAGGCTATCAGTCCGGCATAAGGAACATCGTCGAGAGCTTGGGCGAGGCATACGATCTGTCGGCTGTGGAGATTCCAAAGGGGCTTGAACGCATCAGCGACTATGCTGCGGCGTATCGCCTGATGTTTGACGATACCATCAATGCCGAGGATTACCGTATACAGGTGTTGCCGGAAATCGACCAAAGCCAATTTGAGGGTCAGCTTGGCAACGTTTCTGTGCCGGTAGATATTCTGCCGAAGGAGGAAAGCGCAGGGCTTGCTGAATTGGAGCAGCAGGGCGTTGAGGTGAGCGTGGACGGCGACACAACAGAGCTGACGGCCACGATTGACGCGGAGGATGGGCAGACGCTGCTGGAATACATCAGCGGAGACGCGACCGATTTAAGCATGGCGATTTACGCAGAAGACGGAAAGACCCTGCTTGAGTATGTTACGGGAGATACATCCGCCCTTGCGGCAGCCATCAACGCCTACAATGGGCGCACGGTTACGGTCAACGTTGTCGCGCGAACATCTTCCATCGGCGCAAAGGCGAAAAAGTACGCCGAGGGCGGGCGTGCGACCGAGGCCAGCATCTTTGGCGAGGCAGGGCCGGAATGGGCCATCCCGGAGGAACACAGCGAGAGAACGGCGGACTTGCTGAACAGGGCGAGAGCCGCCAGCGGCTTTACATGGGACGAACTGCTTTCCCGCAACGGCGGTCTGAATGCCGGGGGAACGAGCGGAACCATCGTTTATTCGCCGACCATCTATGCCCAGGACGCATCCGGCGTGGAGGAAAAGCTGGTGGAGGATAAGGCCCGATTGGAGAAGCTGCTGCGCGAGCGGGAAATGCGGGACGACATCGAGGTGTATGCGTGATGGAAATGAGCGGTTACGGCTATACCTGTGCGGGAGGAGAAACCTTCGACAGTGTGGCATTGGAAGTATATGGTGATGAAAAATACGCTGCGGAGCTGATGTGCGCAAACCCTGAGCTATGCGCAAAGAGCATATTCACAGGCGGTGAAACCCTACTGCTGCCGGTTGTGGAGGTCGATATCGCCGAAGAGGAAGGATACGCGCCCGCAACAGCGCCGTGGAAGGAGTGACGAGCGATGGCATTGATTGGACAATATGGCGCATGGAAGTTTGAAATCAGAGGGAACTATATGCGCTCCTTCAAGAATTTTCAAATTGTCAGCGAATGCGAGACGGAGGACAAGACCGCAAGCGCGCAAAAATACGTTTCAGCCAAGAACGGAAAGCCCATACAGATTACGCTGACGGTTACGCTCAGCGCTTATTTGGGCGTGGATGTGCGCGCGGATGCCATTGCGCTGATTGATGCGGCGCAGAGATCATACCAGGGGTATTTTTATATCCAGTCGAAAAAGCTGTTTCCGTTTATGCTGATGATGACAAAGGCGGAAATGAAGAATTTCGAGGTTGCGCCAAATGGCACGTGGGTGTCGTGCGACATGGGCCTTACGCTCAAGCAGTCGAGCAAGGATTGGATCAACGGGACGCCCGCCAGCGCAAACACAAGCTCATCAAGCTCCGGAAGCGGCGGGAGCGGCAAGAAAAAATCGTCCGGCAGCAAAAAA
>CAZRLM010000160.1:4236-5424 GCA_964600835.1 uncultured Oscillospiraceae bacterium
AATGCCTATGACGGGCGTATCTGCAAAAAGCATTGCCGCAGTCGCAGCGTATCATGCAAAAAAAACCGTGAGCACCGCAAAACAGGTTAGCGCAGCCAAGAAAGCTGCGAAGACATTAGTTTCAAAAGCGGCAGGCAAAATCAAAAGCATCATAAAAAAGAAGAAATGAGGCAAACCGCATGGCGCAATACACCATCGACAACCGGCCTGCGCCGGTTGATTTTGAGTGCAACAACGATCTTTTGCAGCGCACCCTTCAAAACTGCAAGAATCTGCTGATGACCCGGATGGGAGAAGTTCCATATGACCGTTATCGTGGTTTTGACCCGTCGCTGTATGATTTGCCCATGCAAGAGCTGAACGAGAACCTTGTGCCAGAGCTTGACCGGGTGATGATGTGGGAGCCGGATGCCGAGGTGGTCGACGCACAGGCTGTGCTTAATGAAAACGGCGAATGCGTGATTACAATGGCGGTCGAGATCAATATAGACGGATGATGGAGGGTGAACGGTATGGACAGCACGGAGATTCACTATCTCGCCTATGACCCGGAAGAAATCTTCAAGGAAATGCAGTACGCCTATATTGAAGCGGGCGGCGACGCGCTATACCCGGGCGATGAAAAAGAAATGCTGCTGCGCGCTGTGCAAAGTATCATGGTACAGGCATTTGCGGGCGTGGACAATGCACTGCGAATGGCGACGCTTCGCTATGCGGTTGGGGATTACCTGGACATATACGGCGAAAAGAGGGACTGTGTTCGCATTCAGGCTGCGGCAGCCAAAGCGACGGTGGAAATCACATTCAGACCGACGGGCATCGCCAAAACGACAGAATCCGGTACGGCCCTGACGGCAGACGGCGAGCATATGTACCTGCTTGATGAAGATGTGTCGCAGAGCGGATACGCGCAGGTCATTCGCGCCGGCGTAACGGCGCTGGACGTAGGAGGCGTCGGCAACGGTTTGTTAGCCGGAACGCAGATGCAGTTCATGATTCCGCAGGCTGCCGTGGAGAGCGTTTACTGCGTGGAGAGCGCGAGCGGAGGACAGGAAAAAGAAGATGACGAAACCTATCGGGAGCGCATTCGCGAGTTTGGCTTAACCAATATCACAACCGGCCCACAGGTACAGTACGAGAGCGCAGCCATGCGGGTGACGAGCGAAATTCTGGATGCGAGAGCGACGA
>CAZRLM010000161.1:0-5358 GCA_964600835.1 uncultured Oscillospiraceae bacterium
GACATCATCTTCACCACCTGGGGCGGCGCGACCATGGATCCCTTCGGCAACTTCGGCAGCGTTTACACCGACGCGGCTGACGGCACCGGCAACCAGATGGAATACGGCTACGACACCACCAAGATCATCATGAACTTTGATGTGGACGGCGTTGGCGTTGTGTCTGACACCCTGCGCAACTGGTCGATGTGGGCCAACAACGACAAGGCGCCCGCCATCGAGGAGAAGCTGGGCAAGTTCGCGAAGTACAGCTACGATACCCGCTGCCAGTTCGCCGCGAAGATCGAGCAGTGCTTCATGAACTGGTTCCCGACCACGTCCCTGTACTATCGCAACGTCGCCTCCCTGAACTCTCAGAAGGTCAACAACGCCAGCGAGCAGTACCTGACGCTGGTGGGCTTCGGCGGCATCCAGTACATCACCTACAACTATGATGACGCGGAGTGGGCGGATTACATCGCCAACAACACGCTGGTGTACTAATGCGCGCGACCGCATGATGGCCGCATGAGGGTTTATGCGGCACGGGCATGGGGGTTTTCCCCCATGCCCGTCATGCGTATTCCTCCGGGACTGATTCCATTCTCTTCTACCACAGGTAGATTTTGTACGCCTGTGATCAAACGGCATCCATAACGGCCTGCGCAGAAGGACGCCTTCTTGCAGGCTCACAAAATCTGCCTATGGGACAGGGCACCGCTGCTGCGGGGCGGACAAGGCATTCATAGGAAAAAACGGGCGCGGCAAACGCGCCCGTCAGGAAACCGGCGGGGTGATCCCCGCGGACGGAGGTGTGACATAAGGATGACCAAATATGTCATTAAGAGAATTCTACTCATGTTTCTCACCCTGGTTGTCATTATGACGATGTGCTTCGTGCTCATCAAGCTGCTGCCGCTGCCTGCCGTGCGCGAGCAGGGGCGCGACATCAACATCGTGCTGGCGAAGCGGGAAAAGATGGGCTACAACAAGCCGATCATGGTTCAGTATTTCCTGTTCTGGCGGAATATCGTGCTGGACTGGGACTGGGGCGTCGGCGAGCAGATGTACTCAGGCTACAGCGTCTGGGGCGTCATGATGCAGAAGCTGCCCTACACGGTGCTGGTCAACCTGTACTCGATTCTTTTCGCCATCCCCTTGGGGTTGGGATTTGGCATCTATGCCGCGCTGAAAAAAAACAAGTGGCAGGATAGCCTGATTTCCACCATGGTCATGGTGTTCATCTCCGTGCCAAGCTATGTGTACGCTTTTATTGTGCAGTATTTGCTGTGCTTCAAGCTCGGCTGGTTCCCGCTGACGGTCGCCAGCATGGAGGAGGCGGGCGGCACGCTGTTCAGCGGCGTGATGTTCCGGTCGATGGTTCCGGCGGTGTTGTCGCTTGGCTTTGGCGTTGTCGCCGGGCTGACCCGCTACACCCGCGCCGAGCTGAGCGAGGTGCTCACCGGCGACTATATGCTGCTGGCGCGCACCAAGGGCCTTACCAAAGCGCAGGCCGTGTCTCGTCACGCGCTGCGCAACGCGATGGTGGTCATTCTGCCGATGATCATCGGCGAATTCATCAGCATCATGAGCGGCTCGCTCATTATTGAAAACATTTTCGGCATCCCCGGCATCGGTAACCTGTACATCAACTCCATTAACCTGCGCGACTACAACTTCTTCATGGCGATGACGGTGTTCTATACCTTCATTGGTCTGGCCTCCGGTATCGTCATTGACATCAGCTACGGATTTATTGATCCGCGGATCAGAATGGGGTCGAAGAAATGATGGAAGCAAAGAGAATGGTTGAAAACATCCCCCAGGAGAAGTTTGCCTTCGTGCAGGCGAGGGAAAAAATCCACGACGAAAAGCTGCAAACCAAGCCCATCGGCTACTTCAAGGACGCGTGGCTTCGCTTCCGCAAGAACAAGAGCGCCGTGGTCGCCTTTTCGCTGATTGTGGTTCTGCTGCTGTTCGCGATCATCGTGCCCTTTGTGTCCCCGTACACGGTGCAGTTCCGCGACGGCTACTACAAGACCGTACTGCCCCGCAACAGCTGGTTCGCAAACGCCGGCTTCTGGGACGGCGGCAAGGTGGAGCGGCAGAATGAGGACGGCTACCAGTACCTGAACGCCATCGGCCAGGAGACGGGCCGCAGCGCCATCCTTCAGGTGAAGAGCAGGGAGATCGACGGCGCCGGCAACGTGTTCTATACCCTGCGCGTCGATTCCTACGCGCAGGTGGGCTTCGCCTATATCAATCTGTCTCCCGAAGAGTACGCTCAATTGCAGGATTATCAGGACGCGACCGGCACGCAGGTGATCTATCCCCTGCAGGCAACCCACGGCACCAATTTTGTGCTGGGCAACGGCGGCGCGAACTTCTGGTACAAGCTTCAGGACGAAACGCAGGGCTCCTCCGGCGCGGCGATCCTGGATGAAAACGGCGACTACATTGCCAACTATCTCGCGACCAACGATCCGGAGCGCGCGGGCTATCACAGCCTGCGTATCGCGGGCGACGGCGTTGACAACCAGTGGTACACCTACGCGTTCAAGAACCAGTCCGGCTACAAGGTGCGCGTGAATTACCACGAATACTTCAAGTACAAGAACGGCTTTGAGCCTTCCTTCCTCTTTGGCACCAACATCCACGGGCAGGACATCTTCACCTGCCTGGCGGCGGGCGCGCGGCTGTCCTTCCTGCTGGCGTTCTCCGTGGCGACGATCAACTTCATCCTCGGCGCGATCTACGGCTCCATCGAGGGCTACTTCGGCGGCACGATTGACATTGTGATGGAGCGTATCTCCGATATTCTGGCCAGCGTGCCGTTCATCGTGGTGGCGACGCTGTTCCAGCTGCACCTGGCGGAGCAGGCGGGCGTGCTTGGCTCGTTGCTGTTCGCCTTTATCCTGACCGGCTGGGTCGGCATCGCCAGCCGCGTCCGGATGCAGTTCTACCGCTTCAAGGGTCAGGAGTATGTGCTGGCCGGCCGCACGCTGGGCGCGTCTGACCTTCGGCTGATCTTCAAGCACATCTTTCCCAACGCGCTGGGTACCATCGTCACCAGCGCCGTGCTGACCATCCCGGGCGTCATCTTCTCTGAGTCCATGCTGTCCTACCTGCACATTATCAACCTGGAGACCTCCTCGATGACCTCCATCGGCACGCTGCTGTCCGGCGGCCAGGGCTACCTGAGCACCTTCCCGCACATCATCATGTTCCCGGCGCTGTTCATCGCGATTCTGGAGATCTCCTTCAACCTGTTCGGCAACGGTCTGCGCGACGCGTTCAATCCTTCTCTGAGAGGAGCGGATGACTAATGGCAAAACTCGAGGTCAGAAATCTCACCATCTCCTTTAGAACGAACAATGGCGCCGTTCGCGCTGTCCGCGATATTTCCTTTGACCTGAACGAGGGCGAAACGCTTGCCATCGCCGGCGAGTCCGGTTCCGGCAAGTCCGTCACGACCCGTGCCGTCATGGGCATCCTGGCCGGCAACGCCATGGTGGAGGACGGCACGATCATCTACGACGGCAAGGATCTGCTCAAGATTCCCGAGGAGGAGTTCCATACCCTGCGCGGCCACAAGCTCGCCATGGTGTTCCAGGATCCCCTCAGCGCCCTGAACCCCATCATGCGCATCGGCAATCAGCTGACCGAGGCCATGCTGCTCAACAACAAGGAGCGCCGCGCCGACGGCCGCAAGCGCTTCAACGAGACGCTGGAGCAGCTCAAAAAGACGATGCTCGCCGCCAAGGGCGAGGGCGCGCGGGAGCAGATCGAGCGCGACGTGAAAACCTTCGATTCCTTCAACATCACCGGCATCAGGCTGGAAAACGCCTATAACGCCGCCAAGGAAGCCATGACCGAAACGCTGGACTGCGTGGAGGAGGGCGAAAACGCGGCGATGCGCCACGAGATCAAGCCGATGGGCGAAATCATCGGCCGTCTGCAAGCCGCCGCCAAGGGCGTGCACAACGATTATCTCGCGCTGGACGCGGGCTTTGACGCGGACGTCGCGGCGCTTACAGCGCTGAAAAACGGCTACAACGCCCACAAGGAGCAGGAGCTGCTGGCGCTGCTGGGGAAGATTCGCGCGGCCATCGAAACGGCGATGAAGGGCGAGGAACCGAACTTCTTCTGCATCGGTTACACGGTGTATGCCGGCAAGGCGGCCGATCCGCACAGGACGCCGCTGGCCCAGCTGAACAGGGAAGCCCGCGAAACGCTGGATCGGGACTTTATGATCGCGTTCCTGGCGGATGTGGAAAGCGCGCTGCGCTATTCCAACGCGCAGAGCGTGAAGGCTACCGGCGACGCGGTGGCGGTGCTCAAAAAGGAGCTGCCCGTCTTTGAAAAGGAGCATCTGGTAAACGGCGAATGCCACGCCGCCATCACCCGCGCCTCCGCCGCTGTCGAGCAGGCCATCGACCCCCTCCGGCTGGACAAGGACAGCAAGGCGTACGTGTTCAAGAGCAGCCTGAACGACTATTTGAAGCGCTACTTCCTCTCCCTGAAGAACAACCCCAGGGAGGAGAAGCGCTTTGCCGCGGACACGGTCAAGTACAACCGGCTGGTCAAGCAGGGCAAGTTCGCTGCCTCCGTCGTGCCCAAGAATCTGATGGACACCGAGCGGCTGCATCAAAACATGGTCAAGACCTTCCGCGAGCTGATCGAGCACTTTGAGCTGCTGGAGGAGCGGCAGGACATTGACTTTGCCGCCCGCTCGGTCGAGCTGATCGACTATTTGAAGGCACGCGCCAGCGACCATGCCTATCGTCTCACCAAGGGCATGGCGAAGCATCGCGCCATTGAGCTGATGAAGGAGGTCGGCATTCCGGAGCCGCACAAGCGCTTCCATCAGTACCCCTTCGAGTTCTCCGGCGGTATGCGCCAGCGCATCGTGATCGCCATCGCCCTGTCCGCCAACCCGGACATCCTCATCTGCGACGAGCCGACCACCGCCCTGGACGTGACCATCCAGGCGCAAATTCTGGAGCTGATCAACCGCCTGAAGAAGGAGCGCCGCCTCTCGGTCATCTTCATCACCCATGACCTGGGCGTGGTGGCCAACATGGCTGACCGCATCGCCATCATGTACGCGGGCAAGATCGTCGAGTACGGCACGGCGGACGAGGTGTTCTATGATCCGCGCCATCCCTACACCTGGGCGCTGCTGGCTTCCATGCCCGACCTGGAGACCAAGGAGAAGCTGGAGGCCATCCCCGGCACGCCGCCGAACATGATCCTGCCGCCCAAGGGCGACGCGTTTGCGGCCCGCAACAAGTACGCCATGCAGATTGACTTTGAGGAGCAGCCCCCGATGTTTGAAATCACGCCGACGCACACCGCCGCCACCTGGCTGCTGCATCC
>CAZRLM010000162.1:0-5248 GCA_964600835.1 uncultured Oscillospiraceae bacterium
GGGGCAGCGCCCCTGCTCAGGGGTGTCCAGAGGGGGGCGAAGCCCCCTCTGGTGGGGTCCAGGGGCAAAGCCCCTGGTCACCGTGCGCCAAGCCAGGCGATGAGGTCGGCGTAGACGGAGGCGCGGTTCAGCTCGTTGAACATCTCGTGGCGGCCGTCAGGGTAAAGGTGGACGGTCACGTCGGTCATGCCCGCCTGCCGGAACTGATCGGCAACGCGCTCGACGCCTTCTCCCATCGCGCCGACGGGGTCGTGGTCGCCGGAGAAGAACAGCACCGGCAGGTTTTTCGGCATCCGCTTGAGGCCCTCCGGCTTCGTCAGCCGGTTCAGGCCGCGGAAAAGCTCCCGGTAGCCGGAGCCGGTGAACAGAAAACCGCAATACGGGTCGGCAATGTAGCGATCGACCTGCGCTTCGTCCCGGGAGAGCCAGTCGAACGCCGTCCGGTTGGGCGCAAAGGGCTTGTTGGACGTGCTGAACGCCAGACGGTCGATCAGCGGGCTGGGCTTGCGCGCGCCGCCGAGGAGGCACACCAGATTCGACACGGCCAGCGCTGCCGTCACCATGCCCTTGCCGAAATAACCAGTGCCGGAAAGCACCGCGCCGGAAAGCCCGTCGCCGTGCTCCTGCAAATAGCACCGCGTCACAAACGAGCCCATCGAGTGCCCAAGGATGAAATAGGGCAGGCCCGGAAAGCGCTCCTGCGCCGTCAGGCGGAGACGGTGCACATCGTCAATCAGGCGCTGCCAGCCGTCCGCGTCCGCAAAATGGCCCTGAATGACGGCCTTCGGGCCATGCCCCAGATGCGTGTGCCCCACCACCGCAAAGCCGGCCTCCGCCAGCGCCCGGGCGGGCGCGTCGTACCGGTCGATATGCTCCGCCATGCCGTGCACCAGCTGCACCACGGCGCGTATCTCGCCCTCCGGCAGCCACAGCCGCGCGTCCAGCGCCTGCCCTGTCGTCGAGGTCAAAGGAAGCGTCTGACGTGTCACCATGATGAATCCTCCTCTCAGGGATTGTTTTCGTATTCTCAGTATACTGCCCGGGTTCTCCGCCGTCAAGGCGCGAATTGACGCCGCCCCTTGCGCCGGGGCGCGTTTGTTGCTATAATAGGTAGGAAATATCATGCTTGGAGTTGACCTGCCGATGAAACCGCGCGCTTTGCTGATGCTCCTTCTGGCGCTGCTCCTGCTTGTCCCCACCGCCGGGGCGGAGGGCTTCACGCCTATCCCCTGGGACGAGGCCAAGCCGCCCTACGCGCCCCACGACGATTGCTTCCTGCCCGATAACGCCGGGTACCACGACGATTCGCTGGACGTGCGCGTTGAAACCTTCACGCGGGACGGCACCAACGTGATGGCGGTCTATGTGACCATCGCCGACCCGTCCCAGCTGCGCACGGGCACGGTCGCGAACAACTTCCCGTCCAAGAAGGTCGCGCCGGTGAGCGCGCTGGCGAAGAAGTACCGGGCGGTGCTGGCCATCAACGGCGACTACTTCGCCTACCACAACAACGGCATTGTGGTGCGCAACACGCGTCAAATCCGCATGGAGACCGGCCCCGGCCGCGACACGCTGATCATTGACGAAAACGGCGACTTCACCATCCTCCATCCGACCTCCGCGGAAGCTTTCAACAGCTTCGAGGGGCAGGTGGTGCACGCGTTCTGCTTCGGCCCGGGGCTGGTGATCGACGGCGAGCCGCTGACCGATCTGGACACCGTGTCCGTCAGCTGCGGCAAGGAGCGCAAAACACAGCGCATTGCCATCGGTCAGTTAGGGCCGTTGCAATACCTGATTTTGACCTGCGAGGGGCCGGAAAATACGCCGAAAAACACGCAGGGCTTCGACCTGCTCCAAATGGCCGCGCTGTGCAAGGAGCTGGGGTGCGTCAACGCCTATAACCTGGACGGCGGCTCCTCCTCGACCATCGCGCTGAATTACAAGAAAATCAACGCCCTGTCCTCGCGGAAGATTCGCTCCGTCGGCGACGCGATCTACTTTGTCACCCTGGTTCCCTGACGCGTGATGAAAGGAAGCGACCTTATGTTCAAGCGGATTCTTCTGTGCCTGTTGACTTTGACGCTGCTCCTGCCCTGCCTCGGCGCGGCGGAGGACGCAGCGCAGGGCGTGATGCTCGTCCGCGCGGGCGGCAGCTTCGGCATGGCCCTGGCGCAGGACGGCACCATCTTCGGCTGGGGCGACAACGGCTCCGGCCAGCTTGGCAACGGCAACAACAAGCGGGTGTATATGCCGCGGCCCGCCGCCGTCGGCATTGACGGCACGCGCGTCGTGGACATTCAGTGCGGCAACGTGAGCACGCTGTTCCTCCTGGACGACGGCACGGTGTACACCTGCGGCCGCAACAACTACGGCCAGCAGGGCGTGACGGGCATCAAGGAGTATGTGTTCACCCCGATTCAGATTTCCTCGCTGTCAGGCGTCGTGCAGATCGCCTGCGGCTTCGGCCAGTGCCTGGCGCGCACGGCGGACGGGCAGGTGTACGCCTGGGGCCGCAACAGCAACGGGCAGATCGGCGACGGCACCAAAAAGCACGCCAAAGAGCCGGTGCTGCTGCCGCTTGAGGACATCGTCGACGTTCAGTGCGGCGGCAAGTTCTGCATGGCGCTGGCGGCGGACGGCACGATCTACGGCTGGGGCGACAACGAGTACGGCCAACTGCTGGACGCGAGCAAGAAAAAGAATGTGCTGACGCCCACCCCGCTGAGCATCAGCGGGCTGTACACCGCCGTGGCCTGCGGCGGCGACGTGGGCTACGGCATCGACCCGGACGGCGCGCTGTGGGCCTGGGGCCGCAACGACTATTATCAGCTGGGCACGAAAGAGGCGGGCAAGCAGTCCTCGATCCCCGTGCGCGTCGCGCTGCCGGAGGGCACACGAATTGCGCAGGTGTACGCGTACAACTCCCACGCGGCCGCCATCACCGTCGAAGGCGCGCTGTGGCAGTGGGGCGGCGTGTACCACGGTCAGGTGGGCAACGGCAAGCGCCCCTGGCGGGACGTGCCCACCGTCGCCTGCCCGGACAGCGGCGTCGTCGGCACAGCGGTCGGCAGCCTGCAAAGCTACCTGCTCCTGGAGGACGGCACGGTCTACGGCTGCGGCTGCAACGAGTACGGCCAGACCGGCGCATACCGGCGGATGCGCTACTATGTCGACCGCTGGATGTTCACCGGTCTGAACCTGACCGACGCGTCCTGGGCCGACCCCCACAATGACTGACGGGAGCGCGCGATGAAGAAGCATTGTTTTTTCTTGTGCCTCCTGCTGTTGACGCTGTGCGCCGCGCTCCCCGCCCTGGCGGAGGAGGCCCGCGACCTGACGGAGGCGTGCGAAATTCATTCCACCGACTACCGCAACGTTTTCCGCCTCTACGACGGCAAAACGAAAACACGCTACGACAAGGACGCGGCGAAGAAGTCGGGCGGGCGCTGGATTGAGCTGGCCCTGCCCGCCGGGGAAGCGACGCAGGGGCTGTACATGATCTGGCCCTCCAATACGCCGTCCGTCGCGCTGGACGTATGGGACGAGGGCGCGAAGGACTTTGTCTACTTCTGCGACGTGAACCGAGGACAGTTCGTGCACGAGTACGTCGCCGTCCCGGACGCGACGCGGCTCCGCTTTCGCTCCACCGACGCGAAAGGCTCCCTGCCGCTGTGCGAGCTGAGCGTTATGAGTCAGGGCACGCTGCCGAACTGGGTGCAGGTGTGGCAGCCCACGCCCGAAAAGGCCGACCTGCTGGTGTTCGTCGCCCACCCGGACGACGAGTTCCTGTTCCTGGGCGGCACGATTCCGACCTACGCCGGGGAGCGCGGGCTGCACGTCGCCGTCTGCTACATGACGGTGAAGGAGGAGCCGCGCCTCCACGAGTTGCTCAACGGCCTGTGGACGGCGGGGCTGCGCGAATACCCTGAGCTGCTGATGATGTACGACAAGCTCTGCTATGACAGCCCGCGCCTGGCCTACAAGTACTGGGACGGCATTGATCATGCGCTGGACGTGGTCGCCGCGATGCTGGATCGCCTGCGCCCGGAGGTGGTCGTCACCCACGATGTAAAGGGCGAGTATGGCCACGGCGCGCACATGGCGGTGGCGGAGCTGTGCCTGAAAATCATCCGCGACGGCGAGTGGGTTTTGCCGTATCCGCCAAAGAAGCTTTACCTCCACCTGTGGGAGGAAAACCAGGTCATGATGGACTGGGAAACGCCGCTGGCCCGCTTCGGCGGTCAGACCGCCATCGAGGTGGCCACGGCCGCCTACAAATGCCACACCAGTCAGCAGGGCTTCTCCCATAAGTTCAAAAGCGGCAAGGTGTTCAAGTTCGAGGTCAAGTCCCACGGGATGTACGACAACGCGCAGTTCGGCCTGGCTTACACCGCCGTCGGCCCGGACGTGGCGCTGAACGACTTCATGGAGCATATCCCCGCCGAATAAACCGATCATCGCATCGCCAAATCAAAAAGCTGACCGCGCCATCCCGTTTGGGAAGCGCGGCCAGCTTTTTATCATGCCTCAGCGGTTGCCGTACATCTTCTGATAATAATTCTGATACTCGCCGGAGATGATCGTCTCCCACCACTCGCGGTTTTCCAGATACCACTGGATGGTCTTCTGGATGCCGTCGGCGAACTTCGTTTCCGGCAGCCAGCCCAGCTCGCTATGAATCTTGGTCGGGTCGATGGCGTAGCGCATATCGTGACCCTTCCGGTCGCCCACATGGACGATGAGGCTTTCGGGCTTGCCCAGCGCCTTGCAGATCAGCTTCACGATGTCGATGTTGCGCATCTCGTTGTGGCCGCCGATGTTGTACACCTCGCCCACGCGGCCCTTGTGGATGATCAGGTCGATCGCCTTGCAGTGATCCTCCACATAGAGCCAGTCGCGCACGTTCAGACCCTCGCCGTAGACCGGCAGCGGCTTGTCGTTCAGCGCATTGGCGATCATCAGCGGGATCAGCTTCTCCGGGAAGTGATACGGGCCGTAGTTATTGGAGCACCGGCTGATCGTCACCGGCAGGCCATAGGTGCGGTGGTACGCCAGCACCAGCAGATCCGCCGCCGCCTTGGAGGAGGAATAGGGGCTGGAGGTGTGAATCGGTGTTTCCTCGGTGAAGAGCAGATCGGGCCGATCCAGCGGCAGGTCGCCGTAGACCTCGTCGGTGGAAACCTGATGATAACGCTTGATGCCGTACTTGCGGCACGCGTCCATCATCGTGGCGGTGCCCATGATGTTC
>CAZRLM010000163.1:0-5179 GCA_964600835.1 uncultured Oscillospiraceae bacterium
AAGCGCAAGGAGGAGGTCGAAACCCTCAACCGCGCCGACGGCCTGATCTATGAGACGGAGAAGCAGCTGCGCGAGAACGGCGAGAAGCTCTCCGAGGAGGACAAGAACGCCATTCAGACCGAGATCGACGCCTTCAAGAAGGTGCGCGAGGGCAACAACGCCGACGAGATCAAGAACGCCATGGAGAGCTTCACGCAGAAGGTGTACGCGATCTTCGGCAAGCTGTATCAGCAGCAGGGCGAGGCCGGTCAGGCCGCGCCGGACATGGGCCAGCAGGCCGGCACCACCAACCCCGACGGCTCGGTGAACGGCGACGGCTCCGTCAACTAACGCATACATCCATCCGGCGATTCATTCCCCCGGGAGCGCGGCGCACAGCCGCACCCGGGGGATTTCGCGGCATGATCTTCCAACACAGTGTGACGAGGTGAACTGATTTGGCGAACAAGCGTGATTATTATGAGGTGCTGGGCGTCGACAAGAAAGCGACGGATGAGGAAATCAAGCGCGCCTATCGCCGCAAGGCCAAGGAGTGCCACCCCGACCTGCATCCTAACGATAAAACCGCCGAGGAGCGCTTCAAGGAGCTGAACGAGGCCAACGAGGTGCTGTCCGACCCGGACAAGCGGGCCAGGTACGATCAGTTTGGCTTTGACGGGCCTTCGATGGGCGCGGGCGGCAACCCCTTTGGCGGGGCGGGCGGCTTCGACTTTGGCGGCATGGGCGGGATGGACGACATCCTCAACTCCTTCTTCGGCGGGATGGGCGGTATGGGCGGCGCGGCGCGCCGTCAGGCGCCCCAGCAGGGCAACGACCTGCGCTACGAGCTGACCATCACCTTTGAGGAAGCGGCACGGGGCTGCGAGAAGTCCTTCGAGTTCTACCGCAACGAAAACTGCCAGACCTGCCATGGCACCGGCGCGAAGCCCGGCACCCAGCCCACCACCTGCCAGACCTGCAAGGGCACGGGTCAAATTCGTACCAGCGGCGGCTGGATGACGACCGTCCGCACCTGCCCGACCTGCGGCGGCACGGGCAAGGTGATTGCGGACAAGTGCGCCTCCTGCGGCGGCACGGGCCGCACCCGGATGCGCCGAACCGCGACCATCAAGGTGCCCGCGGGTATCGACAACGGGCAGACCATTGTCATGAACGGTCAGGGCGAGCCGGGGCTGCGCGGCGGCCCCAATGGCGACCTGTACATCAACGTGAAGGTTCGCCCCCACAAGCTCTTCAGGCGCGACGGCTACAACCTCAAGCTGGACTTCATCATCTCCTTCACCCAGGCGGCGCTGGGCGCGGATGTGGACATTCCCACGCTGGACGGCAACGTCAAATACCACATTCCGGAAGGCACGCAAAACGATGCGGAGTTCCGCCTCAAGGGCTACGGCCTGCAGCGCCTGAACGGCGTCGGCAAGGGCGACCTGATCGTCCGCGTGCGGGTGGAGATTCCCCACAAGCTGACCGACAAGCAGCGCGAGCTGCTTCGCCAGTTTGACGAGACGAGCACCGGCAAGGAATACGAGCAGCGCAAGGGCTTCTTCGACAAGGTGAAGGAGCTGTTCAACAACTGATTTCTTTTCCCATACCGCCGAGAAGCGGCATGGGAATTTTTTTATGAAATGCACTATCCAATCGGACACTCTTTTTCAACAAGGGAAATGGCCTGTATCCCGAAAACGGACTGAAAAGAAATCTCCTGTTGTAGAATGAAAACTACGCCGGGAGATTACAGCGGCTTTTGAACACGTCGGAGCCTATGAGAGGCGAATTTCGTGCCGCACGTCGGCGGCGCAGGCAAAAGGAGATCCCGGAACATCCCCGGGGTCTCCTTTTCCGTTACGTCATCAGACGCGCCGTCAATTGACGGGAAGGATTCATTCGTACAGCTCCTTGTGGGTGTCGATGGCGGAGGCGCTGTCGGTGGTGGGGCGCACGCCATGCGCCATCAGGTTCTGGCGAACCTGCACGTAGTCGCGCAACGATTCCACCGTGACGCCCTTGAGGGTCTGCATAGGGCATGTATAATCCTCAGCTGGATACATTTATCCGGGTAGCGGATGCGGGCAGCTTCAGCAAGGCGGCGGAGGAAGCCTATATCACGTCAACAGCCGTCATCAAGCAGATCAATCTGCTGGAAGAATCGCTGGATGTAAAGCTGTTTGACCGCAGTCACAGAGGACTCACCCTGACCAAAGCCGGGCGCAGCCTGCATCAGGACGCCAAGTTTATTATTGCTATTGCCGTGACTCCGTGACCCGTGCCAAAAACGCCATGCGGGAGGACGCGAACGTCATCCGCATCGGCTCCTTCCATATCGTCGATTTTGTTTTTTACAGCATGGATGTGTTCAACCGCTCTGAAAGCTCCAATGACGTGCTGTTGTCCATTCCCGGCTGGGCAAATGTGCATCCGCTGCTGAAGGTCATCCCGGTGGACGCGGGGTACTTCCGCGGCGACACGCTGGGCGCGCTCCGGCTGACCTGGTACAGCAACATCGCCCCGGACAAGACCGTGGAGATTACGAACTACCTGCATGACCACGCGCAGATCGGAGAAACCGTCTTTTACGACATCTACACTGAGGAAGAGAAGGCCGTCGATCCGGACAAGCGGGACACGAGGCTGTTCTTCTTCCGGGGGACGCCCGACGCGAAGTTTGCCGTGTGCGGCGCGGGCGGCGGCTTTGTCTATGTGAGTGCGATTGATCGCCTTGTTTTATTTCGTTTATGCGCTTGTCACAGCTCCAGCCGCATGGAAACGACCTCCTGAAATCCGCTTGTTTTGGAGCAGAAGCCCTTGGGGTTCCTGCCGTACTCGATGAACCCGGCTTTCCGGTACAGCGCCATGGCGCTGGCGTTGTCGGCTACGACCGTCAGCTCCAGTTGGACATAGCCCGCGTCCCTTGCGCAGGAGATACACGCGTCGGTCAGCGCGGTGCCGATGCCCAGTCCCCAGAATGCCTTGACAATGCTGATACCGAATTGGGCGCGATGGCGCACCTTGTACTTCGTGCCGACGGCGCTGATCCCGGCGCTGCCCACGATCACGCCATCGACGACGGCGACGATCTCGACCTCGTTGTCGCTCTCGGCCTTGTCCTTCAGGAACTGGCTCTCCTTCGACAGGTCGAAGCGATGCTCCTCCGGATAAGTCAGCAGAAAATCGGTTTCGCTGTGCGTCAGCTGATACAGCGCCAGCACCGCCTGACCGTCCCGCTCCGTGCCGCTGCGCAAATGGCACTCGGCCCCGTTCTTGAGCTTGATCATCCGATCGTATTTCATCCCGGCACCCTCCCTTCGCTTGCCTGACAGTATACCAGCGAATGGCCCGGAAGTCAACGTCGATTTGCGGGAAGCGCGGCGACAGAAGCCGCCGCCCCCTGGTTATTCGGTGATGCTCGAGACGGCGAGCGCTTCCTCCGGATGCTCTCCGCTCAGCGAGTAAACCGGTACCAGCGCGAGGTTGCCGGCGTCCGGGACAGCCGGGTACAGCAACGTAAAGACCAGCGTCTGCTCATCCGCGACGACAATCTCCTGAACGCCGGATGCGCCCACCAGATCGCCGTTCTGGTACAGGTTCCAGTTTGTGATCATGTCGGCTTCGCTGCTTTCCCAGCTTGCCCACGTCTGCGCCCATGCTTCGGGGCAGGTGAGGCGCACATCGCCTGTCACGTCGATCTGTCCGGAGGCCAGCACGGCTTCCGCGTGGTAGTCCGCCTGCGTGGACGCGCCTTTCAGATAGGTGCAGCGGTCGTCGCGGCGGAGCGTGAAGGCGTACTCTTTCCGGTCGCCACGCTCATAAACCGAGCGGAACGTATCGCCGTCCTGAAATTGCACGGTGCGGCCACAGGTCAGCACAGCTTTGAAGGTCAGCTCTTCCGCCAGATACTCCTCGGGGATTTTGCATTCCTTCCAGCCGATCAGACTGCCGTCTTCCTGAATGCTGGACTCGCCGCCGATGATGTCCAGATACGTTCCGTCTGCAAGATACAGCCCGTCGGACAGGCTGGAAGCGCTGATCTCGACCCAGCGCTGTCCCTTGCCATCCAGGAAGTCAATGGCCCGCTGTCCTTCGGGATGGTCGTTGGACTGGTTTTCGGCGCAGATATGGCGCTCGCGCACGTCGGTCCAGGCGTAGTCCGTCTCCGGCGCGCCCTCGTGGAGCTGGACGGAATACCAGTCGCCCGTGACGCGGTAGGAAACAAACACCCGGCTGCCCTCGTAATAGGCCTGGCTGATGTCGACCGTGATGGATTTGCTCGCCGGCGTGACGGCCGGGAGCGGCGTGGCGGCTTCCTCCAGGGCAGAGAGGCGGATGTCGGCGTTTTGTTCCTCGGACAGCGTGCCAAACACGCCCAGCCCCGTGGCCAGCGCCACGGAAAGCGAAAGCACGAGCGTGGCGATGAGGACAAGCATGGATACGGACAGCTTCTTTTTCACAGGTTGTTCTCCTTTCTCTTGGGCAAGAATCCGCCGCGCGAGCCATGGATCCTCCGCCAAACCGGACAGCGAGGCATTCATCGCCCGCTGGACTTTTTCCTGTTCTTCCTGCAGGGTCATGATTCATCACATCCTTCCAAAGCGGAACGCAGCTTTTTTCTTGCGCGGTTCAACCGACTGCCTACGGCCTGATGCGAAATGTTCAGGATTTTGGCAGCCTCGGCATAGGTCATTCCCTGAAGCCAGCACAGCAGCGCCGCTTCACGGAGCCTGACCGGCAGCGCCATGATGGCGGCGGTCAGCGTATTGTTTTCTTCGCTCGCCGGGGCGCAGGGCTCGGGCAGCATTTCCGGCGTTACGAAGCGGTTCGTGTGCCGGAACCAGGCTGCTTTGCGCATATCCCTGCATACGTTGATGGCGATTCTCGTCAGCCAGGTTTTCTCGCTGCACTCGCGGCGAAAGACGCTCAGATTTTGATACGCCTTCAGGAAGGTTTCCTGCACCGCGTCCCGGGCGAGCTCTTCGTCATGCAGGTAGGCGTAGCACAGGCGCAAAAGCGGCAGCTGATGCGCGGCAACGAGGTATTCAAAGGTTGTTTCCATTGCACTGTCAGGGCCCTTGACAGCCTGCATTTCTCCCTCGCCTCCTTTCACCCATTAGACGACAAAGCCCGGAAATTTGCAACATTCCGGTTTTTTTTTTCACGGCGTTACGCAATGAAAACGACCGGAAGC
>CAZRLM010000164.1:0-5168 GCA_964600835.1 uncultured Oscillospiraceae bacterium
GGTCAGCCGGGTGCCGGCGGGATGGGGCGTGCCCATCAGGTAGGGCACCCGCGGATGCATGCCCGCGGTGGTGAAGAGCACGGTCGGGTCATTCTCCGGAATGACGGAGGCGGACTGGATGCGATGGTGTCCCTTCGTCTCCATAAACCGTTGAAACATTTCGCGCAGCTGCGCGGAGGTGATCTGCTTCATGGTAAAACTCCTTCCGAAAATCGCGGTTGCCCACATTCGCGGTCGCCCGCGCTGCAATCGTGCTACCTATTATAGCAAAAGACGGCAATCATTGCAAGATTCACGCGCAAAAAGTCCGGCATTTCAAGGAAAACGGAAGGGAAAACGCCGGGAAAGAAGAAACGGGCATTGACAAATTCCTCCCAGAAGATTATAATCTATAAGTAACGGTCAGGAAAGACCGTTGAGAAAAAGAAGGTGTTTCCCATGAAAAAGGTTCTCTCTCTGCTGCTGGTTCTGTGCATGATGCTGCCGGTGTTCGCGCTGGCGGAGGAAGCGACCATCAAGCTGGGGCAGGTTGACTACGCCGCCCACGGCAACAAGTGCTTCGCGGTGCTGACCGTCGCCGTGCAGGGCGATACCATCGTGGCCGCCTACATCGACGAGTTCCAGTTCATGGACGCCGCGACCGCTCAGGGCGTGCCGAACAGCGATCAGGGCTTCGGCGAGAGCTATCCCGAGGGCAAGGTGCTGGCTTCCAAGCGCGTGAACAGCGAGCTGTACAGCGCCAACATGGCCAACGCCGGTTCCACCGTCGCGCTGGCTGACAACTACGCCGCCATCGAAGCTTTCGTGACCGGCAAGACCATCGCCGAGCTGGAAGCCGCCATCGAGGGCAAGACCAAGGAGGAAATGGTGGACGCCGTTTCCGGCGCGACCCTGGTGGACACGCTGGGCTACCTCACCGGCCTGCTTGAGGCTGCGAAGGCTGCGAAGTAAGCTTCCCTGTTGCAAGGACATCAAAAAAAGTGGCTTCGGCCACTTTTTTTGATGGGCGAAAAGCAGCGCGCTTTTTTGTCGGAAAAGCGCGCTTGCGCCGAACATAGGCGCGTGATATAATATGTTCGCACAAGGGAGGTTTCTTCATGCAGTGTATTGAAACGATTCACGCCGAAGGGTGCGTGCTCTGTCACGATATTACCGTGATCATCAAGGACGTCAAGAAGGGCGTCGCCTTCAAGAAGGGTCATGTGGTCACCAAAGAGGACATTCCGGAGCTGCTCAAGCTGGGCAAGGATCACCTCTATGTCTGGGAAAAGGACGACACCATGTACCACGAGGACGAGGCCGCGGCCATCCTGCGGGACGTGTGCCAGGGCGCCAACATCCGCGCCACCGAGCCGCACGAGGGCAAGATTGAGCTGATCGCCGAGCGCGACGGCCTGCTGACCATCGAGCGGGACGCGCTGCGGGATGTCAACAGCATTGAGGAAATCATGATCGCCACCCGCCACGGCTTCACCCCCGTCAAGGCGGGCGACAAGCTGGCCGGCACGCGGGTGATTCCGCTGGTCATCAAGAAGGACAAGATGGAGCGAGTGCGACAGGCGGCGGGCGACAAGCCGCTGCTGAACGTCGTGCCCTTCCGCCCGCTCAAGGCCGGCCTGATCACCACCGGCAGCGAGGTGTTCTACGGCCGCATTGAGGATACCTTCACCCCCGTGGTGGAGGCGAAGCTGGCCGAGTACGGCATCACCGTCGCGATGCACGAGAAGTGCCCGGACGACGGGCAGCTGATCACCGACACGCTGCTTAAAATGCGCAGCGCGGGAGTCGATCTGCTGCTGACCACCGGCGGAATGTCCGTCGATCCGGACGACCGCACCCCGGGCGCGATCAAGGCGACGGGCGCGCGCATCGTGTCCTACGGCGCGCCGGTGCTGCCGGGCGCAATGCTGCTGGTGGGCTATCTGGACGGCGTGCCGGTGGTCGGGCTGCCCGGCTGCGTGATGTACGCCAAGCGCACCATTTTTGACCTGGTGCTGCCGCGCATTGCGGCGGGCCTCGAGATTACCCGCGAGGATCTGGTCGGCTTCGGCGAGGGCGGGCTGTGCCTGAACTGCCCTGTGTGCACCTGGCCGAACTGCGGCTTCGGCAAGGGCCGCTGAGAAGGAGGGCTGCGCATGGAAACGTTGGAAAGCGCGCTGACGCTGCTGCTTGATCACGCCCGGCCCGTGGCGGAAACGGAGGCTGTGCCGCTTTTGGACGCGCTGGGGCGGGTCGCCGCGGAGGACGTAACCGCCCCGATCGCGGTGCCGCCCTTTGACCGCACCCCGCTGGACGGCTATGCCCTGCGCGCGGCGGACATTGCGTCCGCCAGCCGGGAAACGCCCGCCCGTTTACGGGTGATCGGCGAGGCCTGCGCGGGCTGCGGCACGGTGTATCAGCCCGGCCCGGGCGAGGCGGTACGCGTCATGACCGGCGCGCCGGTTCCGGCGGGCTGCGATTGCGTGGTGCGTCAGGAGGACACGGACGAGGGCGACGAAACCGTCGCGGTGTACGCCGCCGTCGGCGCGGGCAGAAACGTCTGCTACGCCGGGGAGGATGTGCGCCGGAGCGAAACGCTGCTGACCGCCGGTACGCGGCTGACCAGCGCGCATATCGGCGTGCTGTCCAGCGTGGGCGTGACGCGCGTGCGCATCCGCCGTCGGGCGCGGATCACGCTACTGTGTACCGGCGACGAGCTGACGCAGCCGGGGCAACCGCTTACCTTCGGCAAAATCTACGACGCAAACCAGGCGGTGCTCACCGCCCGGCTGCGGGAGCTGGGCGTCGAGCTGACCGTGCTGGACAGCGCCGCCGACGATCCGGCCAAGGTGGCGGAGGCGTTATTGGCCGCCCTGCCCGGGAGCGATCTGCTGCTGACCACCGGCGGCGTGAGCGTGGGCAAGAAGGATATCTTCCACCAGGTGCTGCCGCTCATGGGCGTGCAGCGGCTGTTCTGGAAAATCGCGATGAAGCCCGGCAGTCCGCTTTTGTGCGGGCTGTGCCAGGACAAGCTCATCATCTGCCTGTCCGGCAATCCCTTCGCGGCGCTGGCGTGCTTTGAGGTGTTCGCCGTGCCGGTGCTGCGCGCGCTCTCCGGCGAAACGGACTGCTCGCTACGCCGGACGCGGGCCGTGCTGGAAGGCGCGTTTCCCAAGGCCAGCCCGGGGCGGCGGCTCGTTCGCGCCCGGTTTGACGGGCAGCGGGCCGTGCTGACGGGCGACAACCATTCCAGCGGCTCGCTGAAAACCATGATCGGCTGCAACTGCCTGATCGACCTGCCCGCGGGCACGCCGCCCGTGCGCTCCGGCGAAACGGTGGAGGTGATCCTGCTGTGATTGAGAAGCTGACCCATTTTGACAGCCAGGGACAGGCGATCATGGTGGATGTGACCGAGAAGCAGGACACCCGCCGCACCGCCATCGCCAAGGGCGTGATTCGCGTCAGCCCGGACACGCTGCACGCCATTCAGGAGGGCACGGCGAAAAAGGGCGACGTGCTGGGCGTAGCGCGGGTGGCCGGCATCATGGCCGTCAAGCGCACAAGCGATTTGATCCCCATGTGCCATCCGCTGATGATCGGCAAAACGAGCGTCGATTTCCGTGTGGACGAAGCCCGCTGCGAAATCACCGCCGTGTGCACCGCGTCGCTGGTGGGACAAACGGGCGTGGAGATGGAGGCGCTCACCGGCGTAACCGTCGCGCTGTTGACCATCTACGATATGTGCAAGGCCATTGACAAGCGGATGGAGATCATCGGCGTTCACCTGGCCAAAAAAACAGGCGGCAAAAGCGGGACGTTCATCAACGATCCCGAGTATGAAGGAGACGCGACGGATGCTTGACGCGTGCGGACGAAACATCGACTATGTGCGCATTTCCATCACCGACCGGTGCAACCTGCGCTGCGTGTACTGTATGCCGGAAAACGGCGTGCCGACGCTGAGGCATGAGGACATCCTGTCCTTTGAGGAAATCGAGCGGCTGACCCGTCTGCTGGCGGGGCTGGGCGTGCGCTATGTGCGCCTGACCGGCGGCGAGCCGATGGCCCGGCAGGGCTGCTTGACGCTGGTGGAGCGGCTGCACGCCATCCCCGGCATCGAGGAAATCGCCATGACCACCAATGGGCTGCTTCTGGACGGCCGCATGGACGAGGCCGCGCGCTGCGGGCTGACCGCGGTCAACATCAGCATGGACAGCGTGTCGCCGGAGGTGTATCGCCGCATGACCCGCGGCGGCGACGTGAACCGCGTGCTGCGGGTGATTGATCAGGCGCTCGCGCAGGGCGTCAAGGTCAAGATCAACGCGGTGCCCGTCCGTGGGCTGAACGAGGACGGTCTGGCCGACCTGGCGCTGCTGGCGCGGGTGAGGCCGATTCAGGTGCGGTTCATCGAGCTGATGCCCGTGGGCTGCGGCGCCGACCTGACGCCGATCCCCTCCGACGAAGTAGAGCGGATGATGGCGGACGCCTTTGGGCCGCTTGCGCCGGATCTCTCCCACCACGGCTACGGCCCGGCGCGCTATGTGCGCCCGGCAGGCTTCGCCGGTTCCATCGGGCTGATCAGCGCGATGAGCCACGAGTTCTGCGACCGCTGCAACCGGGTGCGGCTGACGGCGGAGGGATATTTGAAGCTGTGCCTGAACCACACCGCGGGCTTCGACGTGCGGGCGATGCTCCGGGGCGGCGCGACGGACAAGGCGATTGCCGAGGCGCTCAAAAACGCCATCGAGCACAAGCCGCAGCGCCACGGCTTCCGGGAGAACATCGCCGACCGGGATACCCGGCGGATGAACGAGATCGGAGGATAAGCCATGTACAGATGCGCCATTATCACCCTGTCCGACAAGGGCGCGCGGGGCGAGCGGGAGGACGTGAGCGGTCAGGTGATCGCGGACATGGTTTCCGCCGCCGGGTATAAGGTGGTCAGCCGCCAGCTGCTCAGCGACGACAAACAGGGGCTGACCGACGCGCTCGTCGACCTGTGCGACAACCGCCGCGCCGACCTGATCCTCACCACCGGCGGCACGGGCTTCTCCCAGCGGGACAACGCGCCGGAGGCCACCATGGCCGCCGTGGAGCGCCCCGTCCCCGGCATTGCGGAGGCGATGCGGCTTCACAGCCTGCAAATCACGCCCCGCGGAATGCTCTCCCGCGCGGCGAGCGGCATCCGC
>CAZRLM010000165.1:0-5085 GCA_964600835.1 uncultured Oscillospiraceae bacterium
CCGCCCCCTCACCAGCGAAGAGGTGGATGAAACCGCGCGCACGATTTCCAAGCGCCGCTGCGCGCCGTAGGGCAGCGAGCCCGCCCGCACATCCGCCATATCCTGCATGTCAAAGATGGAGAGCAGCTCCAGCGCCTTCTGGTGCTGGGCTTTTTCCTGCTTCCAATACGCGGGAAGGCGGAAGATGCCGGAAAACATGCCGTAGCGGATCTGGTTGTGCAGGCCGATGCGCACGTTATCCTCCACGGTCATGTTGCCAAACAGGCGGATATTCTGGAACGTGCGGGCCATGCCCAGCTTGGTGGCCTGGGTAGCGTTCATGCCGGCAGTGTCCTTGCCATCCAACATGACGATGCCGGTGGTCGGCTCGTACACCTTGGTCAGCAGGTTGAACACGGTGGTCTTGCCCGCGCCGTTGGGGCCGATCAGCCCGGCGATTTCCGTCTTGCCGATGGTCAGGTTGAAGTCGTCCACGGCCTTGAGGCCGCCAAACTCAATGCCCAGGTGCCGCGCTTCCAGCACGGGCTGCTTGCCGATGTCGCGCTCCGGCACAATCGCCTCGGAGGGCACCGGCACCATGATCGTATCCGCGTTGCGCTTTTTCTGCGTCATGCCGCGTCACCTTCCTTTTCAGCCGCCTTGCGGGAGCGGGGTTTGATGCGGGCGATCAGGCCCAGCACCGTGGGGCTGTTCGTCGCCAGCATGACCAGAATCAGCACGATGGCGTAAATCAGCATCCGGTAATCGTTGAAGGCGCGCAGCAGCTCCGGCAGGATGGTCAAGAGCGTTGCCGCGATGACCGACCCGCGGATGTTGCCGATGCCTCCCAGCACCACGAACACCAGCACCAGGATCGACGTGTCGAAGCGGAACTTGGAGGCGGTGACGGTCGAGTAGTTGAGTCCGAAAAGCGCGCCCGCCATGCCCGCCAGCATCGCGGAGGTGACGAAAGCTATCATCTTGTACTTCATCACGTTCAGGCCCATGGACTCGGCGGCAATCCGGTTATCACGGATCGCCATGATCGCCCGGCCGGAACGGCTGCGGATAAGGTTGAGCACCACAAAGAGCGTAAAGAGAATCAGCGCGAAGCCAACCTCGAAGGTGGCGATTTTGCTCACGCCCGTCGCGCCCGCGGGGCCGTTGACAAAGATCTTGCCCGGCAGATCCGGGTTATTGAAGGCAATATGCAGCTGTCCGCCGTCAATGGAGAAATACAGGCAGTTGAGCACGTTGCGGATGATTTCGCCAAAGGCCAGGGTCACAATGGCCAGGTAGTCGCCCTTGAGCCGCAGCACCGGAATGCCGATCAGCACGCCCGCGAAGGCGGCAATCACGCCGCCCGTGAACATGGAGAGCAGCAGCCGTACCAGCTCGTTGTCCATCTGGAAGGCGCTTTTCAGCCAGGTGGAAAGCACAATGCCGGAGAACGCGCCCACGCTCATGAAGCCCGCGTGACCCAGCGACAGCTCGCCGGAGATACCGACCGTCAGGTTCAGGGAGACCGCCATAACGATGTACACGCAGATGGGCACTAACTGTCCCTTGAGGGAGCGGGTCATCTTGAAGCCCGGAATCACGCCGGAGATCGCGATCTCGCACACCAGGAAGGCCACGATCACGATGCCATAGGTGATCAGGTTGTTCAGCGTCGCTTTGGTTGACCGTTTCATCCTTCCCACCTCACACTTTCTCATGAACCTTTTTGCCCATCAGGCCGGTAGGCTTCACCAGCAGCACCACAATCAGCACCGCGAACACAAACGCGTCGCCCAGCTCGGTGGACACATACGCCTTGCCCAGAATTTCGATCACGCCCAGGAGGATGCCGCCGATCATCGCGCCGGGAATGGAGCCGATGCCGCCAAACACCGCCGCGGTGAACGCCTTGATGCCGGGCATTGCGCCGGTGGTGGGCATCAGCGCCGGATAGGCGGAGCAGAGCAGCACGCCGGCCACCGCCGCCAGCGCGGAGCCGATGGCGAAGGTCAGGGAGATGGTCGCGTTGACGTTAATGCCCATCAGCTCGGCCGCGCCCCGATCCTCGGACACGGCGCGCATCGCCCGGCCCATTTTCGTGCGGCCGGTGAACAGCGTCAGCGCCACCATGATCACAATGTTCGCCAGCACGATGACGATCGTCTCGCCGGAGATCAGCATCCGCCCGTCAAAGAGCGACAGAGAGGGCAGGCTCACCACAGACGGGAAGCTCTTGGGGTTCGCGCCCCAGATCAGCTGCGCAAGGTTTTGCAGCAGGTAGCTCACGCCGATGGCGGTGATGAGCACCGCCAGGGAGGAAGCCTGCCGCAGCGGCTTGTACGCCAGGCGCTCGATGACCACGCCCAGCAGCGTGCATACCAGCATGGCAATGACCACCGAAACAATCGGCGGCATTCCCCAGTACTGCGTCGCGCAGAAGGAAATGTACGCGCCGACCATGATGACGTCGCCATGGGCGAAGTTCAGCATCTTCGCAATGCCGTACACCATCGAATAACCCAGCGCGATGATGGCGTACACGCTGCCCAGGCTGATGCCGTTGACCAGGTGGGACAGGAATGAGATCATCTTTTCAGCCTCCCCTTTTTCTCCTTGAGGCGGTTATCGGCCGCTCCCAGCAGCCGCTGCGAGGGCCTCCTGTTTGTTTCTTTTGCGGATTGTTCCCCATGAAAACCCGAGAAAAAAACGATATGATACGCGAAGAAGGTAATCAACATCAGCCAGCCGTTCTATGCGCTGACTGGTGTTGGTTACCTTGCTTCAAGCGTGTTTAGCTCCATGGGAATGTGAAGGCGGCAGGAAAAGGGCGGCCCGTCCGGCACGGCATCGCGCCGGACGGGCCTTGCGCCCGATTTTGCTTACTTCACGCCCACATACACGCCGTTCTCAATGACGACGGCGGTGGGGGTCTTGGTCACCTCACCGGTGGCGGCCCAGGTCATGGTGCCGGTCAGACCGGCGACCTCGATCTCCTGCATCGCGGCAATCATCATCTCGCAGGCCTCGTCCACGGGGGTGTCGGCGGTCACGCCGGCCTTCTCCATCGCGGCAACCAGCGCGTACACGCCGTCATAAGCGTCAGCGGCGAACTGGTTGGGCACCTCGCCGTACAGCTCCTGATACTTGCCCACGAAGCTCTTGGTGGCCTCGTCCTCCGCGTCGGCGGAGAAGGGGGTCAGCAGCATCACGCCCTCGGCCAGGCTCTTGTCGAAGCCTTCCAGGGACAGGATGCCGTCCATGCCGTCCACGCCGAAGAACACCGGCGCATACTCAACGGCCTTCGCCTGCGTCAGGATCAGGGAAGCGGGCGTGTAATAGATGGGCAGGAACACGACGTCCGCGCCCGCGTCCTTGCACGCGGCGATCTGCACGGAGAAGTCCGCGTTGTCCTCGGAGGAGAAGGTAGAGGTCGCGACGATCTCCAGGCCCAGCTCCGCGGCCTTGCCCACGAACGTCTGGTAAATGCCCACAGAGTAGTCGGAACCGTTGTTGTAGATAATGCCGACCTTCTCGCCGACCTTGTGGTCGAAGATGTACTGCGCGGAAGCGGCGCCCTGCGCCGGATCGGTGAAGCACACCTGATACACATTGTCGTGGCCGTCGATGACAGACAGCGAGGAGGCGGAGGGCGTGAGCATAAACACGCGCTCCTCATACGCCTCGGCCGCAACGGCAACGCAGGGCGCGGTGGTCACGGTGCCCAGCAGCATCTTCGCGCCGCCGTCCAGCACCGCGTTGAAGGCGTTCACGCCCTTTTCGGGGTCGTGCTCGTCGTCCTGCACATCCAGCTCAATCTGCAAGCCGCCCTTGGCGTTGATCTCGTCCACGGCGATCTGCGCGCCGTGCGCGACGGCCAGGCCGTACACAGCCGCGCCGCCGGTCATCGGGCCAATCAGGCCAATCTTGACAGCGCCCTCAGCCAGAGCGGTGGAACCCATGCACAGCGCCAGGACCAGCGCGAGCACGGCGGCAAACATCTTGCGGGTTTTCATGGTTGGTTCCTCCCTCGTTCATAAAGATTGATTCCCGCCTTCCGCTCGGCTTGCACCTTGCGGGAGGTATGTTGTCAATTATACACATCAACCCCCTTACCGTAAAGCGTTTTGTCTGCTTTTTTCCTGTTTTTTTGGCGTGTTTTCATGCCGTTTGTGCCTTTTGGCAAATAGATTTCCGGCAAAAACAAATTGAATACAAGTCCCGTTTTTTTGAATCAATATTCGTGTCATTGCAGCAGCTGAATCAACCGCGTCAGCCGCCCCACGTCGCCCCGCGCGGTCACGCGGCGCGTCATCAGCGCCCGCATGGGAGACATTTCGCCCGACAGCAGCCGGAGCACGGTTTCGCCGTCTGTGCGGACGGTACAGTCCGGCGCGCCGGACGCGCTGCCGCGCACGGTCAGCGCCCCGTCCAGCAATTGAAGCCAGACCTGCCGCCCCTCCTTCAATTCAATCAGGAACAGCCCATCGTGCCCGCGGAGCTTGTCCCGCGCCGGCGCGGCCATCGCGGGCAGATCGGAAAGCAGCTCGTCAAGGGATTGATACGCTTTCATCGAGAGGACTCCTTTCGCTTTGCACCGCCGCATCTGCTGCGGCATACGCTGGAATCGGACGCGGCGTCCTGCCGCGCCCAGGGAGGCACGCTTATGCCCGACCTCAACTGGCAATCCCTGAACCTGATGCAGCAGTTTGACGTGCTGCGAGGCGCGCCTTATGCGCACCTCGCCTTTTTGTCGGAAGGAAAACCGGCGCTTGTTCCGATGCACTATCAGTTAGAGGTGGATCGCTCTCAGGTGATTCTGCACCTGATCTGCCTGACCACGAGCCGTACCTACGCGGCGCTGCGCGACGGCGGCCCGGTCTGCCTGGAGTTCGACCTTCCCGGCTGCGCCTGGCTCGATACGGTGCTCGTCTCCGGCGCTGCCGCCATCGGCCTGTACGACGAGGCGCGCCATGCCGCCGAGCTGCGCGTCCGCGCCGACCGCATCACCGGTCGCCGCTACTTCACCTCGTAGGCACGCCAGAGGGGGCGCTGGTAGGTTATCATTCCAAGTGCAACAGAGAAATAAAGGAAAGGAGACAAAAAAAG
>CAZRLM010000166.1:0-4925 GCA_964600835.1 uncultured Oscillospiraceae bacterium
GCCGTGCTGGAGGATCAGGGCGGCGACCAGTTCTTTGGCGAGCCGGCGCTGAACATTGCCGACTGGATGCAGCTGGACGAGGACGGCAAGGGCGTGATCAACGTGCTGGCGGCGGAGAAGCTCCTCCGCAACCCGACGATGTACTCCACCTTCCTGCTGTGGATGCTCTCCGAGCTGTACGAGGCGCTGCCCGAGCAGGGCGACAGCGACAAGCCGCGGATGGTGTTCTTCTTCGACGAGGCGCATCTGCTGTTCAACAACTGCTCCAAGTCGCTGCTGGAAAAGGTGGAGCAGGTCGTGCGGCTGATCCGCTCCAAGGGCGTCGGCGTGTACTTCATCACCCAGTCCCCGGCGGACGTGCCGATGACCATTCTGGGGCAGCTGGGCAACCGCATTCAGCACGCGCTGCGGGCCTATACGCCCCTGGATCAGAAGGCGGTCAAGGTCGCCGCGCAGACCTTCCGCACCAACCCCAAGTTTGATACGGAGGAGGCCATCACGACGCTCAAGACGGGCGAGGCGCTGGTGTCCTTCCTGGATGCGTCCGGCGCGCCGGGCGTGGTCGACCGCGCGACGATTCTGCCGCCCCAGTCCTTCATGGGCGCGATTGACCAGGAGCTGCGCGCAACCTTTATCGAGACGAGTCCTTTTTGCGGCGTGTACGATCAGGTAATCGACCGGCAGAGCGCCTATGAAATGCTCGTCGGCGCGTTCCAGAAGGAGCAGGTCAAGCCCGCCGTGCCCGTGCTGGAGGTGCAGGTGTCCACGGAGCAGCCGGTGATGAGCAAGCCGCAGGGCTTCATGGTGTTTGACCCGGCCACCGGCTCCTATGTGCAGCGCGAGCTGCCCACCATGACGCCGCTGCCCAGCCAAGCCGCGGTGCGGCAGCCTGCCCCCGTGCCGACGCTTCAGGTGCCGCAGCAGCCCGCCGCGCCCCAGCCCACCGTGCAGCAGATGCCCGTGATGGTGTTTGATGCCTCCAGCGGCCAGTACGTCCAGCGGATGATGACCATGCAGCTTGATCCGGCGACAGGCAACTACGTCGCCGTGCAGCCGCAGTCGGCCGCGCCAGTGGATCCCAAGGCGGCGGAAAAGGCCGCGAAGGACGCGGAGAAGCAGCGCAAGGCTGCCGAAAAGGCGGAGAAGGATCGCCTCGCGGAGGAGCGCCGCAAGCGCTCCGACGAGCTTCGGGAGGAGCGCGCCGAGCGCGCCCGCCGGAACGACTCGCTGCTGGGTCGGGTCAAGAACACGGCCATCGCGACGGCGAGCCGCGAGGTGACCCGCAGCGTGACCCGCGGTATCATGGGGTCCATCAGCAGCCTCTTCGGCGGCAAAAGATAAATAACCAGGATGGCGGGAGCGGCCCTGTGCGGCGCTCCCGCCATCCCGCATGGGGAGAATGGTCATGAACGGACAGCGATCGTTCCTGGGCAGGCTTGCGCTCCTGAGCGCGGCGCTCATCTGGGGCAGTTCTTTTTTTGTGATGAAAAACGCGGTAGCGTCCATCCCCGTCCTGATGCTGCTGGGCATCCGGTTCACGGTGGGCTGTGCGCTGCTCTGTCTCCTGTTCCCGCGGCGCTTAAGGCAGCTGAACCGGCGGCTGTTGGGCCATGGCGCGCTCTTAGGCGTGCTGCTGTTCACGGCCTACGTCGCGCAGACCTATGGGCTGAAGGGCACCACGCCGGGAAAGAACGCTTTCCTGACGGCGGTGTACTGCGTGCTGGTGCCATTTATGAGCTGGGCGGTCGTCCGCCGCGCGCCGACCAAATGGAACTGGCTGGCGGCGGTAACGTGCCTGGGCGGCATCGGGCTGGTATCGCTGAACGAAGCGCTGACCATCAACACAGGCGACGCGCTGACGCTGCTGGGCGGCGTGGTCTACGCGGCGCACATGGTCGCCGTCAGCCGCTACGGTTCGCGGGAGGATCCGGTGCTGCTGACGACCATTCAGTTCGGCACGGCGGCGCTGTGCAGCTGGGCGCTGTCGCTTTTGACGGAATCCCCCGCCGCCGCGTTTGCGCTGCTGCCGTCGCTGGGCACGTCGTGCCTGGTCGAGCTGATCTACCTGTCCGTCTTTGCGACGACCGCGGCCATGCTGCTGCAAAACGTCGGCCAGAGCGTCACGCCCGCCGCGCCCGCCTCCATCCTGCTGAGCCTGGAGAGCGTGTTCGGCGTGCTGTTCTCGGTGATCTTCTACCATGAGCAGGTCACGCCGCGGCTCGTGGGCGGCTTCGGGCTGATCTTCGCGGCGGTGCTCGTCAGCGAGCTGCTGGGCGGGCGGCAGGAAAAGGGCGAATTGTCATCGAATGGTTAAACCGCGGCCTGGCCGCTGAAAGGATGATCCAGATGGACGTGAAAAAGCTGATCTCACAGATGACGCTGGAGGAAAAAGCCGCCCTCTGCCAGGGCAGCGACTTCTGGCACACGACGGCGGCGGAACGCGTCGGCGTTCCGCGCATGATGGTATCCGACGGCCCGCACGGGCTGCGCAAGCAGGATCAGGCGGGCGACCACCTGGGCATCAACGATGCCATCAAGGCCGTCTGCTTCCCGACGGCGGCAGGCACGGCCTGCTCCTTTGACCGCGAGCTGCTCCAAACCCTGGGCGAGGCGCTGGGCCAGAGCTGTCAGGCGGAGGACGTGGGCGTGATTCTCGGCCCGGCGGCCAACATCAAGCGCAGCCCGCTGTGCGGCCGCAACTTTGAGTATTTCTCGGAGGATCCGTACCTGTCCGGCGAGATGGCGGCGGCGCACATCCGCGGCGTGCAAAGCCAGGGCGTGGGCACGTCGCTCAAGCACTTCGCGGCCAACAATCAGGAAACCCGCCGGCTGAGCGTGTCCGCCGAGATTTCCGAGCGGGCGCTGCGGGAAATCTACCTGGCCTCCTTCGAGGGCGCGGTCAAGAAGGGCCGCCCCTGGACGGTGATGTGCTCCTACAACAAGATTGGCGGCGTCTATTCCAGCGAAAACAAGTGGCTGCTGACCGACGTGCTGCGCGACGAGTGGGGCTTTGACGGCGCGGTGATGACCGACTGGGGCGCGTGCAACGACCATGTGAAAGGCGTAGCGGCGGGTCTTGAGCTGGAAATGCCCCGCTCCGGCGACGCGGACGACCGCGACCTGGTGGAAGCGGTACGCTCCGGGCGGCTGGACGAGCGCGTGCTCGATCAGGCCGTCGAGCGGCTGCTTAGGCTGATCGACCGCTATGTGACCCATCACCGCACCGGCGAGGAGTTCGACCGGGGCCAGCAGCATCACCTGGCGCGGAAGATCGCCCGGGAGTCGATGGTGCTGCTCAAGAACGAGGACAACCTGCTGCCCATCCACGGCAACAAGAAGGTCGCGTTCGTCGGCCTGTTCGCGAAGAAGCCGCGCTATCAGGGCGGCGGCTCGAGCCACATCAACGTGTCGGAGGAGCTGAGCGTGCTGGACGCGGTGCGCTCCGTCAGCCCGGTGCGCTATGCGCAGGGCTATGTGACCGACCGCGACGAAATCGTGCCCGAGCTGGAGCAGGAGGCCGTCGAGGCTGCGCGGGAGGCCGACGTCGCCGTGCTGTTCCTGGGCCTGCCGGACGCGTTCGAGTCCGAGGGCTACGACCGGACGCATCTGCGCCTGCCCGCGTGTCAGCTGCATTTGCTGGACGCGGTGGCGGCGGTGCAGAAAAAGCTGGTCGTCGTGCTGCATAACGGCGCGCCGGTGGAGATGCCCTGGGCGGACAAGGTCGGCGCGATTCTGGAGGCCTACCTGGGCGGACAGGCCGCGGGCGGCGCGACGGTCGACCTGCTCTTCGGCGCGGTCAGCCCCTGCGCAAAGCTGGCGGAAACCTTCCCGCTGCGGCTGGAGGATACGCCCTGCTATTTGACCTTCCCCGGGGACAAGGATCGCTCCGTGTACAGCGAGGACGTGTTTGTCGGCTATCGCTACTACGACAAGCGGAAGATGCCGGTGCGCTTCCCCTTCGGCCACGGCCTGAGCTACACCACCTTCGCGTACAGCAACCTGCGCCTGAGCGCGAACCGGTTCGCGCCCGGTCAGGAGCTGACCGTATCGGTGGACGTGACCAACACCGGCCACATGGCGGCGAAGGAGATCGTGCAGGTCTACGTCCGCCCGGTCAGCCCCGTCAAGAATCGCCCGGTGCGGGAATTGAAGGGCTTTGACAAGATTCTGCTGGCTCCCGGCGAAACCGGCACCGTCACCGTGACGCTGGACAGCCGCGCCTTCGCCTACTGGGAGGACACGATTCACGACTGGTATGTCGAAAGCGGCGAATACGCCGTGGAGGCGGCCGCGTCCAGCCGGGACATCCGCCTGACGGAGACCGTCGCGGTGGAAAGCAAGCCGCTGCCGATTCATGTGACGATGGATACCACGGTGGGCGACCTGATGGCCATCCCCGGCGCAAAGGAGCAGCTTGACGAGCTGACAGGCAAAATCGACCTGTTTGAAGCGCCGACAGAGGAAACCACCGCCGCGGCGCAGGAGGCCATTTCCGCCGAAATGCAGGCGGCCATGATGCGCGACACGACGCTGCATTCCCTGTGCTCCTTCACCAATGGCAAACTGACCCAGGACGACCTGCAAGCGCTGGTCGACCGGCTCAACCGACAGCAGCAGTAAGCAAACGAAAAACGTCCTCCCGTGCCTTATCGGCGCGGGAGGACGTTTGCGTTTGAGCGGAAGGCTGCGTTAGGCCTGCTCGGCAATCCTGCGGGCGACAAACACGCCGCTGGCCGAGGCATGGGACAGGGAGTGGGTCACGCCGCTGCAATCGCCAATGACGTACAGCCCCTTGCAGGAGGTTTCCAGATTCCGGTCGGTTTCCACCTGCATATTGTAGAACTTGACTTCCACGCCATAAAGCAGCGTTTCGTCGTTGGCGGTGCCGGGGGCGATCTTGTCCAGGGCGTAGATCATCTCGATGA
>CAZRLM010000167.1:0-4894 GCA_964600835.1 uncultured Oscillospiraceae bacterium
GCCGCTTCCCCAACCTGCTGGTCAACGGCTCCAACGGCATCGCCGTGGGCATGGCGACGAACATCCCGCCCCACAACCTGCGGGAGGTCATCGACGGCGTGATCTGCATGATCGACAAGCCGGACTGCACCATTGACGAGCTGATGGAGCACATCAAGGGCCCGGACTTCCCCACCGGCGGCATCATTCTGGGTCGGCGCGGCATTCGCGAGGCGTACTTCACCGGCCGGGGCAAGATCGACGTGCGCTCCCGCTCCACGGTGGAGCAGATGCCCGGCGGACGCAGCCGCATCGTCGTGACGGAAATCCCCTACATGGTCAACAAGGCGCGGCTGGTGGAAAAGATCGCCGAGCTGTGCCATGAGAAGCGCCTGGAGGGCATCAGCGACATCCGCGACGAGTCCGACCGGAGCGGTATGCGCATCGTCATCGAGCTGAAGAAGGACGTGTATCCGCAGGTGGTGCTTAACTACCTGTACAAGCACACCTCCTTGCAGGAGACCTTCGGCGCGAATATGCTCGCGCTGGTCAACGGCGAACCGCGCGTGCTCAACCTGCGGGAGATGGTGTACTACTATCTGGAGCACCAAAAGGACGTCGTCACCCGCCGCACCCGGTTCGACCTGAACAAGGCGCAGGCCCGCGCCCACATCTTGGAGGGCCTGCTCAAGGCGCTGGATCACATCGACGAGATCGTCGCGCTGATCCGCGCCTCGAAGGATACCGGCGTCGCCAAGGCGGCGCTGATGGAGCGCTTCGCCTTCACGGACAAGCAGGCGCAAGCCATCCTGGATATGCGCCTGGCCCGCCTGACCGGCCTGGAGCGCGACCGCCTGCTGGACGAGTACAACGAGTTGGAGAAGGTCATCGCGCGCCTGTCGGCCATCCTGGCGGACGAGAAGCTGCTGATGGACGTGATTAAGACGGAGATCACCGCCATCCGCGACAAGTTCTCCGACGAGCGCCGCACCGAGCTGACCACCATCGACGGCGAGATCGACGTGGAGGATCTGATCGCCAAGGAGGACATGGTCGTCACCCTGACCCGCGCGGGCTATGTGAAGCGCATCGCGAAGTCGGTCTACCGGGCGCAGCACCGCGGCGGACGCGGCGTGAGCGGCATGACCACGCGGGACGAGGACTACGCCGTGCAGCTGCGCATCGTCGGCACCCATGACGAAATCATGTTCTTCACCAATCTGGGCCGGGTGTATATGCTCAAGTGCTACCAGATTCCGGAGGCGGGCCGCGCGGCCCGGGGCACGGCGATTGTCAACCTGCTGCAAATCTCCGGCAGCGAGCGCGTGACCACCATGGTGCCCGTGCCGGGCGCGACGGTCGAGCACAACCTCGTGATGGCGACCCGCCAGGGCATGATCAAGAAAACGCCCTTCAGCGAGTTCCAGAACCTGCGCAAGAACGGCCTGATCGCCATCATCCTCAAGGAGGAGGACGAGCTCATCGGCGTGGAGCTGTCCGACGGCAGCGACGAGATCATCCTCGGCACCCGCAAGGGGATGTGCATCCGCTTCAACGAGGCGCACATCCGTCCGATGGGCCGCGCCAGCATGGGCGTGCGCGCCATTCAGCTGGCGGAGGACGACTGCGTAATTGATATGTGCCCGCTCAACTCCGGCAGCGAAGTGCTGGCCATCACCACCCGCGGCTACGGCAAGCGCACCAGCCCCGACGAGTACCGCGAGCAGGGCCGCAACGGCAAGGGCGTGCGCGCGATGAACCTCACCGACAAAACTGGCGACCTGGCCGCGCTGCTGATGGTCAACCCGGAGGAGGACATCATGCTCATCACCGACGACGGCACCATCATCCGTTCCGCCGTCGAGGACGTGCGCCTCTGCGGCCGCTTCACCCAGGGCGTGCGCATCATGAAGCTCGCCGAGGGCAGCTTCGTGACCGGCGTTGCCCGCGCGGAGCGCGAGGAGGAAGCTGACGAGGCCGAAAACGCCGACGCAGCGGACGAGAACGAGCGCGAGAACGAAAACAGGGACATCTGATTTTCCCGGGATAGCGGCGTGATGAAGGCCGCTCTCCCTTTGTCTTGACGGGAGGCATCCGGCCATGATCTTTTTGACAACGCCCCGCCTGACCCTGCGCAACGTGGCGGACAGGGACGCGGCGGAGATGTTCGACTACCGCAACAACGAGCTTTGCGCGAAATACCAGCGGGGACAGGTCAGGGAGCTTGACCAGATCGCCGCGCTGATTGCCCGGCGCAAAAACGACGCGCTGACCTGCGAATCTCCGTCGCTGCTCAGCGTAGCGTTGAAGGACACGGACGCGATGATCGGCGAGATCGTCGTCATGCCGGGCGAGGGCACGATTTCCCTGGGCTACACCTTCTCCTACAGGATTCACCGGCAGGGCTATGCCTTCGAGGCGCTGTCCGCGCTGATCACGCACCTGCACGCGCGCTATCCGGACTGGGATTTCGTCTGCTTTACCGATCCGGAGAACGCGCCGAGCCGGGCGCTGCTGCTGAAGTTAGGCTATGCCGACCTGGGCTATGTGCCATCCAACGCCTCGGAGGCATTCGGCAAGTGGCTCCGTCCGGACACGCTGGATGAGCTACGACAGGCCGTTCAACCGGTGTAATGCTGCCCGGGCACACCGCCGATCCCCACGCATCGTCAGGGGATCGGCTTTTTTGACGGCAGGGGTTGACAACGCGTCAAAGTCAATTATAATCATTGTTATATAATGCTTGTTATAATTAGAGGAGGTAGAAAGGATGCCGCCGCGGGCAAAAATCACACGGGACATGGTGGTCGACGCGGCCTTCGCGGTTGCCCGTGAGGCCGGCGCGGAGAATGTCAGCGCGCGAACGGTCGCGGAGAAGCTGGGCTGCTCCACGCAGCCCGTCATGTACCATTTTGCCACCATCGAGGCGCTGAAAAGAGCCGCCCACGAGAAAGCCGACCGGTTCCACACCGCGTATCTGCTGAACGTCCATGGGCCGCAGGAGGACGCAATGCTCCAAATCGGGCTGAACTACATCCGGTTTGCGGTGGAGGAGCCGAACCTGTTCCGGTTTCTGTTCCAGTCCGGCTTCGCCGCGGAAAGCAGCGTGCAGGAGATGATCGACACGGAGGAATTGATCCCCGTGCTGTCCGTCATGCAGGCGGGCATGGGGCTGAGCATGGCACAGACGAAGGAGGTTTTCGTCACGCTGGCGCTGTTCGTCCACGGCTATGCCAGCCTCCTGGTCAACAACGCCCTGTCCTGCGATGAGGACGCGATCACCCGGCATTTGAAGCGCGTCTACACTGGCGCGATCTGCGCCATACGGGAGGAAACGACATGAAGAAGCTGTATGAAAAGAACGAGCTGACCTTTGCCCTTGTCTGGATCGGTATCTACTGCGTGCTGCAATCCCTGGCGAACCCGCTCAACGAGCGGATTGGCGTCGCCTACGCCGCCAGCGCCGTCTTCTGCCTGCTTCAGGCGGCGGTGATTCTCCTGTTCCTGAAGAAGAACGGACTGCTCGCCCGATACGGGCTTTGCCCATCCGCCGTGCCTGCCCGGCAGCTGCTCTACTACCTGCCGCTGATCGTGCTCGCCACCCGGAACTTCTGGAACGGCGCTGCGCTCAACCTGCCCGTAGCGGGCATGATTTGCCACATCGTGTGTATGCTCTGCGTCGGCTTTGTGGAGGAGGTCATCTTTCGCGGCTTCCTGTTCAAAGCCATCGCCCGGGACAACGTCAAGCAGGCGATCGTCATTTCCAGCGTGACCTTCGGCCTGGGTCATCTGCTGAACCTGGTCAACGGCAGCGGGGCCTCGCTGATGGAAAACCTGCTCCAGGTGACGGGCGCGATCGCCATCGGCTTTGTGTTCGTCCTCCTGTTTGACCGCAGCGGGAGCCTGCTGCCCTGCATCGCGACCCACGCGGCAATCAACATCGCCAGCGGCTTCGCCAATGAGGTGGGGCTGACGGCGGAAAAGCGGCTCGTGTTCCAGCTGCTGCTGTTCGCGATTGCGATCGGCTACGCGCTGTACCTGCGCCGTCTCCCCCCGCGCCGCGCGCTGAGCGAATGACGCGTGTTCCCCTCCCCGCCCGGGCCGCTGCGTCCGGGCGGCTTTTTTCGCTCGATTGGTGTTGACATATGTACGAAATCGTACTATAATTCCTCTCGTTCGCTTGATTTCAACCGAAGGGAGCCGCCGCATGGGAGAAAAAATCAGCAGCCGAATCCACCGCATCAACCTTCTCAACGCCGAGGTGAGCGCGCTCTACCATCAGGCTTCTTTGAAGTTAGGGATGACGGACAGCGCTTCCATCGTGCTCTATACCCTGTGCGACAACGGCGGAGAATGCCTGATCAGCGAAATCTGCAAGCAGTCCGGCGTGAGCAAGCAGACGGTGAACTCCGCCCTCCGTCACCTGGAGGCAAGCGACTTCATCCGTTTAACACGGTACTCCGGCAAGGCGAAAAAGGCGCTCCTGACAGACGCCGGACGGGCCTATGCGCAGAGAACCGTCGCGCGGCTGTTCGACGCGGAGGCCGCCGCCTTTTCCACCTGGACGGAGGCGGAAATCAGCGCGCACATCGGCTTTCTGGAAAAGTATATCCAGCTGTTCCGCGAGCAGGTGGAAAAAATGGATTGTCCTGGAGAATGATGATGAAGATTCAGCTTTCGGATCACTTCACCTACGGGAAACTGATCCGCTTTACCCTGCCGACCATCGCCATGATGATCTTTACCTCCATCTACGGCGTGGTGGACGGCTTCTTTGTGTCGAACTTTGCCGGAAAAACGCCCTTTTCCGCCGTCAACCTCATCATGCCGTTCCTGATGGTCGTCTCGACGATCGGCTTCATGTTCGGCACCGGCGGCACGGCGATCGTCGCGAAAACACTCGGCGAGGGCGACC
>CAZRLM010000168.1:0-4431 GCA_964600835.1 uncultured Oscillospiraceae bacterium
TTTTTAATATTTTTTCGCTACTTTTGAAATACTCGAATGGAAATTGACACATTCTCCCGGAACGTTCGCATATAAGCGAATTCACCCGTCAATTTATCTCGCGATTGTTCGTTTTTCAGAAGTCGTCATGCAGGAAACTCTGCCGCTTGCGGAATATTTCCGCCAGGAAGCGCTCGTCCGCGCCGCTCGACTGCTCCGCCAGACCGGCGGCGACGGCTGCCTGATAGTCCACCGTTCCGGCCACCAGCACGGACAGTCCGCCGATTCCGCAACGCAGGTCAGCCGGGGACGCATCGTTTCGCGTGACGGTCAATGTGTGGCCGTCGCCGCTGACCGTAAATTGACCGTTATTCTCGGGAATCTGCTCATCCGTCACCGCCACGGTAAACTGTCCCGGGCAGTGCGGCGCGGGAAGCATCGACAACGCGCGCGCCGCGTTCACCACGCGCACCATGCCGCCGCAGCAGGTCTGCTCGCCGGGATCGCCCGACAGATCGTAAGGCTCCTTCATGTAATAGCGAAGCTCGACGTCGGCGGGGACGTTCAGGCGCACCGCCTGAAACTCGTTCATCGTGCGCCACATGGCCAGGATCGCCGCGAAGCCGCGCGGGGAAACGTAGGCCATGTCCTTGACTTCCAGGCGAATCTGCTTCTCCTTGACCGTTTGCCCGATCCAATAAGCAATCGGGACGTTCTGCTCGTCGCGGAGCACATAGGCATACTTCATCTGTTCCCACGGCGTGCCCTTGCGGAGCCGCCGCCAGCGGTCGTCATCGCGGAGGATGGCAAAGTTGCGGCTCGCTGCGTACTGCTCGTAGACCCGCTGCATTCCGCAATCGTCCTCTCCCGGCAGCACGCGCACGACGCTGGCCGCGCGGGGAAGATCAGCGCGCAGCGAAGCGGGGGAAACCTGTGCGCGCCGCCGCAAAAGCGCCCACTCAAAGCCAAACTTGCGGTAGAAGATATGGCTGAAGGGATAGAGCGCGCTGAACGTATAGCCCTCCGCATGCTGACGTGGCAGCGCTTCCTCAAACAGCGCGCGAATCGCGCCCTCACCGCGGCGGGCGGGATCCGACACCACGCCGCCCACGCCCAGCAGACGACAGGTGCGGCCCTCAAAGCGCGCGTCCATGCCCAGCTGAATCATCCCGGCAACGAGCCGACCATCCGCGTCAAAAGCGCCGTGATATTCCGCCAGCTTGTCCGGCGAAAGCGGCGTTTCCTCCGGCGTCAGCGGATAGGTGAAGCAGATGGACGACAGCGCGTCATAGGCGGGCACTTCTTCTTGCCGGAGCGGACGAATGGTCAGCACGGAACCCCTCCTTTTGTTCGATGAACGCCTCTTTTTTGCAGTATAGCATGATGGAGCGCGCGCCGTCAAGGCGAAAAAAGCCATGGCCGCCCGGAGCGTGTCTCCCGGCGGTCATGGCCCGTATCAATCAATTCGATTACAGCGCGCGGCGCGTCAGCGGCAGATGCTGATCAAACAGCCCGTCCATCGCGGGCGAGCGCATCCGCATATCGTACCCGGCGTTGCTCTCCAGGAAGTCCGAGAAGCGCTCGCCGCCGTAGAGGATCCGCGTCAGCGTCTGCACGGGGAGCTGCAAATCCCACTCCCGCTCCGCCGGCTCGACGCGGTTCGTCTGGCCGTCACAGGTGATCTGGTAGCGGGCGTTGTTCGCCGGGATCAGGCTGTCCGTCACCTCCAGCACGAAGCTCCCTTCCTTCGGGGACACGGGCAGCTGATTCAGCACCCGGCGCACGTTGATGATGCGCATCATCGGCTGCGTTGCCGTCCGACGGCGGCGACGACGTTTCGACAGCGGCTCCTCCGCCCAGGCATCGGTTTCCAGACAGGGCACGTAGCCCAGCTCGGCGAAGGTGATCGGACGGCTCGTCCGCAGCGCGGATACCACGACGCCCTCCCGATAGAGCGCGTGAATGCTCTCCGTGGTCTCGCTGCGCGCGCCGCGCAGACGCGCGTAGAGCAGCGCCAGCAGCACGCCGGCTCCGGCGGAGCAGCCCTGCACCAGCAGCGTCAGCCAGCGCAGGCGCATCAGCTCCGGCGTGCGCAGCTCGCTCAGCGTCGCGCCGGGCTGCCATACCTTCCAGAACGCGTCGGCAATATCGCTCCACTCCACCAGCACGGCGGGAATCCATTCGGTAAAGGTGTACACCGGCTTGATGATGTAGTTCATCATGCCCGCCGCCAGCAGCGCCGCCACGCCGTAGCCCAGCGCAAACAGCGCGATCATGCCCGCCATTTCCGGCATCAGGCGGATGGCATAGCGCGTTTGCAGCTTCTGCCGGTAGCGCTTCATGTAATAGCGCACCGCGTGGTTGAGCAGGCCGATCAGCCGCAGCGTCGCCGTGACGCCAATGAGGAAGATCAGCACCCGGAGCCACAGCCCGGCGGCCATGCCCTGCTTGCCCAGGTCGATCACCGAGCCGCCGGAGCGCCAGGTCGTGACCAGGCTTTCAAAGGACACGCTCGCGCCCATGCCGGGGTTCGGTTCCGCTTCCACGAACAGCGCATCCAGCTGAACTTGCTCGTCCACCACGCTCATCAGCGGCACATACGCGCCGTAATCCTGCAAATCGCCCACGCGCTTTGTGTGGCGGACGATGCCGATCACCCGGTACTCGACACCCTCGATGTTCACCGCGCGATCCAGCGGATCGCCGACGCGGAACAGTTCCAGCGCCAGCTGCTCGTCCAGCAGGGCGACCTTCGCGCCGTCCTTCAGCTCCTCCGGATAGAAATACCGACCGTAGCGCAGGAAGAGCGGATTGACCTCCAGCCCATTCTCGCCGACAAACGTCAGGCGGCCGGTGCTCCCCTGACTGTTGCCCGACACGGAGGCCGTTTCCTTCACGCCGCCCATGGTCCAGCGGCGCATGGTGGTGGCCCACTCCTCCTCGCAGATCTCGCGCAGGTTTGTCAGGCTGCTCTTGATGTTCTCGTTGGGCGGGCGCTTCTCGTCGCCCTCGTTGTCGCCGCTTTCCACCAGGGCGGGCGCTTCGACCAGGTATTGCAGGTGGTCGCCCACCTGACCAATCTCATACGCGCCGAACGACAATGCGGCGGCAAACGCGATCAGCAGCACGGCCTGCCACCAGGGATACTTCTTTCTCATGTCCTCGCCCTTCCGTCACTGGACATATTCCATCACGGCCTGCCCGTCGCTCAGCGCCCGATCCTCCCGGTCGGCGATCTGCTGATAGCTGAGATCCTCCTCGATGGAAACGGCCTTGTCGCTGCGCTCGATCACCGTCACCGGGGTCTTGACCACGGTCATGCCGCCCTGGTTCATGAAGCCGCCCCAGTTCTGCTTGATCAGCCAGACGTAGGCGTCGTCCTCCGTGCCGCGCACGGCGCTGGGCGTGAGCAGCGTGGTGTTCTTCTTAGCCCGATAGGTGATGTTGACCTCCACGCTGCCGTCGCTCATGAAGCGGCGGATGGCGGAGGAGTCCTCGGCCGCGAAGCGCTCAGGCATCCGAATATAGAGGTACTTCGTGCCGTCCGCGGCGGTGAAGGTACGCTCCACCGACGTCTTTTCGGTGCCGTACATCTCGCTATCCAGCTCGGCCTTCGTGTCGTCGGCAATGGTGCGATCCACGCCGCTCAGGCTGGCCCGCAGGATGGGCTGGCTGTCCTTCCCGTTCATCGTATAGGCGGCCTTAACGCCCTCGTAGGCTTCGCCCTCCGTCACGCCCAGGGAGACGATGTAGCCGTCCCGCGTCGCTTTGACCGTTTGCAGGCTCTTGACCCGCTTGGCGAGATCGACCATCTCGCCGGTCAGCTCGTCCATGGCGCGGATGGCCGCATTGCGGTCGTTGATGTACTTGAACACTTCGTCCTTGACGCGCTGCTTGCGGTCCTCCTTGATGGCGAAGAAGGCGGACTGCGCCTCGTTGAAGGCGCTGCTGGCCGCGACGGCCTTGTTGACCGCCTGCGTCACGTCGGCCGGAACCTCCTTGAGCGTGGCCAGCTGCTTCTTCCAGTCCGTCACGTCGCCGGACAGGGTGATGTCATACTCCAGCGCCAGCAGCCGCGCCTCGTAGCTCAGGTCGGTCAGCTTGTCCTGGGCTTCCAGCATCGCGTCGTACAGCTCGTTTTGGAGGCTCTCCCTGGACAGCTTGCGGTTGGCGATGTCCAGCTCGATCAGCTCTTTGCGCTTCGTGTCGTACTCGTCGCGCAGCTTCTTCATGTCCTCCTCGTAGCTGGCGCACTCGGCGGTGAAGATCGTGTCGCCCTCCTTGACATAATGGCCGGGCTTGACGTAAACGTGCTTGACCGTCACGGCGGTCTTTTTCGCGTCCTCGATCACGAAATCCTCCGTGTCGGGGAAGTAGACCTCCGACTGAAAGGTCATCTTCTGCTCCAGGCGGCCGGAGGAGGCCGTCACCAGCCGAATCTTCGGCGTGGTG
>CAZRLM010000168.1:4441-4887 GCA_964600835.1 uncultured Oscillospiraceae bacterium
AAAAACATACACAGCGCCACCGCCACCGCCAGCGCAATCAACCCCCGCAGAGCGAACTTTTTCAGCTTCATAAGAATGCACGACCTCCTGTCGGCGTATTTGCGTTGTGCCGCGTCACTTCAACTCGCTGAGCTGGATGCCCGCGACGATGTCCTCCTGGAAATACAGATAAATGAACAGCGTGGGAAGAATGTACAGCGCCGACCCGGCGAAGGCCACGTCCGCGCCCTCGGTGGAAATCTGGTTGAACATGACCGACAGCGGCTGCAGCGAGGTGTTGTTGGCCAGGTAGACCAGCGGCTGCTCCACCATGTTCCAGCAGTCGGCGAAGGACAGCGCCGCCGCCGCGCCCAGAATCGGCTTGCACACCGGCAAAATGACGTGGATGAAGCCGCGCACCGGCCCCACGCCGTCCACCATGCCCGCCTCCAGCAGCTCGTTGGGAA
>CAZRLM010000169.1:0-4839 GCA_964600835.1 uncultured Oscillospiraceae bacterium
CATGTGATCGCCGTCGAGGGCAACTTTGACGACGCGCAGACCGGCGTGAAGGCGCTCTTTGCCTCGCCGGACACGGCGCGGGAAATGGATGCGCGCGGCCGGGTGCTGTCCTCCGCCAACTCGATCAACTTCGGCCGCCTCGTGCCGCAGATTGTGTACTATTTCAGCGCCTACGCCGACCTGCTCGCCCAGGGGCGAATCGCCGCGGGCGACCCGGTCAATTTCGCGGTGCCCACGGGCAACTTCGGCAACATTCTGGCGGCGTTCTATGCCCGCAGCATGGGGCTGCCCGTCGGCAAGCTGCTGTGCGCCAGCAACCGCAACCATGTCCTGACGGACTTCTTCACCACCGGCACCTACGACGCGCGTCGGCAATTCTTCAAAACGAACGCGCCGTCGATGGACATCCTGATTTCCTCCAACCTGGAACGGCTGCTCTACGAGGCCGCCGACCGGGACGGCGGGCTGATCAGCCTGTGGATGAAGCAGCTGCGCGAAACCGGCACCTACTCGGTGGGCGAGCAGCGGCTGGACTGGCTGCGCGGCCTGTTCGCCGCCGGGTATGCAGACGATATGCAGACCGACGTGGAAATTCGCACCGTCTTTGAGCAGGAGCGCTACCTGCTCGATCCCCACACCGCTGTGGCCAGCCGCGCGCTGCGCGATTACCGCGACCGCACGCAGGACGAAACGTACACCGTCCTCGTCGCCACGGCCAGCCCGTACAAGTTCTCCGGCGACGTGCTCTACGCGCTGGGCGGCCGCGAGGCCATCGCGGGGCTGGATCCCTTCCAGTGCGCGGAGGAGCTGTCCCGGCGCACCGGCGTGCCCGTCCCCGAGGCGATCCGCGCCCTGCGCGACCTGCCGGAACGCCACAGCGCCCGCTGCGAAAAGGACGCCATGGCGCAGGCTCTGCTGGACGCCTTCGACCGGTAAAAGGAGCGTTTTCTCCCATGAACTGGACAAATGAGCGCATTTTACAGGTGGCCATGGCGCAGTCGGCGGTGGACGCGGGCTGCCGCCCGGAGGATTTCACGCGGATGGAGAATGTCATCGTACCCTCCACCGCGAACCCCGACGCGCGGCGCTATTTGACGCTCCCCTTTGACTGCGACCTGGTCTCCTACGGCAGCAACGTGGTCGCCTCCATTGACGAGAAGCACCGCGAAACCGTTGAAGCGTATCTGAACCGCTTTTCGGTCGCGCACTGCTTTGAAACGCCGAACCTGCACGTCCTGAACGACGCAATGCAGCGCGAGGGGCTGCGAGTGTGCTTCATGGCGGAATACTTTCTGCCCGACCTGACGCGCCTGAAGCCGCTCAACTGCCCCTACCCGCTGCGGCTGCTGCACACCGGAGACTTCGCGCCGCTTTACATCCCCGCGTGGAGCAACGCGCTGTGCAGCGACCGCCGGGAGCTGGACGTGTTAGGCGTCGGCGCTTACGACGGCGACGCGCTGATCGGCCTCGCGGCGTGCTCCGCCGACTGCGATACCATGTGGCAGATCGGCGTGGACGTGCTCCCCGCTTACCGCAGGCAGGGCGTCGCCGCCGCGCTCACCAGCCGACTGGCGCTCGAAATTCTGTCTCAGGAGAAGGTTCCCTTCTACTGCGCCGCCTGGTCGAACATCCCATCCGTCCGCAACGCGATCAAGTGCGGCTTCCTGCCCGCCTGGGTCGAAGCGACGGTCAAGAGCGCGGCCTTCGTCGACCAGATGAATCGCGCCTGATCTGCACACAAAAGCCGCCGCTTTTCACTGCGAAAGCGGCGGCTTTTTCTGTTATGCCAGCCCGAGCGCGTGCAGCGCCAGACCGCATACGCCGCACAGGGCCATCGTCAGGATGGGGCTGACCTTCCAGCGCCGCAGCGCGACAAGCGCGGCAATGAAGAGCAGCACGCCCGTCCAGCGGATGGCTTCGCCGCGCAGGCAGGCGACGCGCGTCAGCGTCACCGCGGCGGAGGCGATGAGCGCCACCACCACCGGGCGCATTGAGGCCAGCACGGACTGCATCATCAGGCCGTTCTTGCCGCGGTTGTACGCCCACGCCAGCAGCGACACGATCACCAGCGACGGCAGCACGCAGCCCAGCATTGCCGCCAGCGCCCCGGGCACGCCGGCGACCCGCATCCCGACGAACGTCGCCGCGTTAATGGCGATCGGGCCGGGGGTCATCTCGGCGATCGTCACCAGATCGGCGAACTCCGCCGCGGTCAGCCAGCCGTGCTGCGCGACCGTCAGCGACTCTATCAGCGGCATGGCCGCGTAACCGCCGCCCACGCTGAACGCGCCTAACTGCATGAATGTAAGCAGCAAAGTCAGCAGCGTCATGCGTTCCCCTCCCGCCTTTTTCGCAGCATCCGGAGCACGCCGATCGCCGCCGCGGCGAGGATCAGCAGCACCACGTTCACCTTCAGCACAGAAGCGGCGACAAACGCGGCGACCATCAGCGCAATGTTCAGCTTGTCCCGCGTCCGCGCCACCTTGCCGCCCAGGTTCCACACCACGTCCACCACCACCGCCGCGACCCCCGCCTGCATGGCCGACAGCGCCGCGGCAACCCACGCGTTTGACGCAAAGGCATCATAAGCGAACGACAGCGCGCCGATGATGATCGTCGGCGGGATGACCGTGCCCAGCACCGCCGCCGCGACTCCCGCCGGGCCGGCAATCCGCTGCCCCACGAGGATGGCCGCGTTGACCGCGATCGCGCCCGGCGCGGCCTGCGCCAGCGCGGCCATGTCCAGCATTTCGTTCTCCTCCAACCAGTGCAGCCGATCTACCAGCTTGCGCTGCATCAGCGACACAATCACAAACCCGCCGCCGAAGGTAAACGCGCTGATCGACAGCATGGTGGTGAACAGCTTCCATAGCCTGCGCCACCTCGTCCGCTCCTGCATGGCTCTCCGCCTCCTCCGGGAACAGTATAGCACAAAAAGAGAGGAAGCGCGACGCTTCCCCTCCTTGCCTGGCAGAAATTACTCCTTGACGCCGCCCACGGCAACGCCCGCGATGATGTACTTGCTCAGCGCGAAGTACACAATGATCAGCGGCAGCGCCGTCAGGGTCAGGCCCAGATAGATGGAGCCGTACTCGGTGCGGTAGATGTCGCCGCGCAGCTCCTTGACCATCATGGGCAGGGTCTTCATTTCCGTCTTGGACAGCAGCATCAACGGCGTCAGGTAGTTGTTCCAGCTGCCGATGATCGCCATGATGCCCATGGTCGCCATCGCCGGAATCATGATCGGCATGATGATGCGGTTGTAGATGAAGAACTCGCCCGCGCCGTCGATACGCGCCGCTTCCACCAGCGAAATCTGGAAGTTGGCCTCCAGGTACTGCTTGAAGAAGAACACCGTCGACGCCGACGCGATGGCCGGGATGATCAGCGGCAGATAGCTGTTCGTCCAGCCGATGCGATACATGAACATATAGAAGCCCGTCGCGGTCACCTGGCCGGGGATCATGATGATCGCCAGGATCACGCTGTACAGGAACTTCGCGCCCTTGAACTTGTACACCGTCAGGCCGTAAGCGGTCAGCGCGGAGAAGTACACGCCCAGGATCGTCGAGCCGAAGGCGATGATCGCGCTGTTCTTGAAGCCGACCATGATGTCAAAGTTCTTGGATTGCAGCACCTGCCAGTTGCTGGACAGGAACGTGCTGGGGATCAGCGACACGCCCTGCTGAATCGCGGTGGACGAACGGGTCGCGTTGACGATCATGATCCAGAACGGCAGCAGCGACAGCGCGCTGAGCGCGACGCACAGGATGTAGATCATCGTGCGCTTGGTGTTCTCCACGCCGGTGATGTTCAGGAACATCGCTGCCAGCGGCATCACCAGCATCGGCGCCCAGACCCAGGGCTTCAGCACCGCGCTGGAGTAGGGCAGCTTGATGGGGAACGCCCGCAGGCGCAGCACCACGAAGGCCAGCAGCAGAACCGCCGCCAGATTGGTAATGCTGGAGAAGGTGTAGCATTTGCTGACCAGCCGGTCGCGCCCGGCCAGCACCAGCGCCAGCGACACCGCCAGCAGCGCCGCCGCGGCATAGATGCACCCGTAGTAGCTGTCGAAGTTGGCCATGTACGTCTTGTAGGCGTTGATGACCTCCTGATCCAGCTCCAATTCGGCGGGCAGCTTGCCCGGCAGCAGGCTGTAAGTCAGCCCCGCGGCGTCGGCGTTCTCCGCCGCAGCGGCCTGCTGGGCCAGCAGATCGTCGACCTTGGCCTGATCCTTGTCGATCTTGGCCTGCTGCTTGGCGCGGGCGTCGTCGTTGCCGTCATACTTGCCGGCCTTCTCGTCGCGCGCATACTTGGCTTTGTCGCTCTCCACGCGCTCCATCTGCTTCTCAATGTCCGCAGACAGGGACGCGGCGGAATTGTCATGGAAGGACGCGATGGGCAGGAACATACACACCAGCGTCAATACGATCAGGACGACATAGGCAATCTTGATATTCTTTTTCATTTGCCAGCCCCCCTCGCCTTGCGTCCGCCGTCACGTTCCTTCATCAGCACGGACAGAATCACCGAGCAGACGACGATGATCGCGAACAGAATCACCGACGCGGCGCTCGCGTAGTTGAAGTTATACGAGCCGGTAAAGCCCTGGGTGTAGATGAACCGCGCCACGGTGTTGGTGGTGTTGTTCGGGTTGCCCTGGGTCATCAGGTGCGGGATATCGAACATGGTCAGGCCGCCGACGAGGGAGGTGACCAGGTTGTAGAGCAGAATCGGCTTGATCAGCGGCAGGGTGATCTTCCAGAAGATCTGACGGGAGGAGCAGCCGTCCACCAGGCCCGCCTCGAACAGCGCGGGGTTGATGCCCATGATGCCGGC
>CAZRLM010000170.1:0-4821 GCA_964600835.1 uncultured Oscillospiraceae bacterium
AGCGAAACGGCGACCATCAGAGGTCGCCTACGCATCGGCGTCTGAGGCGTCGCAAGCGGCTCTTGGCAGCGCCGGAGCTCATGCGTTGTGATCAGCGTTACCGGAACGGTGCGATGGCATCGACCGTCTTTTGGCGCGCCGGAAGGCGCGCAATGCGGAGGATGCGTCCGCATACAGGGATTCCGCGCCTGAGGGCACGGGCAGAAGGCGAAGGTCGCCTGCCAGGCTTTCCAGTCGCCCCCTGCACTCCTTTGGATACGCTTTCTTCCGGAAGTGTTTTCCGTGGAAAACAAAAAAAGCTGGGCCGACCAGCTTGGGAGGTCCAGGAGGGCCGACCGGCCCTCCTGGCGAGGAAGTCCAGAGGGGGCCGCGCCCCCTCTGGTGGGGTCCAGGGGCAAAGCCCCTGGTCACGCGAGGCTGTGCTTGACGCGGTCGTGTTCTTCAGCGCGCTTGGCGTTGTTGAAGCGGTCGAGGGTGCCGACGAGATAGCCGGTGATGCGGCGAATCCGCTGGAAGGGTTGGTCGCCGAAATCGTAGGACAGATCAACGTATTCGCCGTCCACATGAATGTCCATGCCAAAGGGTTCGCGGCCAAACTTGGTCTTTGCGCGCTGAATATAAGCGCTAATTTCCTCCTGGGGCAGCTCGCCGCCAGTTACGTTCACTTTGCAGCTCATTTGAATCTCTCCTCTTCTTGATGCCGCACTTGTTGGGCTTGTAGATATTATACCACGCTTTTGCGATTTCAAAACGCTATTTATTGTGGTTTTTTCAAATTTCTCATCAAGTGCTTGCGTTTTTCCAGCACGAACAGCCGCCCGCGCCGCGCAGACGACTCCGTCTTGGACAGCGGCTCCCGGTTGTTGTTTTCCATCAAAAAAGCACCTCCTGACAGGCAGTTTGCCCGCAGGAGGCGCGGCTTTATGCGTCACAGTGCATGAATCTGACGAACGTCCGCGGCCGGATCGGGGCTGCGGTACATCGCCGTGCCCATAACCGCCACGTCCAGCCCGTGCGCCTTGAGCGCAGGCAGATTTGCCAGCGATACGCCGCCGTCCGCCTGCAAAAGACCGGCATAGCCCATCGCCCGCAGCGCGGATAGCTTGTCCAGCATCGCGGGCTGGAACTTCTGGCCGCCAAAGCCCGGTTCCACCGTCATCACCAGCACCATATCGGCGAGCGGCAGCAAAGGTCGGATGACCTCCGCCGCGGTGCCCGGTTTGACCGACAGCCCGGCGGACACGCCCCGCGCCCGGATCCGGCGGAGCATCGCCGCCACGTCGCCCGGGATCTCGGCGTGGATCGTCACGTTCGCCGCGCCGGCGTCCATGAACACGTCCAGATACTGCTCCGGATTGTCCATCATCAGGTGCACGTCCAGCGGCGTGTCAAAGCGGCCATGCAGCGCCTTGACCAGCGCCGGGCCGTAGCTCAGGTTGGGGACAAAATGCGCGTCCATTACGTCCACATGAATCATGTCGCAGCCCGCATCCACCATCCGACGCACATCGCGCTCCATGTTCAGCGGGTCAGCCGCCAGAATCGACGGCGCTACCTTAATCATAGCGTTCCCTCCAAGCCTCCCGAACCTCCGCCAGCAGCGCCCGGTAGCGCTCCAGCCGCTCCGGGGAAATGTCCCCCGCCGCGCAGGCCGCCGTCACCGCGCAGCCCGGCTCCCGGTCGTGGTAGCAGGGCTGAAAGCGGCAGCTTCCCTCATATTGGTCAAACTCCGGATACCAGGTTTTCAGGCTGATCGGCTCCATGCCGCCGTCCAGCTCCAGCAGGCTGAAGCCCGCCGTGTCCAGCACGCGCAGCCCGTCCTTCGCCAACAGCTCCGTGTGGCGCGTGGTGTTCTTGCCGCGCTTAATTTTTCGGCTGATCTCGCCTGTTTCCAGTTGCAAGCCCAACAGCGCGTTCAGCAGCGTGCTCTTGCCCACGCCGGACTGGCCCGTCAGGCAGCACAGCTCGCCGCGCATTTTTTCCCGCAGCGCGGGCAGGCCCTCGCCCGTTCGGGCGCTGACGGGCAGCACCGGCGCGTCCGCGCCGGCGTACTGGACGCGCAGCGCATCCGCCAGCTCGGGCTGCAGCTCCGTTTTGGAGGCGACCAGCATCGCCTTCATGCCCTGCCGCCGCGCCCGCACCAGCAGCCGATCCACCAACAGCAGGTCGGGCGCTGGCTCCGGCGCAATCACGATCATCAGCAGCGTCACGTTGCTGACCGGCGGGCGCTGGCACTCGCTCCGCCGGGGCAGAATCTCCTCCAGCCAGCCGTGCTCCTCCCCCTCGCCGGGGATGAAGCGCACCTCGTCCCCCACCAGGGGCGTGAGGTGCAGATGGCGGAGTTTCTTTTTGCAGCGCAGGGTGTACTCCGCGCCTGTTTCATCCATCACCGTATAGAAGCCGCCCACCCCGCGGATGAGCGTGCCGCGCATCGTGTCCGTTGTTGCTTCCCTCCGCGTCATTCCAGCGTAACCTGCTGCTGATAGGCAAACCGCTCGTTGAAATACACCTTGTAGGTAAACTCGCCCGCGTCCTGATTGGTCAGCTCCACCTCCGGGTGGCGGCTGGCGTTGGCCGGGAACTCGCCCTGGTAGACCGTGTACTCGCTCGCGCCGGTCATCAGCGTGATGCGCACGGAAACCAGGCTGTCGCTCTGGGGCAGATCCAGCGTGACCCGCGCGGTATGCAGCAGCGACGGCACGCGGTAGACCGTCAGCGTCACATACGTCCCCTGCGTCACCTGCACGTCCGCCGACGGCGCCTGGCTGGCGACCCGGCCATGCAGGCTGACGTCCTCCGTCTCCGCGTACTGGACGTTCGCGTTGAGCAGCAGGCCGCTGCCCATCAGCAAATTCTGCGAATCGGCGATGGTCTGTCCGAGCAGATTGGGCACATAGGCCACGCCGCCGGACACCGTGACCTGCACGATGTCTCCGTTCTGGCAGAGGCTTCCTTCCTCCGGCACCTGGCTGATGATGAAGTCCGCCTGCACGTCCGTCGATACCACCCGCTCGACCACCGACAGCGTCAGTCCGGCCGCTTGCAGGGTAGTAATCGCGTCCTGCGTCGTCAGACCGACCACGCGGGGAACGGTTTGGCTGGCGGGGCCCTTCGAGACGGTCAGCACCACGGTGTCGCCCTTGCGCAGCGTGGTATCCACCTCCGGGGCTTGCAGGATCACCGTACCGGAGGAGATCGACGGGTGGTTGATCTCCACCATTTCGATTTTCAGCCCGGCCCGGCTGGCCGCGCGCTGCGCGCCGGTCATGTCCATGCCCACAAAGTCCGGCACGGCGGCGCTGTTGATCACCTTTTCACAGATCGCGATGCCGCCCATCACCAGCGCGTACACGACCACCGCGCAGGTGAGCACCGTCGCCACCAGCGCGCGGGTGTTGATCCGGCGATAGCGGCGCACCTTTTGCGGACGGCGCGCCGCGCCCGGGGCCTCCATGACCACCGGCGCGGAATTGGGCTTCTCCGACCGGGGCACATAGGGCGAGGTCGGGACGTCCGTCGGCTTGATCGTCTCCACCAGCCGGGGCTGCATCTGATCGGTGCGGCCCTCGAGCGCCATGCGAAGCTCCGCCGCCATTTCCCGGGCGCTCTGATAGCGGTAATGGGGATCCTTCTCCATCGCCATCATGCACACATGGATGATGGCGGGCGGCACGTCCGGCGCGATGGTCTCGATGGGCGCGGGGCGGGCGTGAAGGTGCTGCATGGCAATGGCGACCGGGCTGTCGCCGTCAAAGGGCACGCGGCCGGTCAGCATTTCGTAGAGCGTCACGCCGACGGAATAGATGTCGCTGGTCACGTCCGCCGCCTGGCCGCTGGCTTGCTCGGGGCTGAAATAGTGCACCGAACCCATCACGTTGTCGCCGTGGGTCAGCGTCGTGCTGTTGGCCATCCGGGCGATGCCGAAGTCCGCCACCTTGACGTGGCCGTCGGAGTGGATCAGGATGTTTTGCGGCTTGATGTCCCGATGAATGATGCCGTTTTGATGGGCGTGCTGGAGCGCCGAAAGGATGCGGATGGTGATCTGCGCCGCCACCTGCGGGCTGAGCCGCCCTTTCTCCTTGATGATGTCCTTGAGCGTCTTACCCTGGACGTACTCCATCACCAGGTAACGATTGTCGCCGTCCATGCCCACGTCCAGCAGGTTGACGATGTTGTGGTGGGTCATTTTGGAGGCAGCTTCCGCCTCCCGCTGAAAACGACCGACAAACTCCGCGTCCTGGTTGAACTCCGGGCGGAGCACCTTGACTGCGACGTTGTGGCCCGTGCGCAGATCGACCGCGCGGTAGACGATCGCCATGCCGCCGATGCCGATCTGCTCCACCAGTCGGTAGCGATCCGCCAGTATCTTCTCGTTCAACGTCACCTTGCGCCCTCCCCGTCCTGAAGGATGACCAGGCTCACGTTGTCCCGCCCGCCGGCGGCCAGCGCCGCCGTCAAAAGCGCGTCGGCGGCCTCCTCGGGCGGCTTTTCCTTCAACAGCTGTGCGATTTTTTCCTCGGGCACCATGCCGTACAGGCCGTCGGAGCAGACCAGCCAGCGGTCGCCTTTTTGGCGCGGTTGCCGGCTCACATCCGTCATCACGCCCGCCTCGGTGCCGACCGCGCGGGTGATCACGTTGCGCATCGGATGCGTTTCCGCCTGCTTCCGGGTGATCATACCCTCCCGCACCATCTCCGCGACGACGGAATGATCCTCCGTCACCTGGGTTAGCGCGCCGTCCCGCAAAAGATAGGCGCGGCTGTCGCCCACATGGCCGATCAGCACGCTGCCCTGATCCAGCCAGAGCACGGTCAACGTCGT
>CAZRLM010000171.1:0-4776 GCA_964600835.1 uncultured Oscillospiraceae bacterium
CCATTCAGGCCAAGGCGCCGATCGTCTGCGAGGAAATGACGGTGCCCGAGGCCAAGGCGAAGGGCGCGATCGGCCTGTTCGAGAGCAAGTATGGCGAGCGCGTGCGCACCTACAAGATGGGCGAGTTCTCCTTCGAGATCTGCGGCGGCCCCCATGCCGAGAACACCGGCGATCTGGGCGAGTTCAAGATTTTGAAGGAGGAGTCCTCCTCCGCGGGCGTGCGGCGCATCAAGGCCGTGCTGAAGTAACAATCAATCCAAAAACGCGGGAGCGCGCTGAAAGGAGAGGCCGTATGAAGGAAGCGGCCTCTCCTTTTTGTTGATTTGTACGCTTTTCTTCTGTGATAGATTGAAAAAAATCGGTAAAATGATATACTACTTATTATAAGCTCTGCTATTATGATGGAAACTGACAAATGGAATAACAGAGCACAGCTTAAAAGAAATAAGAAGGTGGCATTCGATGGAAAAAAACGAGAAGTACATAGATTTGGAACTTCAATCCAAGTATGAATTTTATAGCTATGGACACGCTCTGGAAATATTGTACGAGAGTTTCCCAGAGGAATGGGCGGAGATACGAGCAGCCTTAAGAAATTTGAGACTGACACTGGATGAAATTTCTAAAGCAGGAGGCAATGAATCACCAATCCCGAAGAAGTTTGATGATGCTTTATACCCCTGCGGTTGGAGAGAAATTCGCATTTCAGGAGACTTGATTGTCAAAAAATATCCCCGTCAAACAGCTCAGCGCAGAGGTCGCTTTTCGGATGAGCCGTTTGAGATAGAAACGATCAAGGGATATATTGATGGTCATAATATAGATTTTCTGAAGAACAAGGTGGCCTTTGACCTTGAATGGAACAGCAAAGATCAGACTTTCGATCGTGATCTTCTTGCCATGCGGACATATTTTGATTGCGGACTAATCGACGTTGGGGTTATTGTCACAAGAGCGGAGGAACTAAACGAAATCTTCAGAAACATAGGTGTAATGGCGAAATATGGAGCATCAACCACTTGGATGGGAAAGCTGTTATACCGTCTTGACAGCAGACGAAACGGTGGTTGCCCGATCTTGGCAATCGGGATAAAGAAGGAGTGCATTGACAAGAATGAATAGTAGTTTAGAGCTTACAGTGAAAGACCTAATGGCCTTTACGAATGGAAAAAAGTATAACACGATTTATGCGGATCCACCTTGGCAATTCCAAAATCGAACGGGGAAAGTGGCTCCTGAGAACAAAAGATTGACACGGTATGAGACGATGCCTTTAGCAGATATTAAAGCACTTCCCATTCAGGAAATAGCTGATAGCAAGGCTCACCTATATCTTTGGATTCCCAATGCATTACTTCCGGATGGTTTAGCTGTTATGGACGCTTGGGGATTTGAATATAAAGGAAATGTTGTCTGGGAAAAAATCCGTAAAGATGGATTACCTGATGGGCGCGGCGTAGGCTTTTATTTTCGTAATGTTACTGAATTGCTTCTATTCGGCATAAAAAAGAAAAGTGCTCCTAACAGAACATTACCTCCAGCTCGTTCGCAGATTAATCTGATCAGAACTCAGAAGCGTGAACATAGTAGAAAGCCGGATGAAATCATCCCGATTATTGAGGCATGCAGTTTGCCAAATCGTATTGAATTGTTTGCCCGTGGAGATCGTGAAGGATGGGATATGTGGGGCAATCAGGCAAATTCCGATTATGAACCAGATTGGAACACTTACAAAAACCATACAGTTGCAAAAGCCAAGGAATGATAAAAAAGTTTTTTATTAACATTGGAACAAAACCGACGCGCCTATAAACAGTCACGTCGGTTTTGCTATTGTCATGCGCTTTAACCTTAGAGAGTCCTGTTTGTAAAGGATTAAAAGGCGGCTCCCGTTTTTTACAGAAGCGATGACGATCCGTCAGGAATTGCTGCTGGCAGCCGCGGCCGACGCGCTGGCAGCAGCCGCCACGGCGACCAGGGCAGCCTGCTCCGCCAGCAGGGCAGACAGGACGCTGCCGCCGACCACGTTGCCCGCGAGGGTCGTGTCGAGCGCGGACTGCGCCATCAGCCCCGCATACATCAGCCGCTGTCTGCCGGTGATGGAAAGCGGCCCAAAGCCCTTCTGAGAGGCCAGCAGCCGGTCGCAGGCGATGACGTCCGCCGCCAGCTCCGCCGGGTCGCGGCCTTCCAGCGCCAGCACGCCCAGGACGGGCAGCTCGGGGGTCGTGCCCCACTTGCGGCCCTGACGCTTCAGCGCGTCAAAGAGCGACAGCACGCGGTCGGATTTCTCCTCGGAAGCGCCGGGAGACAGAGCCAGCACAAGGCTGAGCGTCTGCACCGCGTCGCCGGAGAGCGGGAAGGCGGGCTTCAACTGCCGATAGCACGCTTCCGCATCCGCCAGGAGCAGATCGGGCTGCTTGCCCGACAGGGCCAGGAGCACGCACAGCGGCGTGTCCTCCGACGCGGTGAGGATCGGGTGCATCCCGCGCATCCGGTCGTACAGGTCGCGGGCACGGTCGGCAAGCTCCTCAAACCGTGCAGGGGAGGACGCCTCGCTCATGGAGAGCGCGCCAAGGGGCAGGAAGCCGGAGGCGTGGAAGCGCTGACGGAGCGCCTGATACGCGTCAACCGTCTCGGAGAGCGTCTGCTCCGGATGATCGGACAGATCCATCCGCGCGGCCAGCACGCATTCGACGTTTCCGCGCAGACTCGAAAAGGCGCCCACCCTCGACTTGATCAGCCGCTTGCAGCGCGCGAGCGATTCCTCGTCAGTCTGACGGTCTTGCAGGGTATAAACGCTCGCGCAGCACAGCTGCATGAGCGAACCGGCCCAGAACCAGGCGCGTTTGACGGCCTGCCGGTTTTGCTGCAAAAGCAGGCAGCGGGCCTGCATGATGTCGTTCATTTTCAGACTCCTTTCTCCCATAACCTGTTATTACTATAACAGAAAGCGCCGTGCGCCGCAAGGGGAAATGTGCCAAATGTCGCGCAGAGCGTCTGAAAGTCCACCGTCAGGCGGGCTGCGGAGATTGACAATTTCGTGGAAATGTTATATGCTTAAACGGCGCGAATTGACGCGCTGCTTGTAAGCGATACAGACAGGAGGGTGTTTGTTTCAATGAATAAACCCGTTGTGTTGGTTGTGATGGACGGCGTGGGCGAAACGCCGAATGAGCTGGGCAACATGGTCATGAAGGCCACGACCCCGACGCTGGACGAGCTGAAGGCGACGTGCCCCTTCCAAACCATCAAGGCGCACGGTACGGCGGTCGGCCTGCCCACGGACGACGACATGGGCAACAGCGAGGTGGGCCACAACGCGCTGGGCTGCGGACAGATCTACTCCCAGGGCGCGAAGCTGGTGAACGAGTCCATCGAGTCCGGCAAGATCTATCAGTCCGCCGCCTGGCAGGATCTGACCGGCAGCGTGAAGGAAAAGGGAACGACGCTGCACTTTATCGGCCTTTTGTCCGACGGCAACGTTCACTCCAACATCAGCCACCTGATCGCCATGCTGGGCGAGGCCAAGCGCGAGGGCGTGCGCTCCGTGCGCTGCCACATCCTGCTGGATGGCCGCGATGTGCCCGCCACCTCCGCGCTGGAATACGTCCAGCAGCTGGAGGACGCGCTCGCCGCGCTGAACGACGCGTCCTTTGACGGCCGGATCGCTTCCGGCGGCGGCCGCATGACCATCACGATGGACCGCTATCAGGCGAACTGGAACATGGTCAAGGCGGGCTGGGACACCCACGTCCATGGCCTGGGCCGTCAGTTTGCCACCGCGAAGGAGGCCGTCGAAACCTACCGCGCGGAGCTGAATGTGATCGACCAGGATCTGCCGGCGTTCGTCATCGCGGAGAACGGCCAGCCCGTGGGCGCGATGAAGGACGGGGACAGCGTGATCCTCTTCAACTTCCGCGGCGACCGCGCGCTGGAGCTGTCGATGGCCTTTGACGGCGGCGACGACTTCGACAAGTTTGACCGCGGCGTGGTGCCGCAGGTGAAGTACGCCGGGATGCTGCAATATGACGGCGACCTGTGCATTCCCAAGGCGTTCCTGGTAAATCCGCCGGAGATTCGCCATACCCTGACCGAGCTGCTGGTGGAGAACGGCATCGCCGAGTATGCCTGCTCCGAAACGCAGAAGTACGGCCATGTGACCTACTTCTGGAACGGCAACCGCTCCGAGAAGGTCTCCGAGGCGCTGGAGGACTGGGAGGAGGTGCCCAGCGATGTCCGCTCCTTTGACGAGTGCCCGTGGATGAAGGCCACCGAGGTCGCCGACCTGGTGATCGCCGCGCTGGGAAAGAACAAGTACGGTTTCATCCGCTGCAACTTCCCCAACGGCGACATGGTGGGCCATACGGGCAACCTGCTGGCGACGGAAATCGCGGTGGAGGCGGTTGACCTGTGCCTTGCCCGCATCAAGAGGGCCTGCGACGAGCATGGCGCGATTCTGCTGGTGACGGCTGACCATGGCAACGCCGACCAGATGCTGGAGAAGAACAAGAAGGGCGCGGTTGCCGTCCGCACCGCGCACAGCCTGAACGCGGTGCCGTTCATCATCTACGACAAGGACGAGCGCCACGAGATGAAGGAAGGCGCCTTCGGCCTGGCAAACGTCGCGCCCACCGTGGCCCAGCTGCTGGGCGTGAAGCCCTATGACTGCTGGGAAGAGGGCATGATCAAGTAAAACCAAAGGCAACACCGCACCATTCGTCGGCAGCGCTGGCGATGCCTGTTCCGCCATCTGCTGTTTGCAGAAATCTCGATTTA
>CAZRLM010000172.1:0-4762 GCA_964600835.1 uncultured Oscillospiraceae bacterium
CCGGAGCTTTACGCTCCGACCTTGACCTCCGCCCCATTGTAGAAGCGGAAGGTTATGCTGCCGTCTCGGTGGACGGTGGCGTTTTCGACCATCACAATCCAAATGGTATCGTCCCACTCGTCGAGTACCACAGGCTGCTTTTTGAGCGCCCGCATGAATAGCCCGATGGATTTGTCCTTCTGTTCCATGAGCCTGCGCTCTGCATTGAGCTTTTCAAGCTCCGCAGCCATGCCCTCGTAGCGCTCGGTCAGTTCCTTATACCGCCGCTTGTACTCATCCTGCGCCTGTGTGGTGGAGGCGTTGAGCTGCACCGCCGCCTTGACCATTTCGGCTACCAGCTGTATTTCATCGGTCTGGTGCTGAATTCTCGCGTCAATGGCGGCAAAGTCCGTGAGCAGCCGCCTCATTTCCGTGCAGGCTTTCAGCATGGCATCCAAGTTCAACATCACCTTATTGTAGGCGTAGATGAACATCTGCTGGATTTTCTCCGTGCGCAGTACGGGCGTATAGCAACGATGATCGTTTTGGAATTTTCGGTTGCATTGCCATACTGTGCAGCGATACGGATCGTTGGAGTGCCATACCTTGGAGCCGTAGAAGCTCCCGCAGTCCTCACAGATCAGCTTTGCCGCAAGTGTGCTTTTCCCACTGTAGGTGTTGCCCAGCGCCTTGCGCCGAGCGAACTCATGCTGCACATGCTCCCATTCGTCCGGGTCGATGATGGCCGGGTGACTGCCTTCCACATAGTATTGGGGCACCTCGCCTTCGTTGACCTTCATCTTCTTTTCCAGAAAATCCACCGTGAAGCTCTTTTGCAGCAGCGCGTCGCCCTTGTATTTTTCATTGGTGAGGATGCTGGAAATGGTCGTTTTGCTCCACTTTTCCTTCCCGGCGGGCGATGGTATGCCCATGCTTTCCAACTGTTTCCCAATGGCCTGCTGGGTTTTGCCTTCCAGAAATAGTCGGTATATAAGCCGGACAACCTGAGCTTCTTCTTCCACGATCACCGGCAAGCCATCCTCGCCCTTTTTGTAGCCAAGAAAATGCTTATAGGGCATGGTCACCTTTCCGTCTGAAAACCGCTTGCGCTGGCCCCACGTGACGTTCTCGGAAATGGAACGGCTTTCTTCCTGCGCAAGGCTGGACATGATGGTAATCAGCAGTTCTCCCTTGCCGTCGAATGTCCAGATGTTCTCCTTCTCAAAATAGCACTCGATGCCCTTTGCCTTCAGCTTGCGGATGGTGGAAAGGCTGTCCACGGTGTTGCGGGCAAAACGGCTGACGGATTTTGTGACGATAAGGTCGACGTGTCCGTCCAGCGCGTCGGCGATCATCTCCTTGAAGCCTTCCCGCCGCTTGGTGTTTGTGGCTGAAATTCCGTCATCGGTATAGATCCTCACAAACTCCCAATCCGATCTAGAGCGGATGAACCTCGTATAGTAATCCACCTGCGCCTCGTAGCTGGTTTCCTGCTCATCGCTGTCGGTAGACACTCGGGCATAGCCTGCGACGCGCCTTTTCTGCGTTGTCATGGCAGGCAGCCGGGTCAAAGGATTAATGGTCGCCGGAATCGTCGTTATTTTGGGCATGCTTCCTCCTCTCCAAAGACTTTTGCCGGGCGGCTTCCCTCATTTCAGGCGTCCAGCTCTGGCTGCGGGAACGATCCTTCCATTGGCGGCTCAGTTCCGTGCCGTCCTTCAGGCGAAAAATCAACCTGTTTCCATTGCATACGAGGACGCTGTCCACTCTTTCAAGGCTGACGGGATCGAATTCTTCCGTGCCCAGCGCCTCGGCAGTAACCTTCTTCAGCGTTTCTTCCGGCACCTGTTTGGATGCGCAGAAGCGCTTCCCATACGTGTTGAAGGTTTCGCAGATCCATACGATGCCCGAGGAAATGGTCTTTCTTCGGTAATGCTTCCCGCATTGTTCGCAGATCATCAGGCCGGAAAAAGGATAGGACTTCGGCGTTTGGGGATTGGCGTTGAAATGCTCCGCTCGGCGCACTATCTCGGCCTGCACGGCATTGAAGGTGTCCATGCGAATGATAGGCGGGTGGCTGTGCTCCACATGGTACTTGGCCTTTTCGCCGTTGTTCATGCACTTCTTCTTACTCAGGTGGTTTTCGATGTAGGTTTTCTGCAAAAGCAGATTTCCCGTATAGGTGTAGTTGCGGAGAATCCCCGATACCGTTCTGGCGCTCCACCTGTTGCCGAAGCGCGTGACTGCGCCCTCCCCATTGAGCAGCGTGGCGATCGCCTGCCTGCCCTTGCCGGAAAGAAACTCGGAAAAAATACGCCGCACGATGGCAGCTTCCTCGGGCTGAATCTCATATCGACCGTCCACCAGCCGATACCCGAGCAGTACCCCATCCCACGGCTTTCCCTCTTCAAAATTACGCCTGACGCGCCACTTCATGTTCTCGCTGACGGACAGGCTTTCCTCCTCGGCATAGGATGCGAGGATGGTAATCATGAGCTCGCCGTCACCGTTGAGCGTGTGCAGGTTTTCCCGCTCGAAGAAAACATCAATGCCCAGCGCCTTCAGCTCTCGCACGGTTTCCAGCAGCGTGACCGTATTCCGGGCGAAGCGAGAAATGGATTTCGTAATGACCATGTCAATTCGCCCTGCGCGGCAATCGCTGAGCAGCCGCTGAAAGCCGTCCCTCGTTGCCTTGGCGCCGGTTTCGTCTTCATCGGAATAAACCCCGGCATATAGCCACTCGCTGTTGCGCTGAATGAGGTCGCTGTAGTAGCTGACCTGTTCAGACAAGGAATGCAGCATGGCATCCTTTCCGCTGGAAACGCGGGCATAGGCGGCAACGCGCTTTTTCTTTGCCAGCTGCGGTATATGAGGCACAAGTTTTATTGTCCTTGGCATTCTGACACCTCCTTGTGGTGTGCGACATGTTACCTCTGATTCCGCACGATTGCAAGTCAATTCCGCGATACAAACTGGTTAAAGGCACAGCATATTTTTGAGCCATCGCCTCATCGATTTTCAGAAAATCCTCTTGAGAAATGATGCCTATGGAACGCATCCGTCTGGCCAGAAGCATGGCGGCAAGATAGGGTTCCAGCTTGGCGCGATATGCATCATTCATCCTGCCCGCCTGCCTTCCCATAGCGACCGGCAACATAGCCTGCCCGGCTGCAATACTTACGGTTGGCATTGCCGTAGGCCGTGAAGGTTTTGCCGCAATGAGCGCAGACAAATGTGTAATTTGCTTTGCGCGAAACACACTCCGGGTGACTGTTCCACCAGCGGACACGGCAGGCATCCGAGCAGAACACTTTGGGTTTCTGCTTTGGGATGACCTTAATGGCCTTGCCGCATTGCTTACAGCGAGTCTGATTGCCGGAAAGGCACCCGTCCATTTCCATTCTGCGGCAATGGGAGCGTATGGTATTGATGGACATGCCCAGCTTCTGGCTGATCTTCATATAGCCATCGCCTTGCAAGCGCAGCTTTCTTATCTGTTCTTTCTGCTCATTGGTCACGGCAGCGTCCTCCTGCATCGGATTGAAGGAGCATCTCCTTCTGCCGTAACTGGTAGAAAAGCGGCGTTTTGAACACGCTCACCAAAAGAAAAAAGCGGTCAGCCGAAGCCAACCGCAAAAGTTTAACCATCGGTAAAGTGTTTTACCTTTGGTTTATGGACAGAAACAAATTCATACCGTAAAATGATAGCAAACGTGCTGTACAGATGACTGAAAAGCGGTCTGTGCCTACAATTTGGGCGCAGACCACTTTCATTGGGGTTATTCGATTTTCTCGCTATATTTCCCGGACACCCAGCCCACCTGACCGTTGACCACAATGGCATGCCAGCCGTTCTGGACGGTGGCCACCCATTCAAAGGTTGTTCCGTCCTTGACGGCCGTGATGCGGCTGTACTTGGTGTCGTTGCCCTTGCGGATATTGACAGAGCCGTTGTCGCAGACGATCCGCACCTGCTTGACGGTCGGAGAATCGTTTTCAGGCGCATCATCCTCGGGATCACCCTTGCCATCGTCGGCATCAGCGATTGCGTCCATTAGCGCCTTGTGTGTATCACTGCCGTATATGCCGTCCTGCTTGATGCCCACCTTCTTCTGAAACGCCTTGATGGCAGTCTCCGTTTCAGAGCCGAACTCGCCATCCGCGCCGTACTTGGGCAGCTTGTAGCCTAACTGGAGCAGAAACTCCTGCAACGCCTTTACATCGGTGCCCTTGTTGCCATTGCGCAGGGTGCGTGTGCCAAGTGTGTACTCGCTGGTCGCCGTATCAGGTTTCACATAGCTGCCGCCCGTGAATACTGCATCGCCATAGTCCACAAAGGGCAGCTGATACCAGTGCGTCCACTTGCGGGCAGACACCTTTGTCTTGACACAGCCATAGCTGAAGCCGCGCTCCTCGATGGCATATCCGTCGCCGATGTACACACCTACATGACCATCCGACCGCAGGGCCACGCCGGGAATTTCGGGCAGGGTGTCAATCGTGCCCCATGCGCAGCCCTTGCTCTTGGCGTAGGCAAACATGCCGTTGGCGCTCTTGTCCGGGCATCCGTTGCCGCCGTACTTGCTGGAAAACGTCTTGTCCGTGCCGATGGACTCGATCACGCCCTTGCCGCCGCCCGTCCAATTATAGCCTTTGATCAGGCCCACGCAGTCTGCGCAGACCTTCTTCTTTGCGATGTCCTCCTTGTAGCGTGCGGTGCGGCTGGAACCATAGTGGGACGGATACTGCTTGGCCTTTCGCGTCAGCAGGCTGTTCGTGCATT
>CAZRLM010000173.1:0-2932 GCA_964600835.1 uncultured Oscillospiraceae bacterium
CTCCGTCAGCGCGGAGGGCAGCGCGGTCGCCAGGGTCACGCCGGCGGAGTGGCCGTCCTTGGGGATCGCGCCCTCCGGAACGTGGATGTGCACGTCCTTTTCCTTATAGAAGTCGTCGGACAGCCCGAGCGAGGCGGAATGGGCGCGCACCCAGGAGAACGCGGCGGAGGCGGACTCCTTCATCACGTCGCCCAGCTGACCGGTCAATTGCAGCGCGCCCTTGCCGGGCATCAGCGCGCACTCCACCTCCAGCAGCTCGCCGCCCACGGTGGTATACGCCAGCCCGTTGACCACGCCGACGCGCGGCTCCTTTTCCGGCTGCTCGCGGGTATAGCGCGCCGCGCCCAGGTAGTCCCGCAGCACCTTCGAGGAGACGGTGATCTCCGTTTCGCCGCCATCCAGCATGGCCACGGCGGCCTTGCGCATCACCTTGGCGATGGTGCGTTCCAGCGTGCGAACGCCCGCCTCGCGGGTGTAGCCCTCAATCAGCTCCCGCAGCACCTTGTCGGAGAGGCGCACGGACTTTTCCGGCAGACCGTGAGCAGCCAGCTGTTTTCCGACCAGATGGCGCTTGGCGATTTGCAGCTTTTCCTCCTCGGTATAGGAGGGCACCTCGATCAGCTCCATGCGATCCAGCAGCGGCGCGGGAATCGTCTCCACCGAGTTGGCGGTGGTGATGAACATCACATGGCTCAGGTCGAAGGGCAGCTCCATGTAATGGTCGCGGAAGGCGGCGTTCTGCTCCGCGTCCAGCACCTCCAGCATGGCGCTGGCCGGGTCGCCCCGGAAATCGCTGGACATCTTGTCGATCTCATCAAACAGGAACACCGGGTTCATCGTGCCCGCCTGCTTGATCCCGGCGATGATCCGTCCGGGGATTGCGCCCAGGTAGGTGCGCCGGTGGCCGCGAATCTCGGCCTCGTCCCGCACGCCGCCCAGGGACATCTGCACGAACTTGCGCCCCACCGCCTCGGCGATCGCCCGGACGATGGACGTTTTGCCCACGCCGGGCGGGCCGACGAAGCACAGGATCGGCCCGCGCATATCCTGCTTCATCCGCAACACCGCGAGGTATTCGATAATGCGCTCCTTGACCTTTTCCAGCCCATAATGGTTCCGCGCCAGCACCTGGCGGGCGCGCTTGAGATCCAGGTTGTCGGGCGTCATTTTTCCCCAGGGCAGTTCAAGAATCCACTCGATGTAGGTGCGGGACACGCCTACCTCCGGCGTTCCGGGAGCCATGCGGGCCAGACGCTCAATCTCCCGCTCGCATTTTTGACGCGCTTCCTCGTTCAGCGGCGTTTTCTCCATGCGCTCCCGCAGATCCTCGACGTCGGTCGCCTCGCTGTCGCCCAGCTCAGTCTGAATCGCCTTGATCTGCTCGCGCAGATAGTAGTCCTTCTGATTCTTCTCGATCTGCTTCTTGATGCGGGCCTGCACCTGCTTTTCCACGCCCGCCAGCTCGGTTTCCCGGGCCAGGATGGTGCACAGCGCCTCCAGGCGGCGCTTCACGTCCAGCTCCTCCAGAATACGCTGCCGCTCCTCCACCTGGGTCAGGACGTTCGCGGCGATCACATCCGCCAACTGCTCCGGTTCCTCCACGTCGCGGATGGAGTTCGCCGTCTCCTGACTGACGCGCATACTCGCCTGCGCGTACTCGTCAAAGAAATCCTGCGTTGCGCGCATCAGCGCCTGCATCTCGACGTTGGACGCGTCCGCCCGCTGCTCCGCGGGCATAATTGTGCCGATCAGGCACGGCTCCTGCTGGTCGATTTTTTTCAGCGTGCCGCGCATTTCGCCCTCCACCAGCACGCGCAGGTTGTCACCGGGCAGGTTCATCACCTGCTTCACCGTCGCGATCGTGCCCACAGGGCACAGATCCTTCAGCTCCGGCTCCTCCACCTCCGCGTCCTTTTGGGCGACAAGAAAGATTTGCTGGTTCTCCATCATCGCTTTTTCCAGCGCCGCGACGGACTTTTGCCGTCCCACATCGAAGTGGAGCACCATATGCGGAAATACCATCAGCCCCCGGAGCGCCAGCACCGGCAGCGTAACGGTCGTTTTCTTTTTGGCGGGCATGATATGCCTCCTATCGGTTTCTCATCTCGCGCGGAAAGACATTTTCCGGCATGGATAGTATACAGGCATTTGCCCCGTTTTGCAAGAGGCAGGCGCGGCGGTTACAGCGGCACGTTCTCCCCGCCGTCGGAATGCTTCATCCGATAGCCGCCCTCCGCGGCCACGGGGACGGCCTCCGGCGACGCGGCGGTGGCAGCCGTTTCCTCCTCCGGCACGTTGACGGGCAGCAGCATCTCCCGCAGCACCTCCCGCACGCTCGTCACCGGGCAGATTTCGACGCCCAGGCCGTGCAGACTCTCCATGTCGTTTTCCGCGGGGATATACACGCGTTTCAGCCCCGCCTGACGGGCGGCTTCGACCTTCGCAGGTACGCCGCCCACCGCCTTCACCGCGCCCTGCACGGAAATCTCCCCCGTCACGGCGCAGCGACCATCCACCCGCTGACCCGTCAGCGCGCTGACGGCGACCACCACCATCGCCACACCGGCGGACGGGCCGTCCACCGGCGCGCCGCCGGGAAAGTTGATATGCAGGTTCCGCGCTCCCAGCGGGAAGCCCAGCTCTGTGAGCAGCGTGCGCACGTTCTCCGCCGAGCCGCGAGCGGTCGACTTGCGGCGCATCCGGTGGCCCTCCTGACCCAGCTCCTCCTCCTCGACGATGCCCGTCACCGTCACCTCGCCCGTGCCGGGCGTGGAAACCGCCTCGATATCCAGCAGCGCGCCCTGATGCGTCCCGAACACCGCCAGCCCGTGCACCGTGCCCACGCGGGAAGCGGTGTCCGCCCGCTGCGGCGGCCGCACCGCGTAATGGCCCGACTGGACGACCCAGCCCACGTCCTCGGCGGTAATCGTTT
>CAZRLM010000173.1:2942-4685 GCA_964600835.1 uncultured Oscillospiraceae bacterium
AAGCCCCGCGCACATCTGCACGATGTTCACCGCGTCGCGCCCGCAGGAGGCATAGCGCCCGACGGTCTGCGCCTGCGCTGCGTCCATCTCATACCCGGCGCGCTCCGCTGCTCCGGCGGCGATGGAGGCGATTTCCTCCGGCGTGAGGGCGCGGAAGAAAATCTCCATGCACCGGGAGCGCAGCGCGGGGCTGATTTCGCTGGGGGAGCGCGTCGTCGCGCCGACGAGGCGGAAGTCCGCCGGCATCCCCCGGCGGAAGATGTCGTGAATATGCTTGGGCACGGAGGTGTCGTCCGGGTTGTAATAGGCGGACTCGAACATGACCTTGCGATCCTCCAGCACCTTGAGCAGCTTGTTCATTTGGATGGGATGCAGCTCGCCGATCTCGTCCAGGAACAGCACGCCGCCATGGGCCTTGCTGACCGCGCCGGGCTTGGGCTGCGGCACGCCCTGCACCCCCAGCGGGCCTGCGCCCTGATAGATGGGGTCGTGGACGCTGCCGATCAGCGGATCGGCGATGGCCCGCTCGTCGAAGCGGACGCAGGTCGCGTCCATCTCGATAAAGGGCGCGTCCTGCTTAAAGGGCGTACCGGCGCTGTGCTTGGCCGCCTCCAACACCAGCCGCGCCGCGCAGGTCTTGCCCACCCCGGGCGGGCCGTAAATCAGAACGTGCTGCGGGTTCGCCCCGCACAGAATCGCCTTGAGCGACTTGATGCCGTCCTCCTGACCAATAATGTCCGCAAAGCTCGCCGGCCGCACCTTTTCCGACAGCGGCTCAGACAGATGGATGCTCCGCATTTTCGTCAGCCGATCCATCTCCCGGCTGGATTCCCGCCGCTGAGCGGGCTGGGTTCGCTTCTGCTGCTGAAGCTGGCGGTAGAAATAAACGCCTACCACCAGCGTCACCGCCAGCTGAATCAAGACAAGCAGGATACTGACCATCCTCATCCCTCCATTTCGCTTCTTATCATGGTCGGGAACAGGACGATTCATCCCCGCGCGGCGCGCTGGAAAAAAACGCTTTTTCGCCGCGCAAAAAGGCGACCCCTCCAAAGAAGGGCCGCCCGAAAAAACGATAAGCATCGGCTGTCAGCCTTATGAAACGCTCGGCTCCTCCACCGGCGCGGAGACCGCCTGGTTCCGCTTGCGGCTTGCGCGCCGCGTGCCCGCCACAAGCCGCGGCTTTTCGCTGCCGCTGACGGACGCCTCGGTGATCACGCAGCCGGTCACGTCCTTGCGGGAGGGCAGCTCGAACATCGTGTCCAGCATAATGTTCTCAATGATCGCCCGCAGGCCGCGCGCACCGCAGCGGCGGTCGATCGCCTGCTTCGCCATCGCGCGCAGCGCCTCCGGCTCGTAGGTCAGCTCGACCCCGTCCATCTCCAGCAGCTTCTGATATTGCTTGCACAGCGCGTTCTTCGGCTCGGTCAGAATCTGCACCAGCGCGTCCTCGTCCAGCTGATCCAGCGTCACCACGATCGGCAGACGGCCCACGAACTCGGGGATCAGGCCGTACTTGGTCAGATCCTCCGGGCGAATCTCCTTGAGCGCCTCGCTCACGTCCGGATTGCGCTTGCTTTGCAGCTCCGCGCCGAAGCCCAGCAGCTTCTTGCCCACCCGGCTTTCAATGATCGGGACGATGCCGTCAAAGGCACCGCCGCAGATGAACAGGATGTTCGTCGTGTCGATCTGGATAAACTCCTGATGGGGATGCTTGCGCCCGCCCTGGGGCGGCACGGAAGC
>CAZRLM010000174.1:0-4563 GCA_964600835.1 uncultured Oscillospiraceae bacterium
CGTCTTTTGGCGCGCCGGAAGGCGCGCAATGCGGAGTTGATGTTACGCCAACAGGAATTCCGTGCCTTTGGCACGGGCAGAGGACGAAGGTCGTCTGCCAGGCTTTCCGATCGCCCCCTGCACTCCTTCGGGCGGCGCAACCAAGCAAGGCTGTCAAAGATGGGAGGTCCAGGAGGGCCATGCGGCCCTCCTGGCGGGGTGCAGGGGCAGCGCCCCTGCTCAGGGGAGTCCAGAGGGGGCGAAGCCCCCTCTGGCGTGGCTTTGAGAAATATGGTACAATGGAGCGGGTGATGGAGATGTGGACGAGGGAACAGACGCAGGCGATCGAGGCGAGGAACGGGACGCTGCTGGTGAGCGCGGCGGCGGGGTCGGGCAAGACGGCGGTGCTCGTGGAGCGGATCGTCGGGTTGCTGCGCGAGGGCGCACGGCTCGATCGAATGCTCATCGTGACGTTCACGCGGGCGGCGGCGGCGGAAATGCGCCAGCGGCTCAATCAGCGTCTGCTGCGCGAGGCGGCGGCAGACCCGGACGTGATGGGTCAGGCGCTGGATCAGCTGGAGGGCGCGGAAATTTCGACGATCCACGCGTTCTGCCAGAAGGTCATAAGGAACAGCTTTCAAACCGTCGGCGTCGATCCCATGGCTCGCATCTGCGACGAGCAGCAGCAGCAAACGCTGTTCGAGAACGCCTTTGTCGGCGCGATGAACGAGCTGCTGGAAGGCGACGACGCGGACTTCCACGCCTTTGCCGACGCGTTTGATCAGCAGGAAACGGGGGAGATGACCAGGCAGCTCTACACCTTTTTGATGTCCCTGCCCAACCCCTTCGACTGGCTTCGGAAGCAGATTGACGCGGTGACGGCGGACGACTACACGGCGCACCCCTGGTATGGCGTGCTGGTCGCGCAGGCGGCAAGGCAGATAGAGGGCATGGGCGCGGTGCTCGAAACGCAGCGGCGAATGCTCAACGAGCCGGACGCGGCGGAGGCCCTTCGCGCTACCTGGCAGGGCGATTTAGACGCGTATCGGGCTTTGTTGGCCGCGCAGAAGGGCGGCACGGACGCGCTCCGTCAGGCGCTGGCGACGTTCGGCTTCGCCAAGGCGGCGGTCTGCCGTGGGCTGAGCGACGCGCAGAAGGCCTGGAAGGAGCGCTACGCCAAGCTGCGCGATCAGCTCAAGGCGCTGGTCAAGGACGCGACGGACGCGCTCACGCTCCGCCCGGCGCAGACGGACGCGGAGTTTCATGTGATGCAGCGCCATCTGCGCGGGTTGGCGCGGCTGACCGAACGCACCTGCGAACTGTTCCGGGAGGAAAAGGCCCAGCAGAATGTGCTCGACTTCAGCGACCTGGAGCAATACACCCTCGCCATTCTCCAGCGGCCCGACGATCGCGCGCGGATGCAGGCGGAGTATGACCATCTGTTCGTCGACGAGTGCCAGGACGTGTCCGCCGTGCAGGACGCGATCTTGCAGCTCATCCATGGGGAGGACAGCTGCCTGTTCATGGTCGGCGACGTGAAGCAGAGCATCTACCGCTTCCGGCTGGCCGACCCAACGCTGTTTCTGACGCGGATGCGCACGTTTTCCGACGAAAAAGCGGCGGCGGAGCGTCGAATCAGCTTGCAAAGGAACTTCCGCTCCCGCGCCGCTGTGCTGGACGCGACCAACCGCGTGTTCCGGCGCGTCATGCGAAGCGACGTGACTGAGCTGGATTATCTGCCGGAGGACGAGCTGATTCCGGGCCGCGAAACGGCGGACGACCCGCCCGTCGAGGTGCGGCTGGTCGATTTGCAGGAAGCGGAGGACATGACCGCCTTGCAGGGCGAGGCGCAGGTGATCGCCCGGCGGGTGAAGGAGCTGACCGAGGCGGGCTTCCAGTACCGGGACATGGTCATCCTGCTGCCCAAGGTGGCGCGCACGGGCGCGGAGCTGGCGTCACTTTTGCAAGCATCGGGCGTGCCGGTGTACTTCGACGGGGCGGAGAGCTTCTTCGGACTGCCGGAAATACAGAGCATGACGGCGCTTTTGTCCGTGTTGGACAACCCCAAGCAGGACGTGATGCTTCTCGCCGCGCTGCGTCTGCCGCCCTTCCGTCTGACGGACGAGGAGCTGGCGGAGATTCGCCTGTGCCTCACCGGGCAGGGCGTGCCGTTCCACGAGGCGTTCGACGCGTGCCGGGAGGGCGACGGACCGCTGGCGGAGCGGGTGCAAAACGTCGCGGAGCAGCTCGAAGCGTGGCGCTTCCGGTCGGAGGGAATGCGGCTGACGGACTTCCTGTGGTATTTGCTGCGGGAGACGGGCTACTACGCCGCCTGCGGCGCGCTGCCGGAGGGCGCGCTGCGTCAGGCAAACCTGCGGCTATTGTGTCAGCGGGCGGCGGAGTACGAGGAGATTGGCGGCACGACGCTGGGGGGCTTCCTGACGCTGCTGACGCGTCAGCAGGCCGCGGGGGACAGCCGCAGCGCGCGAATCCTGGGCGAAAACGAGAATCTTGTGCGCATCATGACGATCCACAAGAGCAAGGGCCTTGAGTTTCCCGTGGTGTTTCTGGCGCAGCTGGGCGGACGGCTGCATCAGGCGCGCAAGGGCGGGCTGCGGACGCATCCGCGGCTCGGGGTGTGCCTGCCTTACGTCAACCGGGAGCTGAACATCCGCCGTCCCACCATGGCGGACGCGGCCTTCGAGGTGCAGCGTCTGCTGGACGAAAAGGCGGAGCGTGCGCGGCTGCTTTACGTCGCGATGACCCGCGCCCGAGAGCGGCTGATCCTGATTGGCAGCGCGGAGCAGCCCGGCAAGCCCAGCTGGACGATGCCGGAGAGCGCCTACCGCGTCTGGTGCGCGGACAGTATGCTGGATTGGGTCATGCAGGCCGTGACGGACGACGGCGCGTGCGCCCCGTGGCAGGTGACGTGGGAGAGCGCCGAGGCGGCGAAGGCCGCGGAAGCGCAGCGAACCGCCGGAGAGACGCTGCGGCTGATCGAGGAGCTGGCCCGCGTCCCGGCCGGGGAAGCGATCAAGTCCGCCTGGGCGGAGCGTCCGGCGGCGGAAGCGCAGCCGCTCAAGACGTCCGTCAGCAGTCTTGTGCGCAAGCAGGTGCTGCATGACCCGCTTCCGCTGACCGGCGAGGAGGAGGACGAGGACGAAAAGCGCCGCCGGGAGAACATCGTCATGCCGCTGCGCCTGGACGAGCTGCCCGCGCAGCCCGCGTTCATGGAGGCGCGGGGTGTGACGGGCGCGGAGCGCGGCACGTTGATTCACCGGGCGCTGGCGCTGATGCCGCTGTCCACCCTCCGCGGCGTGCAGACGGAGGAGGTGCCCGGCATCGTCCGGGTGGAGCTGAACGCGCTGATTGCGCGGGGTTGCTTCACCCCGGAGGAATCGCGGCTGCTCGACGCGCCTGGTATTGCGGCGTGGTTTCTGTCCGAATTGGGACAGCGGATGCTCTCCGCCGACGTGGTAAAGCGGGAGTGGGCGTTCAACCTGCTGCTGGACGCGGGGGACGCGATGCTGCAAGGTGTGATCGACTGCGCGTTTCTGGAGGATGGCCGGTGGGTCTTGGTGGACTACAAGACGGATCACATAGCCGACGAAAGCGCGTTTGTGACGCGCTACGCCCCGCAGCTGAACTGGTACGCCCGTGCGCTGGAGCGGATTACTGCGCACCCGGTGGGAGAAATGTGGCTATACGCCATTGCGAAGGAAAAGGCGTACAATGTTTCACATGAAACATTGGAAAAGCAACGAGAGAAAATTGTTTCATGTGAAACAATGAAAAAACGTGGAGTGTACTCCTAAAAAAGCAAAGGAAAAATAAGCTCCTTAATAATATTTGCTTGTAAGAGTGCACCCGAAGGAGTGTAGGGGGCGATCGGAAAGCCCCCTGCCGCGCCCGCAGGCGCGAACCCTGCGATTCGGTAAAAGGGTGTGTGGGCCGCGCTAAAAAGCGCGGATTCCTTGTAGGTACAACGCAATCTGGTTGTTTGGGCACCTAACCGGTGCAGCCTCTTATTTCAATTTATTTAAGGATGGACGTTCTTTTCGTCTCGGCGAAAAGAACCAAAAGCCGACCGGGGCCGCTACTGACCGTAAGCGTGGAAAGCGGCCCCGGACCCCCGCCGCTTCCATAGGCGATGGGTCGAAGCCTTCGCGGGGCGCCACATGGGGCGCTTGGAAGCGAAACGGCGACCATCAGAGGTCGCCTACGCATCGGCGTCTGAGGCGTCGCAAGCGGCCCTTGGCAGCGCCGGAGCTAATGCGTTGTGATTAACGTTACCGAAATGCTACGGTTGCATAGGCCGTCTTTTGGCGCGCCAGAAGGCGCGCAATGCGATGTTGGCTTTATGCCAACAGGATTCCGTGTCTGCGGGCACGGGCAGAGGGCTTTCCGATCGCCCTCTGCACTCCTTCGGGGGTGCACTCTTTAGCAGCTTGTTTCCAACGCGCCGTCTATGCGGCGCGTCCAGAACGCGCCGCTTGCAAAGCGTAAGGAACCCCAGCTTGGGAGGTCCAGGAGGGCCGAACGGCCCTCCTGGCAGGGTGCAGGGGCAGCGCCCCTGCCAGGAGG
>CAZRLM010000175.1:0-4527 GCA_964600835.1 uncultured Oscillospiraceae bacterium
TTGCGAGCGGCGCGCTTTGGGCGCGCCGCATGGCAGAATACGGGGTACATATGCGTCCAGAGGCATTGTCCCTGGAACTCTGCCAGAAGGGCCATTCGGCCCTCCTGAACCTCCCAAGCTGGGTAACCTGACGCTTTGCGAGCGGCGCGCTTTGGGCGCGCCGCATGGCAGAATACGGGGTACATATGCGCCCAGGGCATTGCCCCTGGAACTCCTGCCAGAAGGGTCGTTCAGCCCTCATGAGCCTCACAAGCCGGGTAGACGCTTTGCGAGCGGCGCGCTTTGGGCGCGCCGCATGGCGGTCGGCTGGGGAAAAGGCGCATTCTGGAAACCGTTTGCTTTTTTTTCGTTTCCTCACCATATTGGCGTCATACACAAAAAGCTCCGTCCATATGACGGAGCTTTTTCATGGGTCAGCCTTGCTTCTGCTTATGCTTGGGATTCTCACAGATAACCATGACCTTGCCCTTACGCTTGATGATCTTGCACTTCTCGCAGATCGGCTTCACGGACGGACGAACCTTCATGCTCTGTTACCTCCTGCCTTCATGGAATGCGCTTGGTTCGCGCCTAATCTCAGCAACATCTATTTTATCACGACTATGGCCTGGAAGTCAACGCCGTAACCAAAATCCGCCGAAAAAAACCGCGAAAATGCGCGCTTGTCGTTAGTTTTTGCTGCGCCAGGTGATTCGACCCCGGGTCAGGTCGTAGGGGGAAAGCTCGATGGTCACCTTATCGCCCGGATAAATGCGGATGAAGTTCATGCGCATTTTGCCGGAGATGTGCGCCATGATCTGATGCCCGTTGGGCAGCTCCACCTGGAACATGGCGTTGGGAAGCGCCTCGACGACCTTCCCTTCCATTTCGATAACGTCGCTCTTTGACAACTTCAGCACTCCTTGCACAGCGGCTGGTCAATTCCCAATCCTGCCGCATCCAGCGCCTTGCGCAGGTCGCTGTCCAGCAGCTGACGGGTGGCGAGGCGCTCGGCCACGTCCTCCATCTCGAGGGGCTTGGGACGAAGATGTTTGACTTTCTTTTTCTTTGGATGCGCCAGCTTCCGCGTCAGGCCGTCGGCCATGAGCACAAACTGGTCATCCAGCACCTGGAGAATCACGAAGCAGCGGCCCGCGTCACGTCCCTGCCGGGATTCGACGATCCGCCCCGTTTCCATGGGAAGCCGCTCCATCAGGCTTCCTCCTTCCACACGAAACCGGGAAGCGTGAGGATTTCCGGCAGACCGTCCTCGTTGATGGCAATGGTGTGCTCATAGTGCGCGCACAGGCTGTGATCCCGCGTGCGGAAGCACCACTCGTCATCGTCGATGGTCACATGCCAGTCGCCCGCGGCGATCATCGGTTCCACGCAGATCGTCATTCCCTTGCGAAGCCGCAGGCCGCGCCCAGGCTCGCCAAAGTTGTAAACGGCCGGATCCTCGTGCATTTCCCGGCCAATGCCGTGACCCGTCAAGTCGCGGATGACGCTGCAGCCGTGGCCTTCCGCCCAGGACTGCACCGCGTGCCCCACGTCGCCCAGGCGGTTGCCGGCAATCGCCTGACGCGCGCCTTTCCAGAAGCACTGCTCCGTCGTCTCAATCAGCGCCGCGGCCTCCGGAGAGATGTCGCCCACGCCGACGGTGATCGCGCTGTCCGCCTGCCAGCCATCCAGCATCAGCGTGCAGTCGATGCTGACGATGGAGCCTTCCTGGAGAATTTGCGTCTCGGAAGGGATACCGTGCACCACTGCGTCGTCGACGCTGGTGCAGATGGAGGCAGGGAAGCCTTCATAGTGCAGCGACGTCGGGATGGCATGGTTTTTGCGGATGAGCTGCTCGGCGTAAACGTCCAGCGCCGCAGTGCTCGTGCCGGGCTTGACCGCCTCACGCAGCTTCTGCATCACTTCGTAGAGCAGCGCGCCCGCGGCACGCATTTTCGCGATCTGATCGGGATTCTTAATGCTAATCATTGCTTAACCCCTAAGGTCTCCATGATGGACGCGAAAATCGTGTCCATGTCCTGCGCGCCGTCGATGCGGTGCAGCAGGCCCTTGTTCTCGTAGAAGCTGACCAGCGGCGCAGTCTGCTTGTGGTACACCGTCAGACGGCTGAGCACGGTTTCGGCCTTATCGTCGTCCCGCTGGATGAGCTTCTCGCCGCACTGCGCGCAGGCGGTCTGGTCACCCAGCATGGACACATGATAGGTCGCGCCGCATTTCAGGCAAACACGGCGGCCGCTCAGGCGGCTGATCAGCTGCTCGTCGTCGACGGCCAGCTCGATCACCGAGTCGATTCGCGCGATGCGCTCCAGGGCTTCGGCCTGGGGCACCGTCCGCGGGAAGCCGTCCAGGATGTAGCCGTTCGCGCAATCGTCCTGCGCGAGGCGCTCCTTCACGATGTCGATGATCACGTCGTCCGGCACCAGCTGGCCCGCGTCGACGTACTGCTTGGCCCGCAGGCCGGTGGGTGTCTGCTCCTTCATGGCACGGCGGAGAATATCCCCCGTCGACACCTGCGGAATGTTCAGCGCCGCGCAGATCCGCTGCGCCTGCGTGCCCTTGCCCGCGCCGGGAGGTCCCAGAAAGATGATATTCATTCCGTCACTCCTTTCAGAAGTCGTGCCCGCGTTCACCGCGCGGCATCTTGAAATAGTCAGCCTTTTACGACATTTGCCATGCGCCGGTAAGGCAGCCCTTGCCGGCGCATGGCCGTTTTGCTTTCGTATTGGGAAACGCTCGGCTTACATGAAACCGCCTTTTTCCATGTCCATGTCGATGCCGCGAATGCTCATCTCGCCCTCGAGGGTGCGGATGGTTTCCAGCGCGACGCTCACGGCGATCAGGATGGAGGATGCCGCAAAGGGCACCGCGGCATTCAGCGAGCTGGTCAGCAGCGTCGGCACCGCGGCCAGGACGGCCAGGAACAGCGCGGCGAACAGGTTCAAGCGGCTGACGATGTTCTGCAGGTACTGGCGGATGTTCTTTCCGCGCTGACCCGGGATCACCGCGCCCTGCATGATAAGCTGTTCGGCCTGCTGCTTGGGGTCGAAGCTGATGGAGGAATAGAAGAACGTGAACGCGATGATCAGCAGCGCGGAAATGATCATGTACCAGACGCTGCCGGTGTTCATATTCGTCAGCCACCAGCGGGTGAACCAGCCGTTCACCTGCGGGTCAACCATCTGCGCGATGGTGCCCGGGAAAGCCAGGAAGGAGTAAGCGAAGATCAGCGGCATCACGCCCACGCTGACGACCTTGAGGGTCATGTGGGTGCTCTGTCCGCCGTACACGCGGCGACCCTTCACCTGCTTGGAAATCTGCAGCGGGATGCGGCGCTCGCCCATGTCCACGAAGGTGACGAGCACGGTCATCACGGCAGCAACCAGGATGATGCTGATCGCGGCCAGCCAGTCGGACATCGCGCCGCTGGAGATCGCGTTGCTGAACAACTGCACAATGCCGTTGAACAGGTTGGAGATGATGCCGACGAAGATCAGCAGAGAGACGCCGTTGCCGATGCCCTTGTCCGTGATCCGCTCGCCGATCCACATCGCCAGCGCGGTGCCGCCAGCCATGCTGACGCCCACCAGCAGGTAGTTGTACCAGCCGGACTTGATGTAGCCCAGGCCGGCCACCAGACCGATGGCCTGCAGCGCGGCCAGACCCACCGTCACATAACGGGTAATCCGGGCGATCTTCTCGCGGCCGCCGCCGTTCTCATCCTTGGAGAGACGCTCCAGGGCGGGAATGGCGATGGTCAGCAGCTGCATGATAATGGACGCGTTGATGTAAGGCGTAATACCCATGGCCATGATGGTCATCTGGGAGAATGCATTACCGGTCATCATGTTGACCAGCTCCAGCAGGGGCAGATTGGACGCGCTGGTGGCCGTCAGCAAGGAAACCTTGTCGATGCCAGGCGCGGGAATCACGCTCACGACGCGGTAGAGCAGGAGCATGAGGAAGGTGTAAATGATCTTCTTGCGGAGTTCCTCAGTTTTCCAGACCTTGCGCAGACTCTCCAGCATCTCAGATCACCTCGGCTTTCCCGCCGAGTGCCTCGATCTTTTCTTTTGCGGAGGCGGTGAATTTGGCGGCTTTCACGGTCAGCTTTTTGGTCAGCTCACCGTTGCCCATGATCTTCACGCCCGCCAGCTCCTTCTTGATAATGCCGGCAGCCTTCAGAGCATCGACGTCAACGACAGCGCCATCCTCGAATACCTCAAGGCGCTCCACGTTCACGGCAGCATAGTCTACGCCATAGATGTTGGTAAAGCCCTTCTTAGGCACACGGCGATACAGGGGCATCTGGCCGCCCTCGAAGCCGGGGCGCTTGCCGCCGCCAGAGCGGGCCTTGGCACCCTTGTGGCCCTTACCGGAGGTCTTACCCAGGCCGGAACCAACGCCGCGGCCCAAGCGCTTTGCAGCGGTCGTGGAGCCCTCGGCGGGATGCAGCTCATGCAGTTTCATCGGGATTCCCTCCTTTACTCGTTGACTTCTTCAACCTTCACCATGTGCTTCACGGCGAAG
>CAZRLM010000176.1:0-4491 GCA_964600835.1 uncultured Oscillospiraceae bacterium
CTCGAGGCGCGTAGCAGGAGACGGCCGGGGAAGAGCTGGAGGGGCGCGGGGGGCGCGCCGGAGAGGATGGACATAACCGCGTCGACACAGGCGGAACAGACCGCGTCCAGGCGCGTATCGACGGTGGAGAGGGTCGGCGTGGTGCACAGGGAGAGCGTCGTCGCGTCAAAGCCGATAATTTGCAGCTCGTCCGGCACGGACAGGCCCCGCGCGTGGGCGTAGCGCAGCGCCGCCACCGCCAGGCTGTCGTTGGACGCGGCAACCGCGTCAAAGGTCAGGCCGCTCTCCGCCGCGGCGCACAGGGTTTGCTCCGCCGCAAGCAGCTGCTGCTCCGGCTCCGAGCACTCCGGCACGCCCACCATCAGGCGCTCGTCCGGGACGAGGCCCCGGCGCTCGTGCGCGTCCCGCCAGCCGTCCAGCTTGCGCTTGCCCGCATAGCTTCGGCTGTGGTACAGGTGCATCACCCGATGCGCGCCCGCGTCCAGCAGCGCCCCGACCGCCTCCGCCTCATTGAACCGGTCGTCCGGCAGAATGCTGTACAGCCCGGGCGCGTCCAGCGCGCCGATGAGCAGCACCACCGGCACGGTCTGCGCCGCCGCCCGGAGGTAGTCGTTGCGCGCGTCGTCCTGCTCCACAAAGTGCGAGCCGCACAGCACGATCGCGTCCACCCGCTTGCACAGCAGCTGATCGACCGACTTGCGCCGGGTGTCGATGTTGTCCTCCGTGCACAGGAGCATGGTGCCGTAGCCCTTTTGGCGGAAAAAACGTTGCAGGTAAAACACGGCCCGCGCGATCGGCGGGTCGTTGATGTTGGCGCAGAGCAGTCCGACGGTGTTCATGGTGTTCAGGCCCAGGCCGCGGGCAAACACGTTGGGCGTGAAACCCCGGCGCTCGATCACCTCCAGCACGCGGCGGCGGGTCTTTTCGCTGACCAACTCGCTGCCGTTGAGCACCCGGGACACCGTGGCGATGGAGACGCCCGCCTCCCTGGAAATATCGTAGATCGTAACCGGCAAGCGTCTCCCTCCTTGCGAAAGATCAAAGCGCGTGAAGCAGCCACGCCGACAGCAGCAACAGCAGCAGCATCGCGACGTTCAGCGCGGTAAAAACGAGCAGATACCGGCCTCGCCGCGCGCCAGGGGCCGCGCCGTAGAGCCGGAAGGAAATCAGGCTCGCCAGCGACGCGACCAGCGTGCCCAGCCCGCCCAGGTTCACGCCCAGCATCAGCGCGGACGCGTCCTGCGTGAAGGGCGAAAGGAGCAGGCACGCGGGCACGTTGCTGATCACCTGGCTGACGGCAACGGAGGTCAAAAGCGGCGCGGCGGCCATGACCGACTCAAGATACGCCCGGATGGGCGCGCACTGCTTGACCGAGGCGACGAACACGAAGAAGCACACGAACGTCGCCAGCAGCGAATAGTCCACCTCACCAAGCGTCGGGCGATCCGCCGCCAGCGCCGCGACGAGCGTGATCAGCGCCGCGACGAGCGGCGGAACGACCTTCGCGACCGTTAGCAGCGCCACGACGGCCAGCGCGCCATAAAGCAGCGCTGACTTACGCCGGACGGGGGACGCGTCCGCGCTGCCTGCCGGGAGCGCCGATGACGGCAGCAGCCGCGTCAGCGCCAAAAGCGCGGTCAGGCTCAGCAGCGCGTAGGGCCAGGTGAGGCGGAAAAAGTCCGGCAGGTCAAGCAGCCCGGCGGAATACAGGTACAAATTTTGCGGGTTGCCGATGGGCGTGACCATGCTGCCCAGGTTGGCGGCGACCGTTTCCAGCACGACGGTGAGGATGATCGCCCGCTGCCCGGCGGACGCAAGCGCCAGCAAGGTAAAGGGCACAAGGGTGATCAGCGCCACGTCGTTGGTGACGAGCATGGCCAGAAAGAAGCAGGCGCAGACAAGCGCCGCCGCCATGCCGCGCAGCGTGCGCACCCGGCGGCTGAGCACGCCGCGCAAGCGGTCGAACAGCCCCGCGCGGCGCAGACCGGCGACCACCGTCATCAGCGTAAAGAGCATCAGCAGCGTGTTCCAGTCAATGCCCTGCAACGTGTGCGCGCCGGGCGGGGCCAGCAGGAAGGACAGCAGCGCCGCGACCAGCGCACAGGTCAGGACAACCTCGCGCCGGAGAAAGGCGACCAGTCGCCGCATGGCGTTCGCCCCCTTACGGATGCACAAAGGTGCCCATGTCGTCGCCCTCCAGCACGCGCACCAGGTTTTCCGGCTTATCCAGGCCGAACACGCGCACCATGGGCACGGCGTTCTCGGCGCACAGGGAGAAGGCGGCCGCGTCCATCACCTTCAGGCCGCGCCGGAGCGCCTCGCCGTAGGTCACGTCGCGGATGAGCGTCGCGGTGGGATCCTTGTGCGGATCGGCGGTGTACACACCGTCGATGTTCTTCGCCATCAGGATCGCGTCCGCCTGCACCTCGATTGCCCGGAGCACGACGGCGGTATCCGTGGAGAAGAAGGGACTGCCGCTGCCCGCGGCAAAGAGCACAATCCGCCCTTCCGACAGGTGACGGCGGGCCGCCATGGTATTGTACGGCTCGGCGAAGCGGTTCATGTCCACGGCAGACTGCACCACCGCGTCCAGCCCGGCCTGGCGCAGCGCGTCGGCGACGCACAGGCAATTGATCACCGTACCCAGCATCCCCATCTGGTCGGCGGACACGGGGTCGACGTGGGCCGCAGGGCCTTGACGGCCGCGCCAGATGTTCCCCGCGCCGATCACGATGCCGATTTCCGCGCCCAGGCTGTGCATTTCGCGGACGGTCTCGGCCACACGGCGAACCTTGTCGAAATCGAAAATGTCCGCGCCGGACTTGAGCGCCTCGCCGGACAGCTTCAAAAGAATGCGATGATAGGTCAGCATGGGGACTCCTCCTTTTCTTCGGGAACAATTTCCAGCCGCTTTTTCTTCGTAAGGCTATGCAGCACCGTTTCCCAGGCGCGGCCAAGGGCGACGCGAACCACGTCCTCCGGCACGTCGCCGCCCACACGGACGCTGTTCCAGTGCTGCTTGTTCATGTAGTAGCCGGGAATGAAATCGCAAAAGCGCGCCCGGAGCGCCTCGCCCTCCGCCGGCGGCAGCTTGAGGGTGATCAGCACCGCGCGGCCTTCAGCGTCCTGGCAGATTGCGGCGAAGAGCTTGTCGCCGACGTAAAAGCGCTGCCAGTGCCAGTCCGGCTGGAAGTTGGTCGTCACGCCGGGCAGGGCGAGCAGGAATTCCTCCGCCCAGGGGTAGGTCATATCACGCGCCTCCTTGCCTGTTTGGAAAAAGGGGAACCGCACGGGTGTGTGCAGTTCCCCTTCTACAATATACGCTTTCGGATTTACGCCTTCTGCATGGCGGCAATCTCAGCAGCCAGGTCGTCGTGGCGCTTCTCGATGCCCTCGCCGCGCTCGAAACGGGCGAAACGCACGATGTCCAGCGGCGCGCCGGCAGCCTTCGCTACCTCGGCCATCAGACCCTTGATGGTCTTGTCGCCGTCCTTGACGAACAGCTGGTCGATCAGGCAGACTTCCTTGTAGTACTTCTCGATCTGACCCTCGACGATGCGGTCGACGATCTTCTCGGGCTTGCCGCTCTCGATCGCCTTGGCGCGCTGGATTTCCTTTTCCTTCTCCAGCTTGGTGGAGTCAACCTCCTCGCGGCGGACGGCCTCGGGCTTGGCCGCAGCGATTTGCAGCGCCAAGTCGTGCGCGAAGGCCTTAACCTCCTCGCTCTCCTTGCCCTTCTCGTCGGTAGCAACCTCGACCAGCACGCCGACCTTGCCGCCCATGTGGATGTAGGTGGAGACGACGCCCTCGGTCTGGTAACGGGCGAAGCGGCGGACGGTGATCTTCTCGCCGATGGCCACGGTGGCCTCGCTCACCAGGTCGGAGATGGTCTTGCTCTCGTCGTCAACGAACTTCTGGTTCATCAGCTCGTCCACGTCGGCGGGGTTCGCCTTCGCGATGTGCTTGGCGACGTTGTTGGCGAAATTCATGAAGTTATCGGTCTTGGCGACGAAGTCCGTCTCGCAGTTGACCTCGACGATCACGCCGGTGCAGCCGCAGGGCGTGACATACTGGGCGACGACGCCCTCGGCGGCGACGCGGCTGGCCTTCTTGGCGGCCTGCGCCAGGCCCTTCTCGCGCAGCCAGTCAATGGCCTTGTCCATATCGCCATCGCTGGTGACCAGCGCCTTCTTGCAATCCATCATGCCAGCGTTGGTGCGCTCGCGCAGTTCCTTGACCATCGCAGCGGTAACAGCAGCCACTGGAATCATTCCTTTCCTATTTCAAGTCGTTTCGTGGGAAAAGCGGCCGCTCAGGCCTCGACGGGCTCCTCCGCCTTGGCGGCTTCCGCCGGATCGGCCTCGGACTGCTCGCCCTGCTTGCCCTCCAGCACCGCATCGGCCATCTTACCGGCGATCAGCTTCACGGCGCGGATCGCGTCGTCGTTGCCGGGGATCACATAGTCGATCTCGTCAGGGTCGCAGTTGGTGT
>CAZRLM010000177.1:0-4461 GCA_964600835.1 uncultured Oscillospiraceae bacterium
TGCTCGTTGGTGTAAGGGGTATTGATTCTCTCAGGCATATTTCCCTCCATAGAAAAAGAGCGACGGTTATTCACCGTCGCCCTTGTCGGTCGTATTGTCAGCAGCGGGCAGCTTGTCATGGAGCTGCGCAAGAATGGCCTTGAGCTTTTCCGGGATAGGAAGCCCCAGCCGACCAGCGTTCTCCAGCACAGACACGCCCTCATTGGAAAGGTAGAAGCAGATCACGGCGCTGCGCAGTGCCTCGCCGGTGCCTACCACATGCAGATCGACGACGTGCGCCACGCCCACCAGCATCAGAATGAGTACCTTCTTGCAGATGCCCTTGAAACCCACAGCGCTGGAAAGCTGCTTGTCCACAATGGCGCACATGATGCCAGTGATGTAGTCGATGGTCATCAGGATCAGAAGCGCGGTCAGCAAGCCGTCCATCCCTCCCACAAAATAGCCCAGCCAACCACCAACGGCAGTGATGGCCATCTGAACCTTCGTCCAGATCAGATCAATAGAGAAATCCCTCATGGTCAAATCCTCCTGTGTTTTGATATAGCGAAATCCGCCCATGATCGGCGGCTCAAGCGTCAGGCGTTACTTCGAATTCTTCCGGTGCGTCTGTCTCCGCTTTGGCCTTTTCCTTCCAGATTGCCGGAAGCAGCGGCGGCTCCCAGCCCTCCTGCGAAGTGTGCGCCTGCAGACATTCGTAGAGCGGGCCGTTCTCATCGGGATAGGCAACCTCGTCGCCCACGATGTAGTCCGTTCCCGCCTGCCAGATGCGCACGGCATCATCGGGAATAACCTCCACCTTGCGCCATAGCGCGGGCACGAGATCGGGCGTCCAGCCGCTCTGCGTGGTGTGCGCTTGAATGCAGCGCCACAGCGCATTGGCATAGGAATACACGTCGCCGACCTGAACAGAAATGCCCGGCTTCCATACCCGTCCTTCCAAGGCCGGTTGAACGGAGAGCAGCTCCGCGTCCGTCAGCCGTCCGTCTACGACGGCCAACCGCAGCAGCAGCCCCAGCGCATTGGGTAGCGCTTCCTCCGCACTCACGGTGACGAAGGATTCAAGCGGCAACGCCTGCATAAGCACCTCATCGGTTAGCGTTTCACCCTCTGTGATGGACACATTGTCAGGCAGAATCAGCACCTGCTCTGCCGTCACGTCACGCATTTGGAACGTGTCTCCGCTCAGGGTATACTGGTTCTCTGTCAGCCGTTTGGCGGCAACAAAAGACGAGCGGATGATCGTTCGCACCCGCCCGTCAAAGGGGATCACGATATTCAATTCTCATAGCCTCCTTAACCCACCGCAGTGGAACCATTGTAGACAACCGTCAGATACGGCTGCAGGCTGGTGTCTGAGCCGCTCATGCGCATATAGCAGTTGGAGTAGGTGGACGAGCCGAAATTGTACTTGGATTCATACAGGCACAACCCGCCATAGGTGCCGTTCGCCAGCCCCTGTACCGCCGCGACCGGAATGCTGAACGTGACCTGCGCGTTGCGCCCAATGGTGCCGATGGCTCCATAGTTGACCGCGATGGACGGCGAACCGCTGGCGGAGGTATTCGTGATGGCGCACAGGTAGACCGTCTTTGCGCTGCTCGAACCAGAGCCGGTCTTGCGATGCAGAGTGAGCGTCGCGCTCTTGATGGTCGTGCCGGACAATACGTTCCGAAGGTTGCCGAACCACATGCAGCCGTAGTTCCAGTTCAAGCTGGACTTGTAACCGCTGTCGGAGTAGACACCTTGAATTACGTCCTGTGTGTCGCTGCGCCAGCCGCCGCGATAGGACTTTGTTGTGGTTGCGTACTGAATGGTCGTGGAATCCGGCGTGACCACCGGGATAGCCGTGCCATAGTTGACCGTTACGCCCGTGTCATAGAGCTGCCCGTTATCGCCGGTGCTTCGGCTTCCGCTGGGCACCGTGCCGGAAGCAATGATGTACCCGGCGTAGGCCACCATCGCCCACGAACAGGAACCCTTGCAGTTCTTCGTGTACGCCCAGCCCATGAACACCTCAAGGCCCTGCAAGGCGTTGTACAGACCGCAGTTGAGCAGATAAGCGTGCGTTGTTCGGCAGTAGACGGAATCGTAGGTCACATTGTTGGCGTCCAGCGTGCAGCCGTTGAACTCCACATGATGATTCATCTGCAGATCAATCAGGTAGGGATTGCGGCTGCTGCCGTTAAGCGGGCGGATTTCCCGCAGCGAGACATTCTGAAAGGCAATGTGTGCCGTGCAGCCCTTCACAGAAATATAGCTGTTCAGGCGGCAGGCGGAATAACCGTAGATCATGAGTCTGCCGGGGCCGGATACGCCCTGAAGCTGCGTCCCAGCCGGTTCATAGATTTCGCCGCTGCTGCTTGGCAGGTAGATGACCACGTTGTTTTTCAGAAAACGGTTGTTGACAGCCTTGACCGCTTCACCCAAAGAGCGGAAGTACGTGTCGCTTGTGCCGGAATAGGAAGTGTTCACATAGAGCACGGACGGCCCGGCATAGGCGGCAGCCACCGAATCGGAGATGACCTCATCCGCATACAGCTCCTTAAAGCCCACGTTGCCGTTGGCGCTCATTTCCATCAGGACATTTTCATTGTCAGCCGGATCGAGCAGCTGGAGCAGAAAGTTCTCCGTTGTGATCACCACATTGTTGGGGCCGATGTAGATACCGGAGGATTTTACTTCCTCGGCACCGGCTGTCACCCATGCGCTGCCGGTGTACCGCTTGAGCAAATTGGGAGATACGGAAGTGTCCAGCCAGAGCATGTTGGCATACAGCGTTGTCGGGGCGGTGGCGCTTCGGTAGACCTTTTCGGTGTTGTAAGTGGCGGTAGAAACTTTGAGAGCAATACTGTTGCTGTTCTGTTGAATCCGGGTTTCCGCGTCGGTCATCCGATTAGCAAGTCCATAGATGTCCTCCGGAGCAGCGCTCCATTCCGTCCACGAATCCAGCACTTCCAGCTTTATGTTGCGATAGCTGAGCGTTCCCGTCACTCCATTGACATTGGAGGAACCGAGCGCAAAATAGGCAATCGAAACGGGATTGTATGTGGACAAGTTGAGCGGGCCATAACGCAGATGAACCCAGCCGTCATCGCTTGCGGCGAAGTTGGCGTCTATCGTGCGAAGATACCAGCCTCGGCCTGTGGTATACAGCGTTGTGCCATTTTCGCCGCCATAGTAGCGATAGTACACCCAAAGAGCGCCATATGCGCCCGCCGTAGTCGAGGCAGACGCATCGATATTTGTGCGCTTAATATCCATCGAAATCCGAATGCACGCGCCGTTTCCGCTGTGCGCAAACAGATCATCCGAAACAGACAGTGTCTTTTGCGTATTGGCTGTCACGATGCCGTCGGGCGTCTGGTACTTGTTGTCCACAAAGGTATGGACTTCGCCGCTGTTCAGGCAATAGTTGCGCCCGGCGCTTTTTTCAAAGGCATATGCAGCGGAGGATGTCACGGTGGAGACGATGGCTTCCGGGGTGATTTTCTGCTCCGCCGATTCAATGCGAGTGGTCAGCGCATCCGTGGTGGTCTTATCCGCCTTGAGCGCGATGGCGGCGTTGGTCTGCTCGATGGCCGTCTGCGTTTCCGTGCGCAGTGTGCCCACCTCGGCGAACGCTTCATATCCCACCTGCGACAGCGGTTGGAAAACGCCGTCCACAAAGCGGAACATGGGGTGCTCCGGGTACAGGCACAGGTTTGCCGTGCTGCTCATGTAGCCCAGCAGCAGATAGGTCAGGCCGTCCTCGGCCTCCGGCACGGTGCAGGTCAGATACGTTTCGGCGGGCGTGAATGTCGAACCGCTGAGCGTGCCGACCAGATAACAGGAAGCGCCCTTCGTGCCGGTGAAGCCCGACACCTGATAGGGCAAATAGACACTGGAATACGCGACATATACGTTGGAGGTTGACCAGCCTACATTTCCCGCGCTCGTAGACCAGAGGATGGGCTTATTGATGTCGAATGGCTTGCCTGCCGCCAAAACGAAATAACCCGCGTCATCTCCTACGACAAATCGGAAGGCCGTCAGGTTCTCCTTGACTACCACGGGGCCGCTGCGAATGCGGTCATAGGTATCAGTGTTGTAGTTGGCATCCGCCCACCAGCCCTTGGCAATGGTCGTGGTGAAGTAGGTGGCGTTCTCCCGATAGGTCAGGCGCAGCACATTGCCCGCATTGTATTGCGTGCCCAGCCGAACGCCCTGACTGAAATAACAGGGAACGGCATCTGTCACCGTGCCGTCCCCCAGCGTCAGGGTCAGCGTTACATTGGACGCGCTGCCATAGGGCAGCCAGTAGGTGATCTGCTGCCCATCCCTGAGCTGCAAGAAGCTGGCGTTGCCCGTCCATGCGGCAGTCGTTGCCGTTTGCGTGCCGACGATGAATTCCGGGCCGGAACCGGTCACGGAGATCGACGCGAGATCATCCTGATATTTCTGGCTGCCCGTCACGGTCTG
>CAZRLM010000178.1:0-4305 GCA_964600835.1 uncultured Oscillospiraceae bacterium
CTTCGCGCCCAGCGTTTCCAACGCAATCCCAAGCTGCGTAAACGAGGAATCCATTCGTCCGCCAAGGACGATATTTGCCCGTAATTCTCTGCCTGCCATTTTCCCACCGTTTCAAGGCGGGCATAAGGAAAGCGCGGCAATTGCCGCGCTTTAGTCAGAATCCCGCCAGAATTTTTCCCTTCCCATCGTTAAACATGAAAAAGTAAACTCTGTCTCCAATTTTATATTTTTTCCCGTCAATCGTCCCCATCGCGGGGGTAATTACGCCCTCACGCGTCACTGATTTTACGACATACAGGTTGTCTTCGATTTTCGTGATTTCGCCGCGCTCAACGGGCGCGCCGTATTCATTTTTCATTTTCGTTCCTCGCAATTTCCAAATACCTTTGTCCGTACCGGCACTCATCCAGCACGCAGCATTTGCCGCGTATCACGCACGCGCTCTCTTCTCCATGGCAAAGGTAGCTTCAGATGAGTCTGCTTTTGCTCATCCGGGAAATCCTATCGTTTTTCTTTTCGGATAACCGCCTTTCCGTTCTTCCTATTGCGGATGCGTGAACGTAGCCGTCCCTTTCAAACGCTCTCATAGCCTACACCACCGTTCGTATGCACCTTAGGAGCTTCGCGCGGCTTCTCCTGTTTGTAAAGTCGTGCTCTACTTCGTCAACTATCCATTCTCCGGCAGTGTCTGTCTCGCTATTGATGTCGATGCGCGCCATCGCTGTAAACCCTACGTTGAATTCGCTTTCAATGGTAAGTGTCTCGGCGCTCCTGTTGTGGGTCAGCAGCAGTCCCCTGGCCCATCGTCCGGCAGTGGCGTTGTCCATCGCCGGAAGGTCGCAGATCACCAGGTCGCCGCCTTGCATGGCGCTCTCGTCATAGGCGGATGCCGACGCATAGGGCGTCCTGACTGCAACGCTCGCGTACTTCGTGTTCTCCCTCCGGGCGTAGGTTACGCCCGCCTGCTTAGCGGATAGCTCAATCGTGGCGTTGGCCGCAATGTCCTGTGCCGCCTCAACGCCGATGCCCGTATACCGTCCGGATAAGGTCTTGAGCACAGCGCCCTCCATATGCATCACCCTGCTCAAAAAGGCCGCGCACCCCTCGTTTTGTCGCAGTAGATAGGGATAAACAAGGCTTCCCTCAACGCCGTATAGTCTGCATTCCATGCCGCTTTGCGCCGCGCATCGCTTCATGACCTCCTCCAACGTTTTGTTCACATAGCTCTCCCACGCTTTTCGGCTGGCTTTGCTCTTGCTGGCCGTCGCCAGTATGCGATAGCTGTCGCCCTCCGGCGCAACCGTATTGAGGAATAATGTGCCCGTGCTGTATGCGCCGTCTGTCAACTGGATCGTGTCATCCTGCTTCGGCCCCCACCTGTACCATGCCGCCGCATGGTCAAGCGTCAATTCTAGGCAGTCGCAGCGCCCGTCCGAAACGTCACGGTGGATGGCCGAAACGATGTCCACATCCTCTGTAATGTCCGTTCCTTCATAGTACAGTCGCATCCGTATTCCTCCCGATCAAAGGAAAGGGGCAAACCGGCGCTGTCCCGTTTGCCCCTTCGATCTATCTTCTTCCTTTTTGCTTGTCCAGCACGTTGCGTAGCGCAGCGCGAATGTCGTCAAGCTGGCTCGGCGTCAGCGCCAACAGGTCAATGACCGATGTGTGAAGCGCCAGTGTCGTGTCAATCACGCGTTCGAGATACGCCTGTTTCCCGCCCGGTTCGCTGCGCTGAAAAAAACCGTTGCCAGTTGCACCGCCTTTACGCTGTCTACCGCGCCCATGCGCTCCCAGATGTCCGTTGCGTCAATGCCCTCCGTCGCCTTTCCGGCGGCGGCCGCAAACAGATTGAATGCCTGCATATTGGTGACGCGGAAAGCGTTCATACCCGTGCCGCTTCCCTTGTCAAGCGCCTCCATAATTTCACGGCCAGACAGCGCCGTGAAGTCAAACATTAGCGTATTTACGTCTTTTCCGCCCGCCCGAATGGGCGTCATCAGTTCCATCTTGCCCTTTCCGAACATCTGAATCTGTTTTTCCGGATCGAGAATAGGGTTGACCGTTTTCTGCTCCGGCTCATTGGCGGCAGCGTTCTTTTTCATTTCCTCGCTCATTTTTCTTTTTCCTTTCATACAAATTGACGCGGAAAAGCGCGGACGTTCGCGCTTTTCCGCCCCATGTTAATTCAGCAGGTTTTCTACGGCATTTGTGCAATCCTTGCCGTTGTACTTGATGAGCCCCGCCATCGCGTCAATGATGGTCGTGATCTCCCCGTTGACCTCCTCTTCGTAGCGAAGGACGGAATACTTTTCAGTACTGCCGTAGGGGTTTCCCATCTCGATGCTGCCCTTTTCCGTGCTCTTATGCACGCCCGTCACGCGAAACTTTACGCTCTCGTGCTCAATCTCGCCTGCGGCCACGTTATAGCGCTGGCGCACAACGCGCGTCTCCAGCATATGCTTTCCGGGGTCGGCAAGGTACTTGCAGTTAATCCCGTTGTTGTGGGCAATGCCAAACTCCATCGCGTCCAGATGCGTGGTGTTGGGCATATCTACATCCATCGCCATCCCCGCGGCGGCAATGGTCGTCGTCGGGTGAGAAATCGTCGGTAGGGTGACGGTCGTCACATCCTCCGCGACGCGTCCGTTGTCGTATACCCGATGCCCTTCGACGTTGTTATATACTTTCTGCGGCATGGTCTATCCCTCCTCAATCGCCGAAGCTCTCAAAATAGGTCACAAAGCCGTCGCTCGTCCAGTTGACAATGGCGGTCAGGCTCTTAGCCAGCGGCGTGGTCGTCACGTTGAACGCAAAGGAGTAATCGCCCTTCATCATGTCGCTCCTCTTGTCCGCCTCCGCATTCATGTGAACTTCGCCATAGGTCAGCGCGCCGATTTTCACCAGCGCATCAAGGCGCGTCTGCTCCTCCGCGACAATGGACTGGATGTCGTTGGCAGTGAGCGGCTTGTCCACATCGCGCGTTCTCCGGTGCTGGAAGTCGTTGCTGATGTAGTAAAGCATCATGCGGTTCGTTTCGGAAACGTTGATCTGATCGCCGCCCTCATAGCTGTAATCCGCGCTGTGACAGCCCCAGATCGCCCAGCGTCCGCCGACGTATGCGGCGGACGCAATTCCGTTCTTGCACAGCAGTTCGTTGATCATCTCGTCGTCATAGACGCGGCCTGCGGAATTTGCGCCCATGTACAGATTTTCAATGACGCCGCAATCGGTGTTGCTGGCCGTTTTATAGGGAATCCCGTCCTGCGCCGCCAGAAGCGTCTGGAAGTTGGCTGCGGCCAGCACGGAAAGGTGATAGTGTCTGCCGTCTGTTCCCTGTGCCATCGGGAAGTAGACGGTTTCATTCTCCTTCGTGTAGCCATTGGCATTCTTCCATGTCTTGGCACTCGTCAGCGTTACATTGCTCCCGCTCTCAGTCAGCGGCAGATCGACCAGCATATAAGCATCCCAATGTCCGTTGATCTTCTGGCTGTTCTGAACCAGCGCGCTGTGAACAGCGGGAATCGAGGAAAAGCCCGGAGCCAGCAGGAAGGATGGAATGTAGCCCGTCTGCTGGTATACGTTTCGGACGGCAAAGATACCTGTATTCAGGCCCATGCCATCGCTCGCGCCAATCACAGTATCCTCGTCCACGGCCGCAGGATCGATTTCCTTGTATCCAATCGTCAGCGTAGCCGTTCCCAGCGCGCCGCTGGAAAGCTCGGATAGCGTCAGCGTCTTCTTACTCGCGTCATAGCGCACGCTGTAGTCCGTGCCCTTGACCTTGGTCGTAGTGCCGGCCTTGACGCTCACGGTATCCAGCACGATGCTTTCAGCGCCCGCAATGACTATGCGCCCATTTTCCGGCGTCAGGCTTTTGCTGACCGCTTCCTCGGAAACGTGCGTCGCAGGGTCGAGCACGTTGATAAACACCAGCGGCCCTACGCCGTTCAATTCAAAATGAACCTTCATCGCCTCGCACAGCGTATAGCTGGCGAAATCGTCCGAGTAACCGAAATATTTCCGCGCGTCGGAAATATTCTCTACCAGAATCGGCCTGTTGACATTTGCCCCGCCGCCCTCGATGGTATGTACGGGTGCGGTGCCAATGTAAACGATGGCGTTCTGGCTTTTGGCGGCCACACGGCTGCCAGTGGCCTGATGCTGGCCGTATGCGCCGTGCAGATAGGTGTCAGCCATTTCAATCTTCCTCCTTGAAATTACAGTAAGTATTGCTCGATGCCTGAGTTGTTGCGATCGTCCGCATAGCAGTTGAATTTTGCATTGACAAAGCCGTAGAATAGC
>CAZRLM010000179.1:0-4032 GCA_964600835.1 uncultured Oscillospiraceae bacterium
CTTTTTTTGTCTCCTTTCCTTTATTTCTCTGTTGCACTTGGAATGATAACCTACCTTCGCCCCCTCTGGACTCCCCCGAGCAGGGGCGCTGCCCCTGCACCCTGCCAGGAGGGCCGCATGGCCCTCCTAGACCTCCCATTTTGGACAGCCCAGATAAGTATGAGCGGCGCGTTCTGGACGCGCCGCATAAACGGGGTTTTGGAAACAAGTTACTTGTTTTTGTGCCTGAAAAAGAGGGGGTTCGAAGGGGAGCGGGGGGAGATCGGAAAGTAAGGCGGGAGCCTTCGTTATCGGGGCGAACCGCTTTTTTTGTCCCTGTATGTTTTCGGTGTCATGCGCATTTCCTTGTGGAACCAACGGCAGAAATAGTTGGTCGAGGTGAAGCCTGTTTGAAGAGCAATCTCCTGCAGAGGGAGCCGGCTGCCCGAAAGCAGCGCTTTTGCCCGCTCAAGCCGCACTGTGCCGATGTAGTCGCCGACCGTTGTGCCGGTTGCTTCCTTAAAGGCGCGGGAAAGGTAAACCGGGTGAAAGTGCATGTAATCGGCCAGCTGTTGTAGCGAAAGATCCTGCTCGATATGATCCTCTATGTATTTCATCAGTTCCGGGATCCACGGCATACCGGCAGGATCCTGCTGCTCGGGCTGGGAGGCAGGCGTCAGATTCTCCTCTGCCGGTTCATTGGCGCGACGAGTCTGTAGCAAAGCGCGGCTGACCGTTTGAATGATCGTGTCGTCCCCCTCGCCCTTCAGCACATAGGCGAACGCGTGCTGGTCAAGGGCCTGCCTTGCGTACTCAAACTCGGAATAGCCCGTTAGATAGATGACGCGGCAGTCCGGCTGTAGCGTCATGACCCGGCTGTGAAGCTCCAGACCGGAGAAATCAGGCATATTGATGTCTGTCATCAGCACATCAATCGGCTGTTTTTTCATGACGTCAAACGCCTCGGCGCCTGAATAGCAGGCCTGCACCTGTGCCTTTCCGATCATCACCCGCGACAGCATCTCTTTCAGACCATTCGCAATCAGGATTTCATCGTCTACAATCAGAATCTGTTTCAGAACGATCGCCTCCCCCGTACAAAGGTCAGTATGGCCGTCAGACTGTTATTGACGCTCTTCAATTCAAGACCATGATCATTGCCATAATAAAGCTGTAACCGGCGATATAGATTGCGCAGCGCATCGGATTCAGGCGCATCATGCGCGCGTACCTTTTCCCACAGGGCCTGAACTTCCTTTTCGCCCATGCGGCCGCTGTTGTCGGACACAATCACTTGAATTTCCCTGTCCGTGTAGAGGTAGCGCATTGATACAATGCCGCCCGAAACAATATCCTTTACGCCGTGCTGGAACGCATTTTCCACAATCGGCTGGATGATTAGGGAGGGAATCTGCTCATCTGCGATTTCTTCGGGCAGAGGTTGTACGTCGATCGTAATCCGCGGCGAGAAACGGATGCGTTGAATCTCCATATAGTTCATCACATGATCGACTTCATCCTTCAGCGACACGATTTGCTGCGGCATTTTGGTGATATAGCGATAATACTTGCTCAGGTTCAGGCTAAGCTCCGCAATGGTGGTATGACCGTCAGACTGCGCCATGCGATACACCAGATACAGCGAGTTGAACAGAAAATGCGGGTCAATTTGAAGCTGCAGCTGCTTCAGCTCCGCCTGCTGCGCACGAATCTGCTCCTCATAGACCTGAGACGTCAGATCCTCAATATGTTCAATCATGTGATTGAATTCGGCATAGATGTCATCAAAGTTTGAACTGTTGCGCGGATTCAGGCGATTTTGCCCTGTGGCCGTTGTGGCAATGATGGTGTCCAGCATCTCGTCCACCGGGCGGAGAATATAGTTGCGATAATAGGCCAGGTAGGTAGCGAGCAGTCCCAACGCGACCAGCGTGAGCAGCCAGAGGGAAGCGCGGTAATTGACAAACGGCCCCAGCTGACGGTCAATCTGCCGGTAAAAAACCAACGTCATGCCAAGCTTGTCCACGCGCGCTTCAGCACGGATTTTGTCCTTGTTTTCCTCGCCTGCGGTATCGTGATGGAAGATATCAATCCCCTCATTCGTGCCCAGCAGGATCGTCCCGTCATCGCGCAGCAGCAGGATGGCGTCCGTCCGTTCGCTTGAGATGTCGGTCAGTCGTGTGAGCAAACGCGACGTCGAAACCTCCAGCGCAATGATCATCGGCGGCTGGTAACGCTCTATTCGCGGCATGGTCAGCCATAGGGAGCCGTTCCGCTCCACCACGCTGACCGTGCCGCGCTGGGACTGGCTGAGCAGGTCGCGCCACTCCGCAGTGTCCAGCTCCTCAATGGAGTCTACGCCGGCAGTGATGCATTTGTTTCTGAGGGGGATCATGATCTTCAGATTCTCCGCGATCTGCGAGAACCGTCTGACCTCGTAGCCTTTGCCGAACAAATCCTTAACCAGCACCATTCGCTGATAGTCGCTTAGAGAGTCGTAGAGCAGAACGTACTTCATCAGGGATTTGTCATTGTACAATTCCCGGCAGAAAAACCCCAACGCTTCAATATCGTTGTTCAGATCGCCTGCCATATAGACCGCGTCCGCATTGGCCTGGTTGACAAGCTGTGTATAAACATTCCGAAAGCCCATGGAGTTGATGGCCACGCCGATGCCGTAGAACATAAGCACCGCGGTAATGGTGATTACCAGCAACCGGACAAAGACACTCTTTCTCAGAGAGGTACGCTTTTTGCTCATGCGGCCTTCTCCTTTCAGGACTTTTGTGCTGTTGGCTGCGCGAAGTTCATCAACGTTTCATATGGAAAATCTCCGCAGCACTCACATAAAGCACCGCGGAGTTGAACAGGCTATGAATCCGGCGCGTCAGCCCTTCACGGAACCGAGCACCATGCCCTTGACAAAGTAACGCTGCAGGAAGGGATACAGCGCCAGCATCGGGATAGAGGCCACAAAGATCATCGCGCACTTGACTGTCTTGTCCGACACGAGCGCCAGCGCCTCCCAGTCGCCCGCGCCCATCTGGGTCAGCTTCTGGTCGATCACGATGGTGCGCAAATAGCTCTGCAGCGGATACTGATTGGGATCAGCCATGTAGATGATGCCGTTGAACCACTCGTTCCAGTGATACACGGTGGAATACAGGGCGATCGTAGCCAGGGCCGCCGTGGAGGTCGGAACAAACACCTGCCACAGGATGCGCCATTGACTTGCGCCGTCCATGATAGCGGCCTCTTCCAGCTCGCGGGGCGTCTGGCGGAAGAAGTTCAGCAGCAGGATGATATTGTACACCGGCACGGCGCCAGGGATGACCAGGGCCCAGAAGGTGTTCTTCAGGCCCGTCATGTTGATGACCATATACAGCGGGATCAGGCCGCCGGAAATCAGCATCGTCAGGAAGAAGTACCACGCATAAACGGTACGGCCTCTAAACTGATCCCTTTCCTTGCTCAGGGGGTAAGCGCTGATGATGCAGAAAAACATATTGATGGTCACGCCGATCACAACGCGCTTGACCGAGACAAGCATGGACGTCCAGAAGGGTGCGCGGGACAGCACATACTTGTAGCTTTCCAGAGTAAAGTTGACAGGCCACAGGGTGACCAGACCGCCGCCGGCAGAGGATTTATCCGACAAGGAGATGGCAAATACATGGATCAGCGGGATCAGGCAGGATGCGGCCAGAATGCCGAGAATCAGAAAATTGAGCACGACAAACAGCTTTGAACCGAATTTCTTGGACTCTACCATTTGTGTTTCCCCCTTCATCAAAAAATTCTGTAGTCAGCAAACTTGTAGGCGCAGTAATAGCTGACAGAGATAAAGAACGTGGAAACAACAGACTTGAACATACCCATGGCAGTGGACTGGCCGAACTGCTGCTGGATCAAGCCGAGTCGGTAGATAAAGGTGTCGATGATATCACCGGTGGAGTAAACCTGCTTGGAGTACAGGTTGTATACCTGGTCAAAGCCGGCATTCAGCACATTACCGAGGCTCAGCACCATCATCAGCACGATGATCATGCGCAT
>CAZRLM010000180.1:0-4021 GCA_964600835.1 uncultured Oscillospiraceae bacterium
CCCACGAGTTTTCCGGCGGCCAGCGGCAGCGCATCGGTCTGGCGCGGGCGCTGATTCTGGAGCCGAAGATCATCGTGTGCGACGAGCCTGTTTCCGCGCTGGACGTGTCGATTCAGAGCCAGATTATCAACCTGCTCAAGGATTTGCAGCAGCAGCGCGGGCTGACGTACCTGTTCATCGCCCATAACATGAGCATGGTCAAATACATCTCCGACCGGGTGGGCGTGATGTATCTGGGTCATCTGGTGGAGGAAGCGCCCACGGACGAGCTGTTTGCCCATCCGACGCATCCTTACACGCAGACGCTGATGTCCGCCGTGCCCTCCATTGACCCGCGGGACAAGCGGGAGCGGATCGTCCTCAAGGGCGAGCTGCCCTCGCCGATTTCGCCGCCGGAAGGGTGTGTGTTCCATACCCGTTGCCCCTACGCGACCGAAGCGTGCGCCAAGGCCGTGCCGGAACGCTGCATGGTTACGTCAGAGCATTATGTCGAGTGTCCCCGCTGACGCAGAGCGCCAGTCTGAAACCCCGGAGCGCAACGAAAGCGTTCCGGGGTTTTGCATGAACAAATAGGAAACGAAATTTTGACAAAATTTCAACAACAGGCAGGGAAATAGGAGGGAATAGAGAATATGAGAAATTGGGTCAAAATTGGAACCACTTTACTATGACCCCGCCTACCAGGGCGGGTTTACAGCATGGAGGGAGATTTTGAAATGAGCAACACGCAGGATCTCAAACAGGTCATGGCCCGGAAGGAAGCCATCCTGCGGGGAGACGCGGAGCGCATTGCCAAGCAGCGCGCGGCCGGGAAGCTGACGGCGCGCGAGCGGGTGCAGAAGCTGCTGGATCAGGGCAGCTTTGTCGAGACGGATGCGCTGGTGTCCCGCAAGGAGGACTACGCGGGCGTCGTGACCGGCTACGGCACGGTGCAGGATCGGCCGGTGTATGTTTTCGCGCAGGATTTCACCGTCCATGGCGGCGCGATGGGGGAGATACAGGCCAAGAAGATCTGCAAGATCCTTGATCTGGCGCAAAAGACCGGCGCGCCGGTGGTTGCGCTGTGCGACAGCGCCGGTGTGCGCGTGGACGAGGGCGCGGCGGCGATGAACGCCTATGCCCGGATTTACGCCCGGATGGCCCGGATGAGCGGCGTGTGCCCGATGATCGCGTTGGTGCTTGGCCCGGTCGTGGGCGGCGCGGCGATGATCGCGCAGCTGGCGGACGTGTCCATCGAGGCCGCGTCGGTCGGTCAGCTGATGGTGTACGGCCCGAAGGTCGTCAGCGCGATGACCGGCAAGGACTATGACGCAAAGGCGCTGGGCGGCGCGAAGGTCATGGCGGAGCAGGGCGGCGTTTCTCTGACCTGCGAAACCGAGGACGAGGCGATTGCGCTGGCGGCGCAGGTGCTGGATCTGCTGCCCGGCTGCAACGCCGAGGACGCGCCCATTGTCGATACCGACGATATGAACCGCATTCTGCCCGCGGTGGACGCTGCCGACGCGGCGGGGCTGCTGGGCGCGATGGCGGACGCGGCTTCCTATGTGGAGCTGTACAAGGACTGGGGCAAGGCGCTGCGCGTGGCGCTGGCCCGCGTGGGCGGCCGCAGCGTCGGCCTGGTTGTCAGCGACGCGAAGGAGAACGACGGGATGCTGACGCCCGCCGCCTGTGCCAAGGCCGCGCGGTTCATCCGCCTGTGTGACTGCTACAACCTGCCGGTGATCAGCCTGGTGAACAGCAAGGGCGTCGCCGTGCCGGACGCGAAGGCGCAGTCCTGGACGATGATCACCGCGGCGCAGCTGCTCTACGCCTATGCCGAGGCGACGACCGCAAAGGTGTCCGTTGTGGTGGGCAACGCCATTGGCCAGGCCTATGTCGCCATGGGTGGCAAGGCGAACGCCGACGTGACCTACGCGTGGCCGGGCGCGGTGATTTCCGCCCTCACGCCCGAGGCGGCGGTGCAGGTGCTCTATGTGGACGACCTGAAGGCCGACAAGCGGCCTGCGCTGGAAAGCCGCGAGGCGCTGGAGGCGAAGTTTGCCTCTGAGGTGGCGGATGGCGTGTCCGCCGCGCAGGCTGGGATGGTCGATGACGTGATCGACCCCGTAGAAACCCGCAAGTATGTGATTGCCGCCCTGGAGATGCTCGCCTCCAAGCGGGACAGCAATCCGCCGAAAAAGCACGGCAACCTGCCGCTGTAACGGAAAGGAACGTGTCCAAGCATGAGTACATTGACCTTTGGCCTGATCGTCGCGCTCATCGGCATTGCGATCGTCTTTTGTGGCCTGGTGGTGCTGATCGGCCTGATCAAGCTGATTACCATCGCGACCCAGCCCCGCAAGAAGGCTGAGCCTGCCCCGACCCCGGCTCCGGCTCCTGTCGCGCAAGCGTCGGCCGCCGCGCCCGCGCCCGCGCAGGACGACGCGCTGATCGCCGTGATCACCGCCGCCGTGGCCGCGATGATGGAGGACGGCGCCGCGTTCACCGTGCGCCGCGTCCGCCGCGTGACGAACGCCCCCGCCTGGCAGCGCGCCGGTCGGGAGGAACAGGCGTACAGCCGATTCTGAGACGGAACATCCCTGATTCATCTGATGATCAAGAATTTGTAAGGAGGAGTTCATCCATGCGTAAGTTCAATATCACCGTCAACGGCCAGTCCTACGAAGTTGAAGTGGAAGAAGTCGGCGGCGTTCCCTCCGCCGCGCCCGTCCGTGCCGCTGCGCCCGTCGCCGCCCCTGTGGCCGCGCCCGCCGCGGCTCCTGCTGCCGCGCCTGCGCCGAAGGCCGCCGCGCCTGTCGCCGGTGGCTCTCCCGTGAAGGCGCCCATGCCCGGCACCATCCTGGACGTGAAGGTCAAGGCCGGCGACACGGTCAAAAATGGTCAGGCCCTGTGCGTGCTGGAAGCCATGAAGATGGAGAACGAGATTCCTGCGCCCAAGGATGGCACCGTGGCGCAGGTGGTGGTGGCCAAGGGCGCGTCCGTCAACGCGGGCGACGTTCTGGTCGTTCTGGCGTAAGGCGTTTCCCGGTACGGACAGCTGGAAAGTGAGTTGATACGATGCAAATCGACGTTCTGCAAACCTTGTCGGATCTGTACGCGTCCTCCGGTATCGCGGCGTTTGCGGCAGATCCCAAGGCGCTGATTATGGTCGGCATCGCCTGTGTGCTGATGTATCTGGCCATTGTCAAGCAGTTTGAGCCGCTGCTGCTGCTGCCCATCGCCTTCGGTATGCTGCTGACGAACCTGCTGGGCAGCGAGGTGTACCACGAGGAGCTCTTCGCGGGCGGCCATGCAAACTGGAGTCTGTTCGGCGGAGCCGTGCTGATCAACGCGTCCGATCTGGTGGGAGACGCGGCGACCTATCTGGTTAACCAGGCGGGCGGCGTGCTCAATGAGGCCGGTCAGCTGATCGGCCAGATCACCGGGTCGACTGGCGTAGTATCCAGCGAGCTGGTTTCCCTGAGCACAGTGATGGACTACATGGCCGGCAACGGCGCGACCTGCACGATTATTTTGAAGGACGCGTTCCTCAGCGCCGGACAGGTGTTTACCTCGACAGGAATGCCGATCGCGGCGGCTGGGCGGGAAATTGCCCCCGGCCTGCTGGACTACCTGTATCTGGGCGTGAAGCTGGGCATTTACCCCTGCCTGATCTTCCTGGGCGTTGGCGCGACAACGGACTTTGGGCCGCTGATTGCCAATCCCCGGACGCTGCTGCTGGGCGCGGCGGCGCAGGTGGGCATCTTTGTGACGTTTATCGGCGCGAGCCTGCTGGGCTTCACGCCGAAGGAGGCCGGCGCGATCGGCATTATCGGCGGCGCTGACGGCCCGACGGCCATCTGGCTGACCGGCAAGCTGGCTCCGCATCTGCTGGGGCCGATCGCTGTGGCGGCGTACAGCTACATGGCGCTGGTGCCTGTCATTCAGCCCCCGATCATGAAGGCGCTGACCACCAAGAAGGAGCGGCAGATCGTGATGGAGCAGCTCCGTCCGGTGAGCAAGACGCAGAAGATCGTGTTCC
>CAZRLM010000181.1:0-3967 GCA_964600835.1 uncultured Oscillospiraceae bacterium
CAGTACCAGAACAAGGAAGGCAAGCTGACCTATGTGCACGAGACGAGCTGGGGCGTTTCCACCCGGCTGATCGGCGCGATCATCATGACCCACGGCGACGACCGCGGACTGCGCCTGCCGCCCAACGTCGCGCCCATTCAGGCGGTGGTGCTGCCCATCGCCGCGCATAAGCCCGGCGTGCTGGAGGCCAGCCAGAAGCTGGCGGACGAATTGAAGGCCGCGGGCTTCCGCGTCAAGCTCGACGACCGGGATACGGTTTCCGCCGGGTTCAAGTTCAACGACTGGGAGCTGAAGGGCGTGCCCGTCCGGCTGGAGCTGGGGCCGCGCGACCTGGAGAACGGCGTGGTGACCGCCTTCCGCCGCGACCTGTGCGAAAAGACCACCCTGCCCCTGGAGGGGCTGGCCGACGCGCTCACCGAGCTGCTGGCAGACATCCAAAAGACGCTGCTGGCGCAGGCCCGCGCCTTCCGCGACGAGCACACCCATGTGGTGCACAATATGGAAGAGCTGGGCGAGGCGGTGGAAACCGGCTTTGCCAAGGCCATGTGGGGCGGCGACCGCGCCTGCGAGGACGCGATCAAGGAGCGCTTCAACGCCTCCTCGCGCAATATGCCCTTCGATCAGGAGGGCGAGCGCTGCGGCGACACCTGCGTGTGCTGCGGCAAGAAGGCCGACAAGGTGATGTACTTCGCCAAGGCGTACTAAGGGCGCTTCAAAAAAGTGGCTGCGGCCACTTTTTTGAGTTGGGGAGGAAGCCGCCTGCGGGCGGCGCAAATTCGACTGGTCGCGTTGCTCCCGGCCGTCGAATTTGTAAGGATTTTTTTCGCTAAGGCGAAAAAACGACCCGCCCCGCCAGGAAACCCGGCGGATACGATTACAGTCAGAGGACCTTGCGAGGCCCTCCGACACCTCCCAGGGTTCAGCTACAATCCGAAAGGAGCCGCTGCCAGCGCGAAGCTCAGGCAGCGGCTCCCTTTTATATAGCGTTTTTTTATCCGCGAATCACCGCGCCATACTTTTCCGCAGCAACCTTCTGCACCTTCTCCATCGCCTTGGCGACCTCCGCCTCCATCAGCGTGTGATCCGCACCGCGAAGCACGAAGGAGAACGCGACCGACTTCTTGTCCGGCCCCAGCAGCGCGGAACGGTACACGTCGAACATCCGCGCATCCTCGAGGATGGAACCGGCGGCCTTCGCCATGTCCGCCATCAGCGGGCCGACGGGGGTGCCCTCCGCCATCACCAGCGACAGGTCGCGGGTTACGGCAGGGTAACGCGGCATCGGCTTCACCTCGCCCATCGGGCGGCGCAGCGCGGCCAGCACGCTCATATCCAGCTCGGCGACGTAGGCGCGGGACGGCATATCGAACCGTTCACGGACGGCGGGATGAATTTCGCCCAGCGCGCAGACGACCGCATCGCCCTGCTTCATCACTGCGCGGCGGCCCGGATGATAGTACACGTCGCCGCCCGCCTCGACAGTCGCCTCAATGCCCAGGCTCCCCAGCAGACGCTCCACCGCGGCGCGCAAGGCGTAGAAATCGGCGGTCTTGCCGTACAGGCCCAGGCACAGCTTCCGCGTCTCCCGGGGCAGGTTTTCCTCCGTGCGATGGTCGGGGTCGAACACCGCGGCCGTCTCATAGAGCCGCGCGGCCTCGTTGCCATGGTTCATGTTCAGCGCCAGGGTGGCAAGCATATCCGGCACGAGGGTGGTGCGCATGACCGACGTATCCTCGCCCAGCGGGTTGCGGATGGGCAGCATATGCAGCCGGGGATCATCCGCGTCCAGGCCCAGCTTCTCCGTCTGCCTGGGGCTGACGAAGGAGAAATTCATGATTTCATAGAAGCCCAGGCCGGTCAGCACGCGGCCGACCTCATCCTTCAGGCGCATCGCGTCGGAGCGACCGCCGGGGGTGGTTTCGCCGCGCAGGAGCGTCGAGGGAATCTTGTCGTAGCCGTAAACGCGCAGCGCCTCCTCGGCCAGGTCGGCCTCGCCACTCTCGATGTCCTGCCGGAAGTCCGGCACGGTGACGGTCAGCGCGTCGCCCTCGCGCTTCACGCCGAAGTGCAGCGCGGTCAGGATACGCTCAATCTCCTCGGGGGGAATCTCCACGCCGGTGCGCTTGGCAATGCGCGCGCAGGAGGCGGTCACCACCTGCTGCTTTTCGGGCTGCGGATAGAGGTCGATCACGCCGCTGACCACGTCGCCCGCGTCCAGCTCGTTGATCATCTGGCAGGCGCGCTGCATGGCCTCCATGGCCGTCTTGACGGAAACGCCCTTCTCGAACCGCCCGGAGGACTCGGTGCGGATGCCCAGCGCGCGGCTGGTAACGCGGGTCGCGGCCCGGTCGAACACGGCGCACTCGAACATCATCGTGTGGGTCTTTTCGGTGATTTCGCTCTCCTCGCCGCCCATGATGCCCGCGACGCAGGAGGGCTTCTCCGCGTCGCAGATGACCAGCTGTCCGGCGGTCAGCGGATGCGGCTTGCCGTCCAGGGTGGTGATGTGCTCGCCCTCCACCGCGCGGCGCACGATGATGTGATGCCCCTCCACCATGTCCAGGTCAAAGGCGTGCATCGGGTGGCCCGTCTCCAGCATGATGAAGTTGGTGATGTCCACCACGTTGTTGATGGAGCGCATCCCCGCGCCGTGCAGGTACTTGCGCAGCCACATCGGGCTTGGCCCGACGCGCACGTCCTTGATCACGCGGGCGATGTAGCGCGGACAGAGATCGGGCGCCTCGACGTCCACCTTCACATAATCGTGCACGTCGCCGCCGCACTCGGTGACGGTGATGGCCGGCTTGTGGAACTCCGTGCCGCAGGCGACGGCGGTTTCCCGCGCGATGCCCCACACGCTCAGGCAGTCTGGTCGGTTGGCCAGCACCTCGAAGTCGACGACGGTATCGTCAATGCCCAGGATCGGCTTCACGTCCGCGCCCAGGGGATAATCCTCCGTGAATTCCAGAATGCCCGCCGCGCCGACGGAGGGATACAGCTCCACCGGCACGCCCAGCTCCTCGGAGGAGCACAGCATTCCCTCGCTGACCTCGCCGCGCATCTTGCCCTTCTTGATCTTCACGCCGCCGGGCAGGTGCGCGCCGTTCAGGGCGACCGCCGTCAGCATTCCCGCGTGGCAGTTGGGCGCGCCGCAGACGATGTGCAGCGGCTCCTCCCCGCCCACGTCCACGGTGGTGCAGTGCAGGTGATCGCTGTTGGGATGGTCGACGCAGGTAAGCACCCGGCCCACCACCACATGGTCGATCTCCGCACCCAGCTCCTCATAGCCCTCCACGCCGTCGCCGATCATAATCATTTTGTCCTGATATTCCTGCGCGCCGACGGGAATCTTCGCGTAGTCATTGATCCATTGCATAGGCACCTTCATGCCTTCATTCCTCCTTCATCATGCTGAATAACGGGCGGCCGATCAGCGGAACTGGCCCAGGAAGCGCATATCGCCCTCGTAGAGCAGGCGCATATCGGGGATGCCATAGCGCTGCATGGTGATACGCTCCAGGCCGATGCCGAAGGCAAAGCCGGAATAAACCGTGGAGTCGATGCCGCACATTTCCAGCACCTTGGGGTTGACCATACCGCCGCCCAGCACCTCAATCCAGCCGGTGCCCTTGCAGACGCGGCAGCCCTTGCCATGGCAGGCCGCGCAGGTCAGATCGACCTCGGTGGACGGCTCGGTGAAGGGGAAGAAGCTCGGGCGGAACCGGGTGGTGATGCCCTTGCCGTACAGCCGCTCGGCGAAGGCGTTCAGCGTGCCGCGCAGGTCGGCCATGTTCACGTCCTTGTCCACCACCAGGCCCTCCATCTGATGGAACACCGGGCTGTGGGTCGCGTCCACCTCGTCGGCGCGATAGACGCGGCCGGGGCAGATGACGCGGATCGGCGGCTTGCGGGTCAGCATGGTGCGGGCCTGCATGGGGCTGGTGTGGGTGCGCAGGACGATGTTGTC
>CAZRLM010000182.1:0-3961 GCA_964600835.1 uncultured Oscillospiraceae bacterium
CCTTGGCAACTACATTGGGTACGCTCAACCCGTTCAGGTATCGCGGGTATGTGTATGATGAGGAAACCGGGCTGTATTACCTTCGGAGCAGGTATTATAACCCGACGTGGGGCAGGTTTGTCAACGCGGATATTGTTTTAGGAATTGTAGAAAAAATCGGTTCTCATAATGCCTATGCATATTGTTTAAATGCTCCTGTTGACAAGTATGATCCTGATGGTTGCGAGTTCGCAGATGCTTATTACTTCTTCCAACAGGCTTCTCAGTCAGATGGGCCAATGCCGTATGGTGATCTAATAGGTGTTTTAGGGGGACTGAGCATTCTCCTTTATGGTGTAATCACCAATGCGCTCACGAGACCAGAAAGCAAAGTGGAGGAGAGATCAAAAGAGAAAAGCCGTGACAACGGGCCTACATATATCTATCGTTACGGGGGCCGTACTTTTCGCAATTTAACCCCACGCGAAACCGATGAGGGGCTTTCTTTCTCACTTGTTCCGCCAGAGAATGGTCGAGCGTTCCGAACAACGCTGGAGGCTGTCAACTCAACAGGAATTCTGATGGCGGTTAACGACCATGGGACGCACATATCTGTTATACCAGTTATATATGCAACCATGGAAGAGTGGAAAAGTACCAGGGAAACCGCCAATGAAAATCCTCATGCTTATACTGTTCTCTTGTTTTCCTTGGCTCAGTAATGTCCTATAAAAGGAGGAATACGACATTGATTGACATAAATTCCCTGAGCTGGCATTTGCCCATAGAGGAGCAGCGCCGCAATATGGCAAAGCTCAAAATTTCATCCGCCGATGTCAGTCATTTGATCCTTCCATTTCAAAAGCAGGATTGCTGGGAGAATTGCGCTAACCTTTTGTCTGCGTTAAGTGATGACGAACTGATTCCTTTTCTTCCGCAATTACTTGAATGGTATAAAGATTTGAATTGGCCTGGAATTGAAGTGATCAACCATCGTATAATGAAAATTCCTGCTCATTTGCTCAAGACCGCCCTCACGAATGCCCTGCATCATGCACAGAGCGAGAACGACGAAGAATGGTATGAAAATCTTTCTGATTCGTTTCACACGTTGCTATGAGTGCAAATAACGCACCGTTTACCACTGCCGGTGGAGCTCCCTTGGAGACTCCACCCCTTTAGACAATACGGGTGCAGAAAACGGTCTCCATCACCGTCCATTCCCTGAACCCGCTCTCCCAGAAAGACCTCGCCTACCTGGACGCGACCGAGTACACGCTCCATGGCAAGAACATCGTTCACCTGACGCGCGGCAGCGACTTCATGCACTTCTTCTACGATGAGCAGAACAAGCCCGCCATGGTCGCCTACAATGGCCTGCTCTACTCCTACGCCTACAACCTGCAAGGTGACGTGATCGCCATGCTGAATGCGAATGGCACCGTGGTGGTAGAATACAGGTACGACGCGTGGGGCAAGCCGATCAGCAAAACCGGCCTGATGGCTGACACGCTTGGCACGCTCAACCCGTTCAGGTACCGCGGGTATGTGTATGACGAGGAGACGGGGCTGTATTACCTCAGGAGCAGATATTACAATCCGATTTGGGGACGGTTCATCAGCGCGGATGCAAATTTGAACAGCGGTTACGTGCTGTTCCCAAACAATCAATTCTGCTACTGTATTAACAACCCTGTGATGGGCGTTGACTATGATGGACTTGATCCTTGGTTTGGCTATTATCATATGCTGGTTCAAGAAGATTTCATAGTAACGCATCCGGGAGTTAAAAAAGAATGGGGAGTTTACAAATATGGGGATGAGTCGAGAATGGGCAGAGTAGATTTGATAAATCCTTCGTCCGGTGAAGTGTGGGAGGTCAAGCCTCACATGGCAGGCTTTCTGCGCAACCCTTTCAAGTATACAGATCGTGCGCTGTGGCAACTTCAATCGTATATTGACGGCCAGATTTCTAATGGTGATAACAGAAAAGAACTGGGCGACGCCAGATTGCATCCAGGCGAGGCTGTGCCGAGAAAAAGCATCTATGATGCATTAACAGCCATGAACATTACATACTGGTCAGAAGGAGATGGAATCATTTGGTATGAAACATCAAAGCCTTGCGCCATTCGGCCTGCACCGGTCGTAGTTTCTGAGCCTGAACGCTCGGGAGCAAGTAACTATTCTATGCAGCCAAGCAGGGATGGTAGCCTTGTAGGGGTTTTTGCGCTTCTACTTTTCGGTGTCTCTTTCGCTCTGGGGTATCCCGCGCCTAACTATGCATATTAATGAAAGCGAAGGTGATTTGCGATGACAGCTACTGAAAAACGCAAGTATATTTCGTCAAAAATACTGGAAATGCTTGCTCCATACGGCTATTTCTCGAGATATAATGCGGTGTGGAAATGCAGCCTCGAGGGGAAGTATGTCGTCTGCATTTCTTTGGATCTGGGCCGCGCGGGAGCTATCAATGAATTAGATGTAGATTTCGGTTCTTTCTTTGGGCCAATTCAGAAGGAGTTATCTTCAGCCCAAAGACTATTCCTTGGAAATCGCCTCTATTTGGAATCTTATGTCCGCAGTGTGGGGTTAAATCGTTATTTGATAGATTTTCGCCAGCCATTTGAAGAACAGGTTGCTGCTATTTTACCTTATTTTCAGCAGATCGTTCTTCCGCTTTTGCCCACAAATGATGACCTTGGGGACTTTTTGGGGAAGTCTGAACAACTGGTGCAATTGAAGGCGGACACCTATCAAGGAATTCCATTGGGCGTTGATATCAGCGAAACAGCGTTTGCATATCTTTCGCTTGACCGTCCAGCAGAGGCTCTGCGCGCTCTATCGCATTATGCAGAACAATGCCGTTACGCAGCAAGCTGCTTTAGCGGTCATTCGGGAAAATTCCGTTTTGATGAAGAGCGCGTGCGCTTATGGGAGCACAAACAACAGGGGGCGTTGGCGCTCAAGGCTGCCATTCAAGCGGGTGAAAGCAAAGGGTTTGAAGCGGAAATGAAGCAGCGAGAAGCGGCTTCAGTCGAGCTTTGCAGACAGTTCTTCCATTTATCCAGATGATATGGTAACCGCTGGAGCCTCTTCGGAGGCTCCAGTCTTTCGCTCCAGTCTATTGCACCAGCTTGTTAATGAAAGCAGCCAGACAGCATAGGGAGGCTCGTATGGACAAAGAATTGCTGTTGGTTTCAGATATTATCCAACGTTTTTCAAAGGAGAAGGTTTCTCTAAAAAGCCTGCGCGACCGCAATCGTCAGGATGCTGCAACCTTAGTTTATTCGACACTGGGGAGGAATCTGACATCCAAAGGAAATTATGAGCTATCTCCAGAACATGAGCTGATTTCCAACGTTCAAAAAGGTAAGCTTCGGTTGCATTTGCCCACCTCGCCCCAAGGATATTTTGAATACTCCTTTGATAGCGCAGGTCATCTGCTATGCTCAAAAAGAGTTTATACCGATGACTTGCAGCATTCCGAACAGGATGAGGATCATTTCCTGCTGAATTGGAATGAAGAAGTATCAATCTATGGACTGTTTTCACGATGCGCAAACGGAGAGCCACCTTGCACCCGGCTTACTGCTTACATCCGAAAGGAGCAAGTGATCAGATGTAAAATCAGCATTGATACCAGCTTTTTCCCCTTTGGCTTCAGTTTACAATACTATGTGTACGCAGAGAATTCATCGTTACAGATGATTTCAGAGTATCAATTCATCCCCGTAGCGAAAGGTCAATCTTTGCCCCAGCACATGATCAAAAAAATTCACCAGACAGACTACTATTTCATCTATCGTGAAATGAAGTAACTCCTGGATTTGACCTTTATATCTTTGGCGGAGCTTTTTCGGAAGCTCCGCCTTTTCGTTGATTGAGCGGCATTCCGGTCACATTCAGGGGAAATAGCAGGGGCCGAACTACACGCACTACGGCACGAGCTTCGCCTACGACGCGGAGAACCGGCCGATCG
>CAZRLM010000183.1:0-3898 GCA_964600835.1 uncultured Oscillospiraceae bacterium
GTACACCAGAAAGTCGTTGGTGCCGTACTCCTGACGCTCGGGATCGGCGCTGGGATCGGTGGAAATGTACAGCTTCAGGTTGTCCTCGCCGTCGATCGGCAGCATTTCAATCGCGCCCAGGGGCGTATCCTCGGTCACATCGGCCGCCATATACAGGTTTTCCTCGTCCCAGGAAAGATAGAACTTGGCGGAGCAGTCGTTGGGGCCCTGCCAGAACACCGCATCCCGGATAATCTGCGCAGCGTCAGCCACCACGGCGGGGCTGTCCAGGTTCCACTCTTCCAGGCTGCCGTCGATCACAACGCCATTGGCCTTGTGCGCGGTGATGCTCGGGCGAGCGGTTTCCTCCGCCAGCGCGGGGACGGCCAGCAGCATGACGGCCATGATTCCTACAAGCAATCTCATCCATTTCTTCATGTTTCTTGCTCCTCTCATCCTGAATTGGTGCTTTTGAGCAACCCTATCCTATCATTTTTTTCGGCGTGGAAAGCAGGATATTCGTACACACGCGTTGGGAAAATCCAGTACCCCTATCAGTTCGTCATGGAAAAGGTATCCGTTGCCCCGGAAAAATCAACAGGCAAAGACAGCTTGTTTCCGACCCACACGCTGCCGCCCAACGTCCCCGTTGCCTGCACGTCAAGCCCCTCGCTGCCGGTAAAATCATTGCCGCTGAAGCGGCTGAAGGCAATGTCCCGCAGGTACAGCCCGCAGCAGCCGCTCCCCTCGAACAGGTTATCGGCCACGTCGAAGGAAACGTCCCCGTAGGCCATCACGGCTACCCAGTTGTTCCGCAGCGTATTTCCCGTGAACGCCGTGGGCGTGGCGTCCAGGCGCACGCCGCAGACCGTGCATTCCTCCGCTGCGCAGCCGCTCATCAGCACATGGCCTTCCTTTTGCAGGTTGAAGCCGTTCTCGCACGCCGTGGCCGTGCAGTCGAGCAGCGTGTTTCCATGGCCCGCCGCCATGAAATACCCCTGGCCTGTGCCGCTGACTCGGCAGCCCATCATGACGCTGTCCTCCACCAGGGAGAAAAACAGCCCCTGATCGCAGTTCGTCGCTGCGCAATCCACCAGTTCGAAGCTTCGGCTGGCACGGATGTCCAGACCATGGTTGGTTTGTTCCGCCGAGCAGCCGATCAATCGGCCGCTCTCGCATTTCGCCACATAAATGCCGAATACGCCGCAGCGATCCGCACGGCAATTTTCCAGCTCGACGCGCTTGTTGTAGGTCAGCACCATGCCCATGGAGCAGTCGGACACATCCAGTCCGCGGCCGATCACCTCGCCGCAGTCGCAGCAGATGACCTCGCCCGCGTCCTCCGGCACCACCACCGTCTCCTGCTTGACGGCATAGAACAGCGGCTTGCCGTTGACGGTACAGTCCTCGATGCGATGCGAGGTGAAGTACGCGACCTCCTCACCCACCTCAAACAGGCCGGTCAGCACGGGCTTGCCAACGCTGCTCTCGCTGAGGGGCGGCCCGGCCAGCGATACGCCGCAGCCGGTGAAGGCGCATTCCCGCAGGGTCATGCGCTCGACGCCTCCGCACCATATACCGCAGGAGGAGGTTCGCCATGCCTCCTCCGCCAGGGACAGGGCGCAGTTCTCCAGCGTCATGTCGTTGCCGACGGCGTAAACGCCCGTGCGGCGGAAGCGAATGTCCAGCCCCTGCAGCGTCACGCCCGCCGCTTCCACCCGGAACGCCGCCTTGAACGCCGGCGCGTCGATGACCGGATGCGCGCCGGCCGCCGCCCGGATTGTCACAGCGCGGCTCACCGTCAGCGGAAAAGCTTCCTCCGGCTCCGCGTAAACGCCGTCCGACAGCTCAATTATGTCCCCGTCCGCGCACTGCGCCAACGCCTCCGTCAGCGTCAGCGCGTCCGGCGAAACCGACAGCGTGCCCGCCCCGGCCGACAGCGGCAGCAGCAGGAACAGCAGCGCGACCCAAATCAGCTTTTTCATGGACGCATCCTCCTCCGTATCAGAGCAACCGAAAAATTCCCTCCATAGCATAGCACCGGTTGGATGCGCCGGGCCAGCATTTTTCGGAAGCACCGAGGCGAAAACCGTGCCATCGGGCGCTCACTCAGAAAAATCCGGCACAGATGGTTGGAAAATTCGGCAATGTGCTGAATTTTCCGGACGGATATGGTATAATCGCCTGACAGAAACGGAGGGAAAGCCATGTACCACGTACTGATTGTGGACGACGAAATGCCTGCTCTGCGCTTTGTGCGCAGCATCATTGAGCAATTTGCCAAGGGGTTTCAGGTGGTATGCACTGCCGCCAGCGGGGAGCAGGGATTGGAATACCTGCAAAAGCATAATGTGGAGATGCTGATCACCGATATTAGTATGCACGGCATGAACGGCATCGAGCTGGCCCGCGCTGCCAGAGTGCTGCAACCGAATATTCATATTGTCATTATCAGCGGCTATGGCGAGTTTGAATACGCTCAGGGCGCCATCCAGGCGGGTGTGGATGATTACCTGCTCAAGCCTGTCAGCATCACCAAAATGACGGAAATCCTCAAAGCCGTGGCGGCGAAGCTGGACGCGGAGAACACGGACATGACGGCTTCGGTGCTGCCGGCGCTTGCCTGCGGACAGCCCTACTCGGTGGAAAAGGCCGCGCAGCTTTATCACGGCAAGAGCTTCCGTTTCGCGCTGATCCGCTGGGGAAATCTGGACATGACGCTCTCCAAGGCGCTGGGCGCAAGCGCGCTGGTGCAGCCCGGGGACGAGTATTTTCAGGTGCTGCGCGGACGCGATGACGACGAGTGCGTGCTGATTGCGCCGGAGGATGCGATCGACGAGTACCTGACGCACCTGAGCGTATACATGACAAAGCCCGGGAACCTGAGCACCTGGACGGCCGTCTACACCCCGACTGCGCGGGCCATTGAGGCGCTGCCAGCCTTTATCGAATGGGCGCTGACGCTGCTGTATCGAAAAACGGTGGTGGGAAGGCATCAGATTCTGCCCTATGTCGGTGACAAAACGTCGGAGGAACGCCTTCGCCTGCCCATGACCGACCTCAAGCAGCTGTCGTTTTTCATCAGCGCCGGCAAGTTCCGGCTGATCAAGGACTACTTCGTTTCCCTGGCCACCACCTGGGAGCAGGAGCAGATTCCGCAGCGACAGGTTTGGCATATGGGGAGACAGCTGATCCATCAGGTGGCCGGCGTTTATCAGCCGGTGAGCAATCGCCTGGAGGAAACGCTGGCGGAGTTTAACGACATGATCCGCTGCGCAGCCTCCTATGGCGATTTGGTGTCGGGAATGTACTCGCTGCTCTTTGACGGCGGCAACATCAAGGACAGGAAGCTGTCCACGCAGGAGCTGTACGACTATGCGGTGAAGTATGTGAATGAAAATTACGCGCAGCCTCTGAGTATGCAGAGCGTATGCGACGAAATCGGCATTTCCCAGACCTACCTGAGCCGCCTGTTCCGCAAGTACAGCGACACAACCTTCAATGCTTATCTGACGCGTTGCCGGATGGAAGCGGCCATGAAGCTGCTGCGGGAAAAGCCTGACCTGCTGCTGCGGGATGTATCCGCCTGCGTGGGCTATGACGATTCCAGCTATTTCACCAAGGTGTTCCACCAATACACCGGCAAAACGCCCTCCCAGTTCACCGCGGAGTGACGGGAGCGGCGGATTGTCCCCAGTACATCAAAAAAATCGCCGACGTTTTTTTCAAAGCGTCGGCGATATGCGTTTTGGTTTTGCGGATTACTTCTGAGCTTCTTCAACGGCCACGGCCACAGCCACAGTCGCGCCAACCATGGGGTTGTTGCCCATGCCGATCAGGCCCATCATCTCAACGTGCGCGGGCACGGAGGAGCTGCCGGCGAACTGCGCGTCGGAGTGCATACGGCCCATGGTGTCGG